>DATIFC010000110.1:0-4303 GCA_035455445.1 Gaiellaceae bacterium | reverse complement strand
ACGGAGTGGATCACGGCCTGCGGCCTGGAGGACGCGGCGTTCACGACGATCGCGCGCGAGCTCGGCCGCCGGGTGAGTCTCGGCGAGGTGCGGCCGTACGCGGTCGCCGCTCTGGCGGAGGTCTTCGGCGTAGAGCTCAGCGAGGCTCCGCACGACCTGCTCGCGGCGCACCAGGTCCAGAGCGGCGTGGCCGGCGCCGCCTAAACACTCCCGCGGTGCAGCGGCGTCAGCTGGAGGCCGCCGTAGACTCGTCGGCGTGAGCACGTCGCGGCTCGAGACGTTCGCCGACGGCGTCTTCGCGATCGCGGCGACGCTGCTCATCCTGAACGTCGATGCGCAGGTGCGGGAGGGCGGCACCGCGATCGGCGACCGGTTGCTCGAGATCTGGCCGTCCTACATCGCGTACGCGGTCAGCTTCGTGACCATCGGGATCATCTGGTCGAATCACCACACGGTCATGGGCCAGCTCGGGCGGGTGAACCGGACGTTCCTGATGCTCAACGTCTTCCTGCTGCTCTGCGTGGCCTTCCTTCCCTTCCCGACGCGGCTCGTCGCCGAGAACTTCCGCGACACCCGGGAGCTCGAGCCGGCAGCGCTCGCGTACGGGGCGACCATGACGGTGATGGCCGTCTGCTACCTCTGTCTCTGGCTCTACGCGATCAGCGGACGGCGTTTGCTGAAAGACGACTCCGACCCGCGCACGGTCAACGGGATCACGCGGAGCTACCTCCCCGGCGCGCCGGTCTACCTCACAGCCACTCTCGTCGCGCTCGTCAGCCCGCTTGCGAGCGTCGCGCTCTTCGGCGGGATCGCGCTCTTCTACGTGGTCGAGAGCTCGGTCTTCGGCGGCGCGACTACCGGCTGAGGGCGACGATCACGGCCTCGGCGACCTGTGGGTCGACTGTCTGCTTCGCGCTCGGGTGAACCTGGCCCGCTCTACGCGGTCGAGAGCCCGTCGAGCACGACCTCGACGTAGCGCCGCCAGAGCTCCGGCTCCGGCGAGTCGAGCGCCCCGCGGATCGCCGAGCCGACGAGCGTCGAGACGTCGTCCGCGGCGACGTCGCGCCGCAACGCGCCGGCCTCCTGCGCGCGTGCGATCAGCCGCTCGATCAGCTCGTTGAGCTCGCCCTTCGCCTCGGCCACCTCGGGCATCTCGACACAGCGCGGCAGGCCCTCGTAGAGCGCACGGTCGCGGGCGTGGATCTCGCCCGCGTGCCAGACGAAGGCGCGGAACGCCTCGCCCGCGTCCTCCTCGACGAGCGCTTCCTCCACGAAGGCGGCCAGGTCGCGGATCTGCTTGGAGACCACGGCCGCGATCAGGGCATCCTTGGTCGGAAAGCGGCGGAACACCGTCGCGTGGCCGACGCCCGCCCGCCGGGCGATCTCGTCGACGCTGACGTCGCACCCGCGCTCGGCGAAGAGCTCCGCGGCCGAGTCGAGAACCCGGGCGAGGTTGCGCTGGGCGTCTGCCCGAAGCTGCGTGCTCATGCCGCCGGCGCGGGCGCGGCCTCGGCTTCGATCCGCTCGACGTGCCGGCGCCGCAGCAGCACGAGCATCGTCGCGAGCCCGCCGACGACGAAGAGCGCGGCGCCGGCGAAGGCCCAGTGGAAGCCGGTGACGAGTGCCGCGGGATCGCCCGACCCCCCGGCGGCGGTCGTCTTGCTCGCCGCCACGGTCGAGAGGATCGCGAGGCCGAGCGCGCCTCCGATCTGCTGCGAGGTGTTGAAGAGCCCCGACGCCAGTCCCTGGTCGTCGTCCTCGAGGCCGGTGGTCGCGACGAGCGTGAGCGGCATGAACACCGCGCCCATGCCGAGCGACGTCACGACGAGCGCCGGCAGCACGTCGGCAAGGTACGAGCCGTCGACCGGCAGCCGCGCGAGCAGGAGCATCCCGACCGCGGTCACGATCATGCCGAGCGCCGCCACCGGGCGAACGCCGACGCGCGGCGCGAACTGCGACGCGAGACCGGCGGAGACCATCACCCCGGCCGTGAAGGGCAGGAAGGCGAGACCTGCCTCGAGCGGCCCGTAGCCAAGCACGCGCTGGATGTAGAGCGTGTTGAAGAAGAACATCGCGAACATCCCGGAGGCGACCAGGAGCATGACGACGTTGGCGGTCAGGAGCGACCGGACGCGGAAGATCGACAGGCGGACGAGCGGCGCCCTGGAGCGCAGCTCGATCACGACGAACGACGCCAGCAGGACCGCGGCGAGGACGAAGAAGCCGATCGTCGTGGCGGAGCCCCATCCGGCGGTCTCGGCCTTGACGATCGCGTAGACGAGCGCCATCAGGCCGCCGGTCACGCTGACCGCGCCGGCAACGTCGAACGCGCGGTGCGCGTGCTCGTCCTTCGACTCCGGGACGAGCCGCAGCGAGAGGGCGAACGCCACCGCCCCGACCGGCACGTTGACGAAGAAGATCCAGGGCCAGGAGAACACCTGCGTGAGGACGCCGCCGAGGATCAGCCCGATCGCCGCGCCGCCGATCGCGATCGCGGCCCAGACGCCCAGCGCCCGCGCCCGCTCGGCGCCCTCGGCGAAGGTGGTGGAGATGATCGAGAGCGCGGCGGGGGAGATGAACGCAGCTCCCAGGCCCTGGAGGGCGCGCGAGCCGATCAGCATCCCCTCGTTCACCGCCAGGCCGTTGAGCAGCGACGCCACCGTGAACACCACGAGGCCGGCCAGGAACAGGCGCTTGCGACCGATCAGGTCGCCCGCCCGTCCACCGAGCAGCAGGAAGCCGCCGAACACGAGCGTGTAGGCGTTGACGATCCACTGGAGGTTGGCCTCGCTGAGACCGAGGTCGGTCTGGATCGAGGGCAGGGCGACGTTCACGATCGTGGCGTCCAGGACGACCATGAACTGCGCGAGGCAGACCAGGACGAGGACGACCCACTTGCTGGATTCACGGCTGCTCATCGTGCTCCTTGAAAACCGGACGACAGAGTCCGGTTACGGTACCAGAAACGGACGAGCCAGTCCGGTTACTAGACTGTGCCGGGATGGAGACGTCTCGCCCCGTCGCCGACCGCCCTCGCCGCCCGGAGTGGATGAAGGTCCGCGCCCCGAGCGCGGACTCCGCCTACTTCGACGTGCGCAAGCTGATCCACGGGGCCTCGCTGAACACGATCTGCGAGGAGGCCCGCTGCCCGAACATCGCCGAGTGCTGGGGCCGCGGGACGGCGACCTTCCAGATCCTCGGCGAGACCTGCACCCGCGCCTGCCGCTACTGCTACGTCCACTCGGGCAGGCCGGAGTCGCCTCCCGACCCGCTCGAGCCGCTGCGGCTCGCGGCGACGGCCGCGAAGATGGGCCTCGAGCACGTCGTCGTCACCTCCGTCGACCGCGACGACCTGCCCGACCGTGGCGCCGGTCACTACGCCGCGACGATTCGCGCGCTCAAGCACAAGGTGCCCGAGGCGACGATCGAGGTGTTGACGCCCGACTTCCTCGGCGTCGAGGAGGAGGCGCTGCGGACGGTGCTCGCCGAGCGGCCCGACGTCTTCAACCACAACATCGAGACCGTCCGCCGCCTGCATGCGCGCATGCGCGGCGCGAAGGCGAGCTACGACAAGGCGCTCTGGCTGCTCGAGCGCGCGAAGGAGCTCGCCGACTACCCGGTGCTGACGAAGTCCGGGATCATCGTCGGGCTCGGCGAGACGAACGAGGAGGTGGTCGAGACGATGCGGGATCTGCGCGGGCACGGGGTGGACGTGGTCACGATCGGGCAGTACCTCCAGCCGAGCGCCAAGCACGCTGGGATCGACCGCTGGGTGCACCCGGACGAGTTCCGCTGGTTCCGCGAGCAGGGCGAGGCACTCGGCTTCGGCTCGGTGTTCGCGGGGCCGCTCGTGCGCAGCTCGTACCGCGCGGACGAGCAGCGGCACGCTTCGATAGCGGCCGCGCGGATGAACCGCGCGACCTCTTGACGGGCATCGCATGCGACACCCTTGGACCGGTCGCGGCGCGGTGGGCGTACTAGCGACGAGCCGGACTAGATCTCGCGCTTTCGGGGCATGTCGATCGACATGACGAGAGCATTCCTGGTTCTTCCGGCGACCGTGGCCCTCGTCGGGATCGCCGTCGCCTCCGCGTCGGGCGGCACGGCCGCGAAGCCGACTCTGAAGCTGATGAAGCGGGCGCCCCTTCAGGTCCAGGGCACCGGCTTCAAGCTCCGCGAGCAGGTCCACGTGACCGCCGCGAGCGAGACCACGGGCACCAAGGTCCGGGTCGTCGTGCGCACGACCGCCCGAGGGACGTTCACCGCCCGCCTGGGCCGGTGGAACCGCTGCACGGCGGTCACC
>DATIFC010000109.1:0-43440 GCA_035455445.1 Gaiellaceae bacterium | reverse complement strand
GACCTCGACGGCGAGCTCGAGCCCGATCGCGCCCTCCTCACCCACGAGCGACCGCTCGGCCGCGGCCGCGGCTCCGTCGCGCTCGATCCGCGTGCGGGCGGCCTCGGCGACGACGATCCGCGAGCTCGTCGTCGACGCCCGCAGGACGACCGTCTCCTCGTCGAGCGGCGTGGTCTCGATCCCCGTGAAGTGGTCGCCGGCCAGCGCCTGGTAGCGGGCGACGCCGCGGTTGCCGACGTTGCCGTCGACCAGCGAGCGCACCGTCAGCCGCCCCGACCAGTTCTCGGGGACGACCGTCGTCTCCAGCGCGACCAGGTGCGGGTCGTCCATCGAGACGATCCGGCGCTGGGTGAGGAGCGTCACGCGGCCGGCGTCGTCGCGCGCGCGGGCGAAGCGCGTCAGCACGGCGCGGCGCAGGTCGAGCTCGAGGCGCTGCTCGAGCAGCTCGGCGTCCTCCAGCCAGCACCCGTCCTCGGCGCGGAAGGTCAGCGGGAGCCAGTTCGGCAGGTTGACGACGCTCTCGTCCTCGAGGGTCACCCCGGCGATCGTGGTGGCGAGGCGGTTGTAGATCCCGGCCGCGTAGGTCGCCGGGTAGTGCACGCCGTCGGCCCGCGACTCCGGCGCCGCGGCGCGCGTCCCGAGGAAGCCGTTGCCGAGCGTGCAGAGCGCCTCGCGCAGGCCCTCCGTCGCGGGGTCGAACCCGGTGTACTCGAGGATCCACGCGCTCATTGGGCAACCTCGCGAGCGGTTCGGTGGACGGAGCTATGACGTGCAATCCGAGATCTCCAGCCAAGCCGAACGCGTAGCGTGCTCATGCCGTGACCTCGCCGAGATCGCCGACGACGACGTCCGCGCCCGCGGCGGCGAGCCCGTCGCGCTGTCCCGCGCGGTCGACCCCGACGACGAGCGCGAACCCGCCGCGGCGGCCCGCCTCGACGCCCGAGAGCGCGTCCTCGACGACGGCCGCGTGGCGCGGCTCGACGCCGAGCCGGCGCGCGGCCTCGAGGAAGAGCGCGGGGTCGGGCTTGCCCGGAAGTCCCAGCTCGGCGGCGTCGACGCCGTCCACCTTCACCTCGAAGAGGCCGCCGAGGCCGGCGCTCTCGAGGACGGCCGCGCAGTTCTTGCTGGACGAGACGACCGCGGTGCGCACGCCGCGCTCGTGCAGCGTCGCGATCAGCTCGAGCGTCGTCGGGTACGGATCGGCCCCGCGTGCCGCCAGCGCGCGCAGGAAGTAGCGGTTCTTGCGGTTGCCGAGCCCGCAGACGGTCTCGCGGTCCTCCGGGTCGTCCGGCGATCCGGGCGGAAGCTCGACGCCGCGCGAGGCGAGGAAGCTCGCCACCCCGTCGTAGCGCGGCTTGCCGTCGACGAAGCGCAGGTAGTCCGAGGGCAGGTCGAACGGCTCGAACGACTCGCCCGGCCGCTTCGCCCGCTCCTCGAGGTACTCGTCGAAGAGCTGCTTCCACGCCTCCGCGTGAACGTGCGCCGTCTGCGTGACGACCCCGTCGAGGTCGAAGATGACCGCCTCCAGCGAGCCTAGCTCGCCGCCGTGAGCGCCGCGCGTCTCCACCGGCGCATGATGGCGGCTCGCGTCGGGGCGTGCACTCCATCGTCCGTAGTTCGGTGCAGCGCCGACCAGAGAAATCTCGGATGCGTACGCCACGGTGCGGGAGCGAGAGTGCGCGTAGTCGGACAGCGGGAGGGCTCGCTTGTCGGTGCGCGTGGCGCGGCTCGAGGATCGGGTAGGCGTGGTGCCCGGCCTACCGGGCGCCGCCGATCTCGCCGACGCCTGGCTGGTGCACGCGCTGGCTTCCCTCCTGGACGCATGCGACGTGCCGGAGGCCGACCGCCGGACGCTCGTCGCCTCCGGCGTCGACAGCTTCCGGCCCGACACGGAGGCCCGGCCCGACGCCGCTGCCTCGCCGGCGCGCCTGGACGCGTGCCGCCGCGCGCTCGTGTTCGCGGCGCTCGCGCTCGAGGCGCGGCTGAACCGTGCGCTGCGGCAGAGCGACGCCTCGGGGTGGGGAGCCGTCGCGCGCCTCGCGCCGGCCGAGCGCTTCCGGCTCACGCCGCGACTGCTGGACGAGCTCGGAGGCGAGGCGGACGGCGCGGAGCTCCGGGGCCTGGTCGCCGAGCTCTTCTACCTCCGCGACGAGCTCGTCGACGCGGGAGGGTCCCCGGGCGCGGCGCTGCGAGACCCGGCGGCGCAGTTCACGGCCGCCCGCGCCAGGGCGATGGTCGAGGCGAGCGCGGAGGCGTGCTGCCTGCTCGCGCCGCTCACCGGAGAGCCCGAGGCCGGCACCGCGCAGCTCGTCAGGCGGGCCGCTGCAGCCCTCGCGCCCCGCGCCGAGCACCCGCCCGCCGAGAGCGAGCCCGGCTCGCCGCGCTGGGACTACGACTGGGGCCGGGACGAGTTCCCGCCGGACCTGATCGGGGCGTAGGGGTCCCGTGGCCGCGAACGGACGTCCTCCCGAGCCGGCGGAGACGTCGCCGGGCATTCCCGGCGCCGGGCCCGACGGGTTCTTCGGTGTTCGCTTCGAGTCGATCGGCGGGCTCGGCGCGCACCTGGCGGGGCAGATCCTCGCCGAGGCCGGCGTGCTCGGCTGCGGCCTGAACGGCTCGCACTTCTCCTCGTACGGCTCGGAGAAGAAGGGCTCGCCCGTCCGGTCGTTCGTGCGCCTCTGCGCGGCCGCGGGCGAGATCCGCCGCAGCGACCCGATCGAGCGGCCGCAGGTGGTCGTGGTCTTCCACCGGGCCCTCGTCGGCTCGCCGGGCGTGCTCGCCGGCCTCGGGCCGGAAGGGACGATCGTCGTCAACACCCCCTCCGATCCCGGCGCCACGCGCGAGCGGCTCGGGCTGCGCGCGGGCACCGTCGCCGTGGTCGACGGGCTGCAGATCGCGGTCGAGGAGTCGACGCGGGTGAACAGCGCGATGCTCGGCGCCGCCGCCCGCTTCTGCCCGTGCCTGGAGCCGGACGTCATCCGCGACACGCTCGCCGCGAGGCTCGGCCGCCGCTACCCGCAGCTCGTGGAGGCGAACCTGCGCACGTTCGACCGCGGCTACGCCGAGGTGCGGCACGAGACCTACGCGGCGACGGGGGACGAGCCCCTGCCGGAGCCGGATCGCCCTCCGCCTTCGTACGGGTACCTCGAGGCGCCGATCGGCGGGACGATCCTCGAGCCGGCCAGCAGCGTCGTCCGCGACCTGAGCATCTCCCGCGAGGGGTTCCTGCCTGCGCTCGAGCTCGAGAAGTGCGTCCACTGCGGCCTCTGCGACATCGTCTGCCCCGACCTCTGCTTCGTCTGGGAGGTGGAGCCCGACGAGGCCGTGCGCCTGCGCGGGATCGACTACCGCTACTGCAAGGGGTGCCGCAAGTGCACGGAGGTGTGCCCGACCGGCGCTCTCACGGAGATCCGCGAGGAGGAGGGCTGGGCGGACGCCCACCGCGTGCCGCTCTACCCGGAGCTGGAGAGGACGGGCTGATGGCCACGACGCTTGCACCGACGACCGTCGAGCAGGTCACCGACTTCAAGAGCGGCAACGAGATGGCCGCGATCTCGGCGAAGCACATCGACTTCCACGTGATGGGCTACTACCCGATCACGCCGTCGACGGAGATCGCGGAGAACCTCGACGCGATGCGCGCCGAGGGCGAGCACACGATCGTGATGATCCCGGCCGACGGCGAGCACGGCGCGGCCGGCATCTGCTACGGCGCCTCGACCGGCGGCGGGCGCGTCTTCAACGCGACGAGCTCGCAGGGGCTGCTCTACTCGCTCGAGCAGCTCCCGGTGCAGTCGGGGACCCGCTTCCCGATGCTGCTCGACATCGCGACCCGCTCGGTGAGCGCGCCGCTCGACATCCGCGGCGACCACTCCGACATCTACTTCGCCCTCAACGCCGGCTGGCTCATCTTCCTGGCGCGCGACCCGCAGGCGGTCTACGACCTGAACATCGTCGCGCTGCGGGTGGCGGAGCACCCCGACGTGCAGCTGCCGGCGATCGTCGCCTTCGACGGCTTCTTCACGAGCCACCAGAAACGCCGGGTCGAGTACTTCGCCGACCCGCAGGCCGTGCGCGACTTCCTCGGGCCCGTCCCCGAGCGCGTCACCGCGCTCGACCCTCGCCATCCCGTGACGATCGGGCCGTACATGAACGACCCCGACCTGATCAACAACAAGTACCAGCTCGCGATCGCGATGGAGACCGCGCAGCGCGTCGTCCCGGAGGAGCTCGCCGCCTACGAGCGGCTGAGCGGCCGCCGCTACGACGTCCTCGATCGCTACCGGCTCGAGGACGCCGAGGTGGCGCTCTTCCTGCTCAACTCGGCCGCCGAGACGGCGAAGGACGCCGCCGACCGGCTGCGCGAGGAGGGCATCCGGGCCGGGGTCGTGAGCCCGAACCTGATCCGTCCCTTCCCGGCGGCGGAGCTGCGCGAGGCGCTGCGCGGCGTGCGCGCGCTCGTCGTCGGCGAGCGGGCCGACTCCTACGGCGGGCACGGAGGCAACCTGGGCCACGAGGTCAAGTCGGCGCTGAAGGACGACCCCGACAACGACACGCTCTGCCTGGACCGGATCTACGGCCTCGGCGGGAGGGACTTCTACGCCGAGGACGCCGAGGCGCTCTTCCGGCTCGCGCTCGAGGCGGCCGAGGCCGGGAAGGTCGACCTGCCGTACGACTACTACGGCGTGGTGCCGCGAGTTCGCCCTCCGGCGAGGACGGGCCTGCCCGCGCTCACGCCGGAGGAGACCGAGACCGGCGGGGAGATCCTGGTCGAGCAGGGCCCGGACGGGCGCCTGCAGGTCGAGACGCCGCCCGCCTGGCGGCTGGCGGCCCGGCCCAAGGCGGTCGCCCCCGGCCACAGCGCCTGCCCCGGCTGCGGGGTCTTCCCGGCGCTGAACACCTTCTTCAAGGGGCTCGAGGGCGACATCGTCGTCCTCTACCAGACCGGCTGCGCGATGGTCGTCAGCACCGGCTACCCGTTCACCTCGCACCGGATCACGTACGTGCACAACCTGTTCCAGAACGGGGCCGCGACGCTTTCCGGCCTCGTCGAGATGTTCCACGAGCGCATCCGCCGCGGCGAGCTCCCCGCGGGCGACGACATCACCTTCGTGATGGTCACCGGCGACGGCGGCATGGACATCGGCACCGGCGCCGCGATCGGCGCGGCGATCCGCAACCACGGCTTCATCGTCGTGGAGTACGACAACGAGGGCTACATGAACACGGGCGCGCAGCTCAGCTACTCGACACCGCTCGGCCACATGACCTCGACGAGCCACGTCGGCCCGGCCGAGTCGGGCAAGGCGTTCCACCACAAGGACATGCCGCAGATCATGGCCGCGACGAACATCCCCTACGTCTTCACCGGTGTCGAGGGCTTCCCGGACGACCTGGTCGCCAAGGCGGCGAAGGCCCAGTGGTACGCGCACCACGAGGGGATGGCCTACGGGAAGATCCTGATCTCCTGCCCGCTGAACTGGAAGGCCGAGGACAAGGCCGGCGTCGAGGTCGTCCAGGCGGCGGTCGACTCCTGCTTCTTCCCGCTCTACGAGATCGAGCGCGGGAAGACGAGCATCACCTACGACCCCGAGGCGGTCGGACGGCGCGTTTCCGTCGAGGCCTGGCTCCGGCTGATGGGCAAGACGAAGCACCTCTGCAAGCCCGGTCGTGAAGACCAGCTCGGCGCGATCGAGGCCGAGATCGAGCGCCGCTGGCAGCGGCTCAAGGCAATGGACGAGCACCCGCTCCTGTGATGGACACCACCGCGACAGTGATCGAGAAGCGCCCGCTCACGGACGTGACGACGCTGCTCGTCGTGCGCGCGCCGCTCGTCGCGCGCAACGCGGCTCCCGGCCAGTTCGTCATCCTCCGCGTCAGCGAGACCGGCGAGCGCGTCCCGATCAGCATCACCGACTTCGACCGCGAGGCCGGGACGATCACGATCGTCGTCCAGAACGTGGGGAGGACGAGCGCGCTGATCTGCGCGCTCGAGGTGGGCGAGGAGATCCTCGACTTCGCCGGCCCGCTCGGAGCGCCGGTGGAGCTGCCCGACCGCGGCCACGCGGTGCTGATCGGCGGCGGCTTCGGCGCGGGCGCGATCTACCCGCTCGCGCGCGAGCTCGAGGCTCGCGGCGTCCGCGTGTCGGCGATCGTCGGCGCGCGCACGGCCGGGCTTGTGATCCTGAGCGACCTGCTCGGGCCGGCCTGCGACGAGTACCACGTCTGCACCGACGACGGCTCGCTCGGCTACCACGGCCTCGTCACGGGCCGCCTCGAGGAGCTGCTCGCCGAGGGCGCCGGCTACACCTCGTGCTTCGCCGTCGGGCCGATGCCGATGATGCGTGCGGTCGCCGAGGCGACGGCACGGTGGCACCTGCCCGCGCTGGTCTCGCTCGACCCGCTGATGATCGACGGGACCGGCATGTGCGGCGGCTGCCGCGTCTCGGTGGGCGGGGAGACGAAGTTCGCCTGCGTCGACGGCCCCTTCTTCCCGGCGGACGCAGTGGACTTCGACGAGGTGACCGACCGCAAGGCGATGTACGCCGAGGACGAGCGCGTCTCCTGCGAGCTGGCCGAGGCGGAGGTGACGGTCTAGCGATGCCGATCGTCTACCCGCACAAGACCGAGATGCCCTCCCGCGACCCGCAGGAGCGGCGCTCGAGCTGGGACGAGGTCGCCCTCGGCTACACGGAGGAGCAGGCAGTGGTCGAGGCCCGGCGATGCCTGCAGTGCCAGGACCCGCTCTGCGAGGAGGGCTGCCCCGTCAACGTCCCGATCCGCGAGTTCATCCGCCTCGTCGCCCTGCGGCGCTTCGACGAGGCCGCGCGCACGATCCGGCGCCGCAACCTGCTGCCCGCGATCTGCGGCCGGGTCTGCCCGGTTGAGCACCAGTGCGAGAGCCGCTGCGTGCTGGCCCACGACGGCCAGGAGCCGGTCGCGATCGGGCGGCTCGAGCGCTTCGTCGCCGACTGGGAGCGCGCGCACGGCGGGACGCCGTCGCTGGTGCATCCGGTGCGCCGCGCCGAGAAGGTCGCGATCGTCGGCTCCGGGCCGGCTGGCCTGACGGCGGCCAGCGACCTCGCCCAGCGCGGCTACCAGGTGACCGTGCTCGAGGCGCTGCACGCCTTCGGCGGGGTGCTCCGCTACGGCATCCCCGAGTATCGGCTGCCGAAGGCGATCGTCGACCAGGACGTCGAGAACCTGAAGGCGATGGGCGTCGAGTTCGCGCGCGACGTGATCGTCGGCAAGACGGTCACGATCGACCAGCTGCTGAGGGGGCTCGGCTTCGCCGCGGTCTTCGTCGGGACGGGCGCCGGGCAGCCCGTCTTCCTGAACGTCCCCGGCGAGAACCTGAAGGGCGTCTACTCGGCGAACGAGTTCCTCACGCGCGTCAACCTGATGCACGCGCACGCCTTCCCCGAGTACGACACGCCGGTGCGGCGGCCGCGGCGGGCGGCCGTGATCGGCGCCGGCGACACGGCGATGGACGCGGTCCGCTGCTCCATCCGCCTCGGCGCCGAGGAGGCGCACATCGTCTACCGGCGCTCCGAGGAGGAGAAGGGGGCGCGGGCCGAGGACTACCGGCGCGCCGTCGAGGAGGGCGCGATCTTCGACTGGCTGACGCTGCCGACGCGCTTCATCGGCGACGCGGACGGCTGGGTGAAGGCGGTCGAGTGCATCCGCACCGAGCTCGGCGAGCCCGACGAGTCCGGGCGGCGCCGCCCGGTGCCCGTTCCCGGATCGGAATTCGTGCTCGAGGCGGATCTCGTCGTGATCGCGCTCGGGACGAGGCCCAACCCGCTCGTTCCGCAGGCGACCGAGGGCCTCGCGGTCGACGGCCACGGCTGCATCGTCGCCGACACGGAGACCGGGGGGACGAGCCGCGACGGCGTCTTCGCCGGCGGCGACATCACCACGGGCGCGGCGACGGTGATCCTCGCCATGGGCGCGGGTCGCCGGGCGGCGACCGCGATCGACGAGTACCTCCGCGAGAAGGCCTCGCTCGTCTCGACAGCAGCGGAGCGGACAGGCAACATCGGACTGTGACGGAACGGCGGGACGTGGCCCTGGTGCTCTCGGGCGGCGGCATGAACGGCGTCCTGATGGAGCTCGGCTTCCTGCAGAGGGTCCGTGCGTCGGAGTACTGGCCCCGGATCGGCTGGATCTTCGGCGCCTCCGCCGGCGCGCTCTCGGGGACCCTCGCCGCCCTCGACCGGCTCGACGACCTCGAGGAGTTCCTCCTCGAGCTCCGCCCCGAGCACGCCTTCCGCCCGCACCGGCTCTGGCAGCTGCCGCTCCTCGGCCTGCACGACTACACCCTGCCGCGGACCGTCGAGGAGCGATTCGGCGATCTGGTCGCGCTCGCCCGCCGCCTCGCCGAGGCGGAGATCGAGCTGGTCGTGGTGGCGACCGACGTCACCGACGACGCGGACGAGGAGGGGACGAACCCGCGCGAGCTCGTCTACTCGTCCCGGGAGACGCCGCCCGAGATCTTCGCTCAGGCCGTCTTCGCCTCGGCGGCGATCAGCGCGCTCGTCCTGCCGCTCCGGGTGGGCGACCGCATCGCGACCGACGGCGGCTGGGTGCGGAACTACCCGCTCGGCTACGCCTACGACCACCCCGAGGTGGAGACGATCATCGGCTTCCGCTACCTGCCCCGGTACCCGCCGTTCGGCGCGGGCGGCCTTTCCCACCTGCGACGCCGGCTGGAGCGCTTCCGGCGGATCCCGCCGGTGCGGGCGCTGATCACCGAGCTGTCGCGGGCCGAGGAGCGGGCCGCACGCGGCGAGCCGGCCCACCTCGTCGACATGATCGTGCGGCTGCTGCGGGTCTCGATCCTGCGCAACAACGCGCTCGAGGAGCGGTTCGCGACCGAGAAGGACGAGTCGATCCGCGAGCTCGACGCCCTTCGCTCCGACGTGCTCGAGCTCGTGCGCCGGCACGTGCGGGGGCCGAACGCACGGCGACGCACGGCCGCCGCGGTCGAGGAGCGCTTCGCGGCGGCGCGCTTCCCGTTCCGCCACGACCGGCTCGTGCCGCGGATCACCGTCCACGCCGCGGTCGGCGAGGTCAGCCTCGAGCCCGGCTTCCGCAACCAGAAGCCGTGGACACGGGAGGCGAAGCGCGCGCTGATCGCGCAGGGGTACGAGCTCGCCGATCGTGAGCTCGCCCGGCACCAGGCGTCCGGGGGCGGCGAGATCGCCTCCGCCGCGTCGAGCTAGCCGAGTTCTCAGCGGGCAAGGCGAACCGGCAGGCGGCTCGCGTCCCGGGAGCCGGGCGATTCCGGGAACACGCCGGGCACCGGGGTCCCGCAGTCCGGGCAGCGGCGCTCCGTGAGGCGGTAGGCGCCGATCCGGTACCGGTCGCGCTCGACGAGCAGGGCCCCGCACGCGTGGCAGCTGGTGCTCTGCCCATCGGGGTCGAGGACGTTCCCCGTGTACGCGTAGCGGACGCCGTTCGCGAGGGCGATCCGCCGGGCCCGCCTGAGCGTCTCGGGAGGCGTCGGCGGGACGTCGAGCATCCGGTAGTCCGGGTGAAAGGCCGTGAAGTGCATCGGCACGTCGGGCCCGAGGCGCGCGACCACCCAGCGCGTCATCGCGTCGAGCTCCTCGTCGGAGTCGTTGTGCCCCGGGACGACGAGGGTGGTGAGCTCGAGCCAGACGCCCGTCTCCCGCGCGACGTACTCCAGCGTCTCCAGCACGGGCCGCAGATGGCCGCCGCAGACCCGCCGGTAGAAGGCCTCGGTGAACCCCTTCAGGTCGATGTTCGCCGCGTCCATGCGCGCGAAGAAGTCCCGTCGGGGCTCGGTGCGGACGTAGCCGGCGGTGACGGCGACGGACTTGATCCCCCGGGCGCGGCACGCGTCGGCGGTGTCGACGGCGTACTCGAGGAAGATGACCGGGTCGTTGTAGGTGAAGGCGACGCTCCGGCAGCCCTGCGCCTCGGCCGCAGCGGCGATCGCGTCGGGCGAGGCGACATCCGCGAGCGTGTCGGTCTCGCGCGACTTCGAGATGTCCCAGTTCTGGCAGAACCGGCAGGCGAGGTTGCAGCCCGCCGTGCCGAACGAGAGGACGGCGCTTCCGGGCAGGAAGTGGTTGAGCGGCTTCTTCTCGATCGGGTCGACGCAGAACCCGCTCGAGCGTCCGTAGCTCGTCAGCACGACCTCGCCGCCCTCGCAGGCGCGAACGACGCAGAAGCCGCGCTGTCCCTCGTGCAGCCGGCAGGCACGCGGGCACAGGTCGCACTGCACGCGCCCGTCGCCGAGGCGGTGCCAGTACCGGGTCGGAACGCTTCCGATCACCTCGCTCACGCTCCAGCTCGATGGTCGTCGACCGGGGCTTTCCCCGAATCCGGGGAAAGCCTGATTCGCCGCCAGACGTAAGGACCGCGGGCCGGCGCGCACCAACGTGTCCGACACCACCAAGGAGGAGCGGATGCCTTACGGAAGCTGGATCAACGACCTGCCGACGGGGTTCTTCCTCGCCGTGCACATCACCGCGTTCGCGATCGGGGCCGGGTTCGCCTGGCTCGCGTTCAGGCGAGAGCTGCCGCTGGTCGGCTCGGCGTTCTCGCTCTTCGCGGCCGCAGAGCTCGTGTACCTGACCTACCACCTCGACTGGACGGTCTTCCTGCTCGCGCACACGATCGCCGAGGTGCTCGACCTGGGTGCCTTCGTGCTCGTCTTCGCGAGCGCCGTCTACTCGGCGGTCCGCCGGCCCGCGCTCGGCGTGACGTCCTCGTGAGCCGCCGCCGTCTCCTGCTCCCGGCCGTCGCCGCGCTGGCCGCGACGGTGCTCGCCGCGGGCTGCGGCGGCACGGGCTCGAGCACGCCGGTGGCGACGAACGAGGTCTCGATGGCCAAGAGCTACCGCTTCGACCCGCAGACGATCGAGGTCAGGGCCGGCGAGACGGTCACCTGGACGAACCACGACAACTTCACCCACACGGTCAAGGTCGACGGACAGCCGGATCACAAGGTCGGCCGCGGCGACAGCGTCTCGATCACGTTCGCCAGGCCCGGGACCTACCACTACGTCTGCACGCTGCACAGCCACGACATGCACGGGACGGTGATCGTCTCGTGAGGCTCGCCGAGCTCAGCACCGACGCGGTCGTCCTCGCCTGCGCGATCAGCGCCGGCATCCACGGCGCGCTCGTCCCGGACCACTTCCGGGAAGGCACCGGAGCCGGGCTCGGGTTCGTCGTCGCCACGGTGCTGCTGGCGGTCCTCGCGATCGTCCTCACGCGGCGGCCGTCGCCGGTTGCCTTGGGCGCCGCCGCCGCGGTCTTCGCCGGGCTGATCGCGAGCTACGCGCTCGCCGTCACCACGGGCGTCCCCGTCCTCCACCCGGAGCGGGAGCAGGTCGACGCGCTCGCGGTCTTCACGAAGACGGTCGAGGCGGTCGGCCTCGCCCTGGCCCTCCGGGGACTGCGACGGCCGTGGCTCGTCCTCACCCTCCACCACGCGAAAGGAACCTGACATGAACACGCAGCGGGCTTCACGCCCGATCCCCCTCGCGCTGACGGCGCTCGTCGCCTTCTTCAGCGCTCTGGTCGCACTCGCGGCCTCGAACGGCATGAACATGGCCCAGGCGCACGGCAACCGGCCGCACGCGCCGATGTCGATGACGGCGAGCGTCCACCGCCCGGCGCTGCTGAGCGAGAAGGCGGTCGCCCTGCGCATGGACATGCGCAAGCTGTGGGAGGACCACGTCACCTGGACACGGCTCGCGATCATCAGCCTCACCACCGGCTCGCCCGACACGCAGGCGACGGTCGGGCGGCTGCTGCAGAACCAGACGGACATCGGCGGTGCGATCAAGCCGTTCTACGGCCGGGCCGCCGGCGCGCAGCTGACCGCGTTGCTGCGGCAGCACATCCTGATCGCCGCCGACCTGGTGCTGGCCGCCAAGGCGGGTGACCAGGCGAAGGTCGCCGAGGCGCAGGCGCGCTGGGAGGCGAACGCCGACCGGATCGCGGCCTTCCTCCACCGCGCGAACCCTCGCGCCTGGAAGCTCGGCGAGATGAAGGCGATGCTCCACGAGCACCTGAGGCTCACCGCGAACGAGGCGGTCGCGCGGCTGCAGGGCGACTGGGCCGCGGACGTCGCCGCGTACGACCAGATCCACGTCCAGGCGCTGGGAATGGCCGACCAGCTCAGCGCCGGGATCGTGAGGCAGTTCCCGCGCCGGTTCCGCTGAGGCGCACCTCCCAGGTCCCGAGGCGGCCGATCTCCGCGGCCGCCCCGGGACGACACGTAAGGACCGTCGCCCGAGGAGCACTAACGAGACATGCAGACCGGGCTCGAGCAGAAGGCAATCGGGCGCGAGATCGCCGACTGGCGGCGCGAGCAGCTCCTCAGGAGCGGCTTCGAGCCCCAGCAGGCCTCACTGCTCGCGAGCGACCGCCGCTACGACCTGCACGCGCTGATCGAGCTGGTCGAGCGCGGCTGCCCGCCCGCGCTGGCGATCCGCATCCTCTCGCCGCTCGACGGGGAGGGGCCGGCATGAGGCCGTCGGCCGCGATAATCCCTCGCGAAGAGCAGATGGACTCCGCCGCCGGCCTCAGCTCCCGCGAGCACGAGCAGCCGCGCCGCCTCCTCGACGAGGAGTCGCGCGAGTGGCTGCGGGCGCTGCGCGGGGAGGGCGCCGTCCGGGACGAGGCGGTCGCGCGCCTGCACGCGCTGCTGCTGCGGGCGGCTCGCTTCGAGGCGGCGCGGCGCCGGCCGGCGCTTCCGCACCTGCGCGGCGACGAGCTGGACGCGATCGCCTTGGAGGCGGCCGACGACGCGCTGATGAGCGTGCTCGCCCGCCTGGACGACTTCCGCGGCGCGAGCCGCTTCACGACCTGGGTGTACAAGTTCGCGCTGCTCGAGGCGGCCGTGAAGCTCCGCCGCCGGGCCTGGCAGGGGCGCGAGGTGCCGCTCGAGCCGGAGAGCTGGAGCAGGTTCTCGAGCGGCGGGCTCGAGCCGGACGAGCAGGCCGAGCAGAGCGAGCTGCTGGCACGCGTGCAGCGCTCGATCGAGGAGGTCCTGACCGACCACCAGCGGCGGGTGCTGGTGGCGCTCGCCCTGAACGGCGTCCCGATCGACGTCCTCGCGGAGCGGCTGAACACCACGCGCGGGGCCCTCTACAAGACCCTGCACGACGCGCGGCGGAAGCTGCGCCGACAGCTCGAGAGCGAAGGCCTGGCGCTGGACGTCCGGCCCGAAGAGGAGAACGCATGAGCGAACATCCCGATCCGACGCAGGCCCTCGGGCGCCTGCTCGGGCCCGCCGGGCCGGAGCTCGGCTGCGACGAGTGCTTCGAGCGCCTCGACGAGTACGTCGAGCTGGAGGTGGCCGGCGGCGACGCCGACGCGGCCGTCCCGGGCCTGCGGGCGCACCTGGCGGGCTGCCCTGCCTGCCGCGAGGAGCACGAGAGCCTGCGCGCGCTGCTCGGCGGCGAGCAAGCGCTCTAGCGCCGAGGTAAGACTCGCCGCGCCCGCGACACGAATGCCCATGTGTCGCACACGACCTTCTGCGGGCTCCCGCTCCTGGCCGCGCCGGGCCGGGTGATGACGGCCCGGCCGGCGAGCGAGCAGCTCGTCGCGGCCGCGCTCGCCCGCATCGGCGGCCGGCCCCTGCGTGTCGTCGACGTCGGCACCGGCTCCGGTGCGATCGCGATCGCGATCGCGGCGGGCGCCACGACGGCCGAGGTCTGGGCGACCGACACGAGCGGGGCCGCGGTCGCGCTCGCGCGCGCCAACGTGCGGCGCCACGGGCTCTCGGGCCGGGTGACAGTGCGGCGCGGCGACCTGCTGGACGCCGTCCCCGGCGCGGTCGACCTCGTGGTCGCGAACCTCCCGTACCTTCCGGCCGGTGAGGCGGGCAGGCACCCCGAGCTCGCCGGCGAGCCGCATGGAGCCGTCTTCGCCGCCGGTGACGGGCTCGAGCCCTACCGCCGCCTGCTCGCCCGGAGCGCCGAGCGGCTCACGGAGGACGGTGCGGTCGTCCTCCAGCTGCACAGGCGCGTGCTCGAGGCCTCGCGCGCCGGGCTTCCCGCCCTGTGCGTGGAGCTCGAGCGCCGGAGCTCCGCGGCGCTCGCAGCAGCCTAGGCTCGCGGTTGCCGGGCAACCGGCTCGTCGGGCAAGCTCGGCCCGTCTCCGTGGACAGGGTCTCTTCAACCCGGACTGCCGCTGCCGCAGCGGTGCTCGTCGCCTCGCTCGCGGCGACGGCACCCGCGCGCGACTCGGCCGGTCCGGCGCTCGCGCAGCTGGTCGGGCAGAAGCTCGTCGTCTCGATGAACGGCACGAGCCCGTCCGCGTCGCTGCTGCGGCGGGTCCGCCGCGGCGAGGTCGGCGGAGTGATCGTCCACCGCTTCAACTTCGGCTCCGAGGCGCAGCTGCGCCGGATCACGAGCACCCTGCAGGGTGCGGCGGCCGCCGCCGGACGGCCGAGGCTGCTGATCGCGGTCGACCAGGAGGGCGGAGGCGTGAAGACCGTCCCGTCGGCGCCCCCGACGCTGGCGCCGGTCCATATGGGTTCACGCGCGCGCGAGCAGGGCCGCCGCACCGGTGCTGCGCTGCGGGCGCTCGGCGTGAACGTCGACCTCGCCCCCGTCGCCGACGTCCCCGCCTCCCGCACCTCCGCCGTCTACCGTCAGGGCCGCACCTGGTCGTTCGACGCGCAGGAGACGGCGCGGCTCGCGGGCGCGTTCGCCCTCGGCCTGCGCGAGGGCGGCGCGGTCGCGGCGATGAAGCACTTCCCCGGCCTCGGCTTCGCCCGCCGCGACACCGACCGGGCCCTCGTACGGATCCGGCAACCGCGCTCGAAGCTCGAGCCGGGGCTCGAGCCGTACCGATCCGCGATCCGCGATGGCGTGCCCGTGGTGATGCTCTCGAACGCGATCTACGACGCGTACGACCCGGTGAACGCGGCCGGCTGGTCGCGCGCGGTTGCGACGACGCTGCTCCGCCGCGAGCTCGGCTTCCGCGGAGTCTCGACGACCGACTCGCTCGACGGCGCCGCGCGCGTGCGCGGGACGGCGCCCAACGGCCTCGCTATCGGGGCCGCGAACGCGGGCACGGACCTGATCCTCGTCACAGGCTCGGAGGCGGTCACGCGGCGCGTCTACGCCTCGCTGCTGCGCGCGGCGCGGAGCGGCCGGATCGGCCGCTCGACTCTCGAGTCCTCGTACCGGAGGATCCTCGCGCTGAAAGCGCGCCTGTAGGCTCGGCGCGGATGCCCGGGATCCTGGAGACGATCGGCGACACGCCGCTGGTGCGCCTCGAGCGCGTCGCGCCGGAGGGCGCGGAGGTCTGGGTCAAGCTCGAGTACCGCAATCCGAGCGGCTCGATGAAGGACCGGATGGCGCTCGCGATGATCGAGGGCGCCGAGCGCGACGGGCTGCTCGAGCCTGGGACGACCGTGGTGGAGTACACCGGCGGCAGCACCGGCCCGGCGCTCGCGCTCGTCTGCCGCGCGAAGGGCTACCCCGTGAGGATCGTCATCTCCGAGTGCTTCAGCGAGGAGCGGATCCAGCTCACGCGCGCGCTCGGGGCCGAGGTCGAGCTGCTGCCGGCGGTCGAGGGGCGCGGCCGAGTCACCTCGCAGGACATCGCGAACATGGTCGAGCGCGCCGCCGAGCTGGCCCGCGAGCCGGGCACGTACGCGACCGACCAGTTCCGCAACGGGTACGCGGTCGCCGGCCACCGCGAGCGGCTGGGCCGGGAGGTCTGGGAGCAGACCGGAGGCGCGGTGGCGGCGTTCTGCCAGGGGATCGGCACGGCCGGCTCGCTGCTCGGCGTCGCGGCGGCGCTGAAGGAGCGCAAGCCGGAGGTGCGCGTCGTCGGCCTCGAGCCCGCGGGCTCGGCCGCGATCGGCGGCGGCCCGAGCGGCTCCTTCGCGATGCAGGGCTGGTCGGGGTTCGTGCCGCCGCTCTGGGACGCGACGAACGTCGACGAGGTCTGGGCGATCGAGGACGGCGAGGCGCTGGAGATGACGGTGCGGCTCGCGCGGGAGGAGGGCGTCTTCGCGGGCACCTCGACCGGGGCGAACGTGGTCGCGGCGCTGCGCCTCGCAAAGGAGCTTCCGCCCGGGGCGGTCGTCGTCACGCTCGCGGTCGACAGCGGCTTCAAGTACATGAGCGGGCCGCCGTACGCGGCCTGAGCCGGGCCGTGGAGGCGGACTACGTCGTCGTCGGCGCCGGCTCGGCGGGGTGCGTGCTCGCTGCCCGGTTGAGCGAGGACCCGGGCGCGAGCGTGCTCCTGCTCGAGGCCGGGGGCGAGGCCGGCAGGCGCGAGATCCGCATCCCGGCCGCGTTCTCGCGGCTCTATCGCAGCGAGGTCGACTGGGGCTACTCCACGGTGCCGCAGCCGCGGCTCGACGGCCGCAAGATCGTGTTCCCGCGCGGCAAGGTGGTCGGCGGGTCGGCGTCGATCAACGCGCAGATCGCCCTCCGCGGGCACCGCGCCGACTACGACGGCTGGGGCGTGCCCGGCTGGTCGTGGGCGGACGTCGAGCCGTACTTCGAGCGCAGCGCCGCCGGAGGGTTCGCCCTCGCCCCGCTCCGCGACCCGAATCCCCTCACGGCCGCCTTCGTCGAGGCGGCGGTCGAGGCCGGGATCACGCGCTCGCCGGACCTGAACGCGCCCGAGCCGGAGGGGGTCGGGCTGGTCACGGTCAACCAGCGCCGCGGCCGCCGCTGGAGCGTCGCCGACAGCTACCTCGCGCCCGCGCGGCGGCGGCCGAACCTCACCGTCCTCACCGGCGCGCACGCCACGGGGATCCTGCTCGACGGCGACCGCGCCGCGGGCGTCGCCTGCCTCCGCGACGGCCGCTCGCGCGAGCTGCGCGCCCGGCGAGAGGTCGTCCTCTGCGCGGGAGCGATCGGCTCGCCGCACTTGCTGCTGCTCTCCGGAATCGACCCGCCCGGGGTCGGCGAGAACCTGCGGGACCACGTGGTCGGCGGCGTGCTCGCCTCGTCCACCAGCACGCGCACCCTCTACGCGGCCGAGTCGCCCGCGAGCGTGCTGCGCTACCTGCTCCTGCGGCGCGGGCCGCTGACCTCGAACGTCGCCGAGGCCGTCGCCCTCGTCCGCACGCGGCCGGAGCTGCCGGCGCCCGACCTGGAGCTCGTCTTCGCGCCGGTGCTCTTCGACGACGAGGGCCTCCAGCCGCCCTCCGAGCACGGGCTCACGATCGGGACGATGCCGCTGCAGCCTGCCAGCACCGGCAGCGTCGGGCTGCGGTCGGGCGATCCCCTCGAGCCGCCGGCGATCGACCCCGCGTACCTCACGGCGAAGGAGGACGTGCGCGTGCTCCTCGACGGGGTGCGGCTCGCCCGCAGGCTGCTCGCCACCCGGGCGCTGGCGCCGCACGTGCGCGCCGAGCTCCTGCCGGGCGCGGACGCGCAGTCCGACGAGCAGCTCGTCGAGGTGATGCGCGCGAAGGCGCACACGCTCTACCACCCGGTCGGCACCTGCGCGCTCGGCACGGTCGTCGACCCCGAGCTGCGCGTGCGCGGCGTCGCGGGCCTGCGCGTCGCCGACGCCTCCGTGATCCCGCGCCTCCCGCGCGGACACACGAACTGGCCGACGGTGATGGTCGCCGAGAAGGCGGCCGGCCTCCTGCGGCGGCGCTGAGCCGCCGAGCCCTCCTAGGGCTCGATCAGCCCGCGGCGGATCGCGTAGCGCGTCAGCTCGACGCGGTCGCGCATGCCGAGCTTGCCCAGGATGTTGGCGCGGTGGCGCTCGACGGTCTTGGGGCTGATCACGAGGATGTCCGCGATCTCCTTGGTCGAGTGCGCCTCGGCGATCAGCTTCAGGATCTCGAGCTCGCGCGGGGTGAGCGGCTCGAGCTCGCCGTCGGTGTCCTCGCGCGCGAGGAAGTCGCGGATCAGCGCGGTCACCGCGCCCGGGTAGAGGAACGGCTCGCCGCGCATCGCCGCCCGGCAGGCCTCGACGAGGTCGCGGTCGGCCGACGCCTTCAGCACGTAGCCTGCGGCGCCCGCCTTCAGCGCCTCGAAGAAGTACTGCTCGTTGTCGTGCATCGAGAGGATCAGCGTCTTCAGCTCCGGCCTGCGGCGGGCGAGCTCGCCCGCGGCCTGGATTCCGGTCAGCCGCGGCATCGTCACGTCGAGGACGGCCAGCTCGACGGGCTCAGCGAGGGCACGGTCGACCGCCTCGGCGCCGTCGCCGGCCTCCGCGACCACCTCCAGGTCGGGCTCGGAGTCGAGCACCAGCCGCAGGCCGCGGCGGACCATGGCGTGGTCGTCAGCGAGCAGGATGCGCGTCATGCCGCCGCCTCCTCCGCCGGCTCGAGCGCCTGGACGCGGAGCCGTACCTGCACGCCGCCCTGTGCCCGTGAGGAGACGTCGAGCTCGCCGCCGACGAGCAGCGCCCACTCCCGCATCCCGCGCAGGCCGCCGACGCTCGCCGCCGCGACGCCCTGCTCGAGGCCGCGCCCGTTGTCGGCGACACGGAGCACGACCCCCCCGGGGACGCGGTCGAGCCGCAGCTCGACCCGTGTCGCGCCCGAGTGGCGGGCGGCGTTCGTCAGGCTCTCCTGCGCGACGCGGTAGATCACGAGCTCGGCCTCCGGGCCGAGCGGCGGGAGCACCGGAGCGATCAGCCGCTCGACCCGCAGCCCCGCGCGGGCGGAGAACACCGTGCACAGCTCGCGGAGCGCGTTCGCGAGGCCGAGGTCCTCGAGCACGCCCGGGCGCAGCTCGCGGGCGACGCGGCGCACCTCGTCGAGGCTCGAGCGCACGAACTCGACCGTCTCCTCGAACTCGTCGCGCAGGTCGGGACTGACTCGCTTGCCCAGCCGGTCGAGCTGCAGCAGCACCGCGGTCAGGTTCTGGCCGATCTCGTCGTGCAGGTTGCGCGCGATCCGCCGCCGCTCCTGCTCCTGCGCGGTCAGCGTCAGCGTCACCGACTCCTGCCGCTGCGCCTCGAGGCGCGCGAGCATCTCGTTGAAGGTCGAGCCGAGCAGCGCGATCTCGCCCTTGCCGGCGACCCGCAGCCGCTGGCCGGGGCGGAGCAGGTCGATCTGGCGCATCAGCCCCGCGAGCCGCCGCAGCGGCTCGAACAGCGGCCGCAGCAGGACGAGGTTCAGCGAGAGCACGATCCCCAGTACCAGCAGCCCGATCGCGGCCTCCAGCGCGCCTCGCGGGAAGCGCACGTGCCCCGGCGTCGCGGCGAGCGCCACGGCCGCGCCGACGATCACGGCCGCGTTGGTGCCGAAGACGCGCCAGAAGAGGGACATGCGTCCATGGTGCCCACTAGGCCCTGTTTCGCCACCTTGTAAGGAAAGTTCAAATACAGGGCGTTCCGGTCGTTAATGGGGGTTTTCCGCAGTCGAGACCCGGACGCGTCTGGGTATCAGTGCCTGAACAACCCGGCCGGTGCCCAGCCGGCCGACCCGAGGAGGGGAATGAGAAGCATGCGAACACGAACACCATTCGCGCTCGCCCTTCTCGTCGCCGTGGCGGCGCTCGTCGCTGCCGGTTGCGGCGGCGGGAGCTCGAGCGACAACAACACCGGTTCGGCGGGGAGCGGGAAGCTGGCCGCCGACCAGACGATCACCCTGGCGTGGGGCGCGGAGCCGCCGTCGCTCGACCCCGGCCTCGCGACCGACACCACGTCGTCGAACGTGCTGCTGAACATCATGGATCCGCTCGTCAAGCTGGATCCGAAGACGCTGAAGCCGGTCCCGAACCTCGCCGAGAGCTGGGACGTGAACGGCGCCAACGTCACCTTCCACCTGCGGCACGACGGCAAGTGGACGAACGGCCAGCCCGTGACGGCGAACGACTTCGTCTACTCGTGGCTGCGCACGATCTCGCCGGAGCTCGGCGCCGACTACGCGTACCAGTTCTTCGGCATCAAGGGCGCCTCCGACTACAACTCCTGCGACCCGAAGAAGAGCGACTGCAACGCGCTCAAGGCGAAGGTCGGCATCTCGGCGCCGGACAAGTACACGCTGAAGGTGCAACTGGTCTCGCCCCAGCCGTGGTTCATCCAGCAGGTCGCGCACCACTCGTTCCTGGCCGTGAACCGCTCGGCGGTCGAGAAGTGGGGCGAGAAGTGGACCCAGCCGGGCCACATCGTCACCAACGGCCCCTTCAAGCTCGCCGTCTGGAAGCACGACGCGGAGATCGACCTCGCGAAGTGGAACGGCTGGCGTGACGCGAAGGACGTGAAGCTCACCCGCGTCGACGGCAAGATCATCACGGACGGGACGACGGCGGTCCAGGCGTTCTCGGCCGGCGAGGTCGACGTCAACACGACGGGCATCCCGCCCGCCGACCTCCCGCGCCTGAAGACCGAGGACACCTACCAGAACTACCCGGCCCTCGGCACCTACTACTACGGCCTGAACGTCAAGAACGTCCCGCTCGGCGAGCGCAAGGCGCTGGCGTTCGCAATCGACCGCAAGGAGATCATCGACAACATCGCCCAGGCCGACCAGGTGCCCGCAACGGGGTTCTCGCCGAAGGGCATCCCGGGCTTCTCGACGATCGACAACACCTACCTGGAGCCGACGGCCGACATGGCGAAGGCCAAGGAGCTCCTCGCGAAGACGCCGAACGCGAAGAAGCACATCAACCTCTTCGTGAACGACGCCCCCGGCCACAAGGAGATCGCGATCGCGATCCAGGCCGCGTGGAAGAAGCTCGGCATCGACGTGACGCTGAAGCAGATGGAGTGGGCCCAGTTCCTCGAGTTCCTCGGCCCGCCTCCGAACAAGTCGGTCGACGCCTACCGGCTCGGCTGGATCGGCGACTACGTCGACGACATCAACTTCCTCGAGCTGTGGACGTGCAAGTCGGGGAACAACAACACCAACTACTGCAACCCGAAGTACGACGCGCTGATCGCCAAGGCGCGCGCGACGAAGGACAACGGCGAGCGGCAGAAGGTGTACGCCCAGGCCGAGGACATGCTCACGGGCCCGAACGGCGACTTCCCGATCATCCCGATCTACTGGTACACGTACGTGACCCAGGAAGCGCCGTCCGTGAAGGACAGCTTCAACATCAACCTGCTCGACCAGTTCGACCTGAGCAAGGTGAAGGTCGTCAACGGCTAGGGACGTCGCGGGGGACGGCGGCCCTGGGGTCGCCGTCCCCGTGACCGGCCTGCGCGGCGGGGGGACGAGGCAATGACGAAGTTCGTGATCAGGCGGCTCCTCTGGACGATTCCGGTGCTGCTGCTCGTGATCCTGTTCACCTTCCTGATGATGCGGCAGATCAAGGGGAACCCGTTCCGCAAGACGGAGCGGGCGGTGCCGGCCTCGATCCAGGCAAACCTGAACCGGAAGTTCCACCTCGACGACCCGTGGTACGTCCAGTACGCCGACTACGTCAAGGGTGTCTTCACGCTCGACCTCGGGCCGTCGCTCGTGCTGCGCAACCAGAGCGTGAACGACATCGTCCGCTCCCACTTCCCGGTGTCGCTCGAGCTCGGCGCGTACGCCTTCCTGTTCGCGATCGTCGTCGGGATCCCGCTGGGGATGATCGCCGCCTTACGCGCGAACAAGCCGGCGGACTACGGGGCGATGCTGATCGCGAACGTCGGCTTCGCCGTGCCGAGCTTCCTCGTCGCGACGCTGCTCATCTACTACTTCGCCGTCAAGTGGGACGTCGGCGTGCCGACGAGTGGCTGGGACACCTGGCAGTCGAAGATCCTGCCCTCGATCGCGCTCGGCTTCTTCCCGATGGCGTACTTCGCCCGCCTCGTGCGCGGCACGATGCTGGAGACGCTGCAGCAGGACTACGTCCGCACGGCGAAGGCGAAGGGCCTCCGCCCGCAGCGCGTCGTCGGCCTGCACGTGCTGCGCAACTCGCTGATCCCCGTGGTGACCGCGGCCGGCCCGCTGCTCGGCGCCGTGATCACGGGGTCTTTCATCATCGAGACGATCTTCGCGATCCCGGGCATCGGCCGCTACTACGTGAACTCGGTCAGCGCCCGCGACTACTCGGTGACGATGGGCCTGACGATCCTCTACGCGGTCATCGTCATCTTCGGAAACCTGGTCGTGGACATCCTCTACGGGTTCCTCGACCCGCGCACCCGCGAGGCGAGGACGTAGTGGCCGTCAACCCGCAGCAGGAGGAGCTCCGCGAGCGCGCCGTCGTCGCCGAGGCCGGCGCGCCCGGGGTGGCGGCCGCCGGCGCGCCGGTCCGGCAGACCAGCCTCTGGCGCGACGCGTGGTACCGGTACCGCGCGAACCGAGCGGCGGTGATCGCGGCGGTGCTCTTCCTCGTGCTGCTCGCCTACGTGATCTTCGTGCCGATCTTCTCGCCCTACGACCCGTACGAGGTCAACTTCTCGGACGCGTACCTGGGGCCGAGCCTGGCCCACCCGTTCGGCACCGACCAGTACGGCCGCGACCTGTTCACGCGCGCGGCCCTCGGCGGCCGGATCTCGATCGGGATCGGCTTCGCCGCCACGATCGCGATCATGGGCATCGGCGTCGTCTACGGCTCGATCTCGGGCTTCATCGGCGGGAAGCTCGACAACGCGATGATGCGCTTCCTCGACGCGCTCTACGGCCTGCCGTACCTGCCGTTCGCGATCATCGTCACCCAGCTCTTCCAGACCGTGAACTTCTGGGTGATGGTGATCGCGCTGACGATCGCGAGCTGGTTCACCGCCGCCCGCGTCGTCCGCGGCCAGATCATCAGCCTGAAGGAGAACGACTACGTGCGCGCGGCGCGCGCGGTCGGCGCGCGCTGGTACCGGATCCTCGGGCGCCACCTCCTCCCGAACACGCTCGGCGTGCTGATCGTGTTCGTCTTCCTGGAGCTGCCGGGCGTGATCCTCGGCGAGGCGTTCCTCTCGTTCATCGGCCTCGGCATCAACCCGCCGAAGGCCTCCTGGGGCTCGCTCGCCCAGGACGGCCGCGACGTCTACCTCGCGCACCCGTCGATGATCCTGATCCCGAGCGTCCTGATCGCCTGGCTGATCCTCTGCGCCTTCTTCATCGCGGACGGCCTGCGCGACGCGCTCGACCCGCGGACGAGGGAGACCTAGGCGCATGCCGCTCCTCGAGGTCACCGACCTGCGCACCTACTTCGCGACGCGCGAGGGCGACGTCCGGGCCGTGGACGGCGTCTCGTTCGAGGTCGAGCCCGGCAGGACGCTCGGCATCGTCGGCGAGTCCGGCTGCGGCAAGTCCGTCACCGCGCTCTCGATCATGGGCCTGATCCCGAAGCCGCCGGCGCGCATCGTCTCGGGCTCGATCGTCTTCGAGGGCAAGGACCTGACGACGCTGCGCGAGCGGGAGCTCGAGAACATCCGCGGTCACGAGATCGCGATGATCTTCCAGGACCCGATGACGTCGCTGAACCCGACCCTGACGATCGGGACCCAGATCACCGAGGCCCTCCGCCGCCACCTCGGCATGTCGTCGCAGGAGGCCAAGCGCCGCGCGGTCGAGCTGCTCGAGGAGGTGCGGATCCCGAACGCCAAGACTCGCCTGGGCGACTACCCGCACCGCTACTCGGGCGGGATGCGGCAGCGCGTGATGGTGGCGATCGCGCTCTCGTGCAACCCGAAGCTGCTGATCGCGGACGAGCCGACGACGGCGCTCGACGTGACCGTCCAGGCCGGGATCCTCGACCTGCTGGAGGAGCTCCGCGAGGAGCACCAGATGGCGATGATCCTGATCACGCACGACATGGGCGTCGTGGCCGAGGCCGCCGACGACGTGGTCGTCATGTACGCGGGCCAGGTCGTCGAGCAGGCCGCCACGCTCGAGCTCTTCGACCACCCGGAGCACCCGTACACCGAGGCCCTGCTCGGCGCCCTGCCGAGCCTCGAGGGAGCGGGAGGCCGTGAGGCGCGGCTCTCCTCGATCCCCGGCCGGCCGCCGGACCTGCTCGACCCACCGCCGGCCTGCCGGTTCGCGCCGCGCTGCCCGTACGCGCACCTCGGCGACTACTGCACGGTCGAGCAGCCCGAGCTGCGGGAGCTGCGGCCTGGCCACTGGGTGCGCTCGGCGCACCCGGCCAGCGAGCGGGCGGCGGTGGCGGTATGAACACGAAGGGCAGGGAGAAGGTGCCGCTGCTCGTCGTCGAGGGGCTCGAGAAGCACTTCCCGGTGCGGAGCGGCTTCCTGATCGACCGCACGGTCGGCCACGTGAAGGCGGTCGACGGCGTCTCCTTCTCGATCGAGGAGGGAACGACGCTCGGCCTCGTCGGCGAGTCCGGCTCGGGCAAGTCCACGACGGGCTACTGCGTGCTGCAGCTGCTGCAGCCCACGGCGGGCTCGGTCCGCTTCGAGGGCAGCGAGCTCACCGAGCTGAAGGGCGAGGCGCTGCGGAGGATGCGGCGCCAGATGCAGATCGTCTTCCAGGATCCGTACTCGTCGCTGAACCCGCGCATGACGGTCGGCGACATCGTCTCGGAGCCGCTCGAGGTGCACGGCATCGGCACCAGGAAGAGCCGCCGGGACAGCGTGCGCCGGCTGCTGGACGTGGTCGGCTTCGACCCGACCTTCACCAACCGCTACCCGCACGAGTTCAGCGGGGGCCAGCGCCAGCGCATCGGGATCGCCCGCGCGCTCGCGCTGAACCCGAAGCTGATCGTCTGCGACGAGCCGGTCTCCGCGCTCGACGTCTCGATCCAGGCGCAGATCCTCAACCTGCTGCGCGACCTGCAGCGCGACTTCGGGCTGACGTACCTGTTCATCGCGCACGACCTCGCCGTGGTGCGGGCGATGAGCGACACGATCGCCGTGATGAACCAGGGGAAGCTCGTCGAGATCGGGCCGGCAGAGCGGGTCTATGCCTCCCCGGAGAACGAGTACACGAAGGCGCTCCTCACTGCCGTCCCCGTCGCCGATCCCCGGCGGCAGCGCGAGCGGAAGGCGGAGCGCCGCCGTCTCAAGCACGCGCTGGCCGAGGGGTTCTGATGCGCGCGGCGGCCCTGGCCGCCGCCGCGCTCGTGCTCGCCGGCTGCGGCGCGTCCGCGCGCCCGCGAGCCGCGGAGCCCGGGTGGACCTTCGCGCAGTCGATGTCGCAGCGGCGCAGCTACTCGGCCGCGGCGGCGCTCGGCGGGCGCATCTACGTCGCGGGCGGCATGGTCGGCAACAGCGGCCGCAGGCTCGCGCTCGTGCAGCGCTTCGACCCCGGGCGCAACCGCTGGGCGACGCTCGAGCCGCTGCCGCAGCCGCTCCGCGCCGCGAGCGCGGCCGGGCTCGGGGGCCGGATCTACGTCACCGGCGGCCAGACGGGCTCGGGCCCTACGCGCCGCGTCGAGGTCTACGACGTCCGCGACCGGCGCTGGAGCGAGGGGCCGCCGCTGCCGGCGCCGCTCTTCAACCAGGCGACCGTCGCGCTGCGCGGCCGGCTCTACGTCCTCGGCGGCTACGAGGGCGGGCGAGAGCGGCGCACGGTCTTCGCGTACCGGCCAGGCCGTGGCGGCTGGCGCAGGCTCGCACCGCTTCCGCAACCGACGCACGCCTTCGGCGCCGTCGCCTTCCGGGGCGAGATCTGGGCGATCGGCGGCCGCCGCGGCGCCCGCGTCCTGCGCGAGGTCTGGATCTACGACCCGCGGCGCGACCGCTGGCGACCGGGACCGACGCTGCCGAGGCCGATGGAGCTCCTCGGGGCGACCGCCGCGGGCGACGAGATCCACGCGGTCTGGGAGCACACCTACCAGGTCTACGACGCGCGCTCCGGCCGCTGGCGGCAGGGGCCCTCGCCGCGCGTCCCGCGCCACGCGCTCGCGCTCTTCGCCCTGGGCGGGCGCCTCTACGCGGTGGGCGGCTGCATCACGCCGCAGCTCGTCGACAGCCAGGCCGTCGAGGTGCGGCGGCTCACGTTTGCGGCTGCCAGAGGCCCGACCGGGTAGTAGTCGTAGGTGACGCGCTCGACCAGCTCGATCCGCACGCCTGCGCGCAGCATCCGCTCGCCTCGGAACCGGTCGCCCGCGATGCCCAGCGCCGACGCGACATGCTCGCGCTCGAAGAAGCGCAGGTGCGCGTGCACGAGCGCGCCCTTCAGCGGCAGCCGGTTGGGCAGCGCCGCCGCCTCGTCGCGGGTCGAGCCGTCGGGGCGCTGCTCCCGGATCACGCCCTGAACCGCCTCGGCGCGCCGCTCGCGCGCCGCCTCGAGCAGGAGCGCGATCGCGTCGAGTCGTCGTCGTCGAAGTCGAACAGCCAGCCGCCGCGCGCCAGCCGGTAGCCCTCGTTCCGCGCCAGCGTCGAGCTCGCGAGCCAGTGGCGCTGCGCGTCCGGGTAGACGTGGCGCTGCGGCAGGCTCGTCCACCGCACCCGATCCCTCGTCGAGCTCGCGGACGACCTGCTCGGCCTCGGGGTCGGGCCCGTCGCCGATCACCAGCACCTCGAGCCGCTCGTGCTTCTGTGCGAGCGCCGCCGGCAACGAGCGCGTGCGCAGCAGGCCGGGGCGCCGGTAGGTCGGCAGGACGACGGTCACCAGCGGGTTTGGCGCGGTGAAGGCGAGCTCGTACTCCGGGTCGGACCGCGCCTCCGCGAGCAGCCGCCGGTTCTCGGCGTCGCGGCCGGCCAGGATCCGCAGCGTCGGCGAGATCTCGTCGTCGAGCCGCCGCGCGAGCCTCGCGACGTCGGCCTGTGCCCGCGCGACCTCCTCGCGGAGGCCCGCGACGTCGTTCGCCACGCCCTCGACCCGGTGGTGCAGCGCCTCGAAGCGCCGGTCGAGGGCATGGGCCAGGCGCCGGCGCAGACCCGGGCTCACGCGCGCGTGAACACGCGTGCCGGCACGCCCTGGACGCGTGTCGCGGGCTCGACCTCGCGGAGGACGACGGCCCCCGCGGCCACGACCGCTCCCGCGCCCACGGTCACCCCGTTGACGACCACGGCGCTCATGCCGACAGCGGCCCCGTCGCGGATCTCGCTGTTCCCGCCGACGTTGGCGCCAGGGTTCAGCACCGCCCCGGCCCCGACGCGGGCGTGGTGGCCCACGAGCGCGCCCCGGGCGCCGAGCGAGTGCGCGCCGAGCTCGGCGGCCGCGCCCACTACCGCGCCCGGCCCGCGACATCGGCGACCAGCCGGTGACCGGGATCGCCTACTTCGGCGCGACCGGCGACGCCGGGACGGACTTCGGCGTCCTGCGGCTCCCGCGCGGCGCGAGCCACTGGGAGACCGCTGGCTCGGGCCTGCCGAGGGCGACGGTCAACGGGCTGACGCTCTCGCAGTCGGCGAACGTGCTCTATGCCGCGACGCACGGTCGCGGCGCCTGGGCGCTGACGCTCCCGCGGCGGTAGCCGTTCTCTCGGGGGTGCCGCCCCGGCCTCGCGCCGGGGCGGCACCTCGTCGTCTTCAGGTGCGCCGGTTCTTCGCGAGCCAGGCGTCGAGCTCGTTGCGGCTGAAGAACAGCCGGCCCTCGACCTTGCTGTGCGGGATCTGGTGCAGGTGCTGGCGCAGCCAGCGGATCGAGACGCGCATGTACCCGGCCGCCTCCGCGGTGTTCATCCACGGCGAGGCGTTCGAGAGCTGGAGACGCTCCGCGAGCGCCGTCGCGAGCACGTCGAGGTCGGTCCGCGAGTTGTGGCTCTGAGTCTGCTGGTGCAACGGAAACTGTCCTCCTTCGTTCGCCGTCCGCAGCCGCGGGCGCGGCTGCCCCCGTCAAGCGGGGAGCGGAGGAGCGCGGCCCGCGTGGCGCGACGCGAGTGCGGCGGGCCGCAGGCGCCAGGGGGCGAAGGAGAAGACGGGGTCCGCGCGCGTGAGGCGGACGACGTCCGCCGGTCGCCGCGCGAGCGCGAGCCCGAGCTCGTCTGCGGCGCGCAGGAGCGCCCGCACGAGCCAGAGCGCGATCAGCCCGCACGGCACCTGCAGCACGAGCCCGGCGAGGAGGGCGGGCTCGGCCGCCAGCAGCGAGCCGAGGTCGCCGCCGTCCAGCAGCAGCCGCTCGAGGTGCTCCTGGACGAGCACGGCGCTCGCCGGAATCCAGATGAACGGCGTCCTCACGCTCTCATGGTGCCAGAGTGCGCCCGCTCGCACGACGGTGCCGCGCGTTGCCGCCGCCATCAGGTTCCGAACGGCCGGACGGCGCCGACGAAGCCGAAGGCGTAGCCGGGCTCCGAGAGCGACGAGATCTTCACCACGTCGCCGGTGTGCGGCGCCTGGATGAACTTCCCGCCGCCGATGTACATGCCCTCGTGCTGGGGCCCCCGCGAGCTCGGCTCGAAGAAGACGAGATCGCCCGGCTGCAGCGCCCAGGGCGGCACCCGCGCGCCCTCGTAGAACTGCGAGCCAGTGTAGTGCGTCAGGTGGATCCCGAGCTGCGCGTAGACGTACATCGTCAGGCCGGAGCAGTCGAAGCCGGTCAGCGGGTCGGCGCCGCCCCACACGTACGGGATCCCCAGGTACCGCAGCGCGATCTGCACGGCCTTCGCGCCGGTCGTCCCGCCGGTGGGCAGGCCGAGGAGCTGTTGCCCCGGAAGCGTGAGGTCGGCGCCGCCGGTATCGGCGCCGTGGCCGCTCACGCCGAGCGCGAGCCAGGAGAGGCGCGCGCTGCGGTGGTGCGGCTGCGGCGGCAGCGCGGCGCGCGCGAGCCCGACGAGCAGCTGCGTTCCGGGGTCGACGCCGAGCGACGCGTCGCCGGCGACCACGCGCAGCCCCACGACGCCGCTGCCCTCGCCGGGCACCACCGCCTCCTGCAGCACGACGAGGTAGCTCCCGGGCCCGAGGGGCACGAGCGTGTTCGGCCGGGCCGCGACGGCCTTGCCGTCGACTGCCAGGCCGCGCACGACGGCGCCGGCGAGCCCGTGCGCGGGCACGAAGATGCGTTCGGCGTACACGAGGCCGCCGGCGATCGAGACGCCGCGCAGCGAGACGCCGCGCGCGCTGCGCGAGGAGGCGTCGAAGCGGAGCGTCCAGCCGCCGTCCTGCATGGACGCGAAGGATCCCTGCCGGGCCGCCGCGACGAGGTGGCCCTGGGCGTCGCGGATCTCGGCGATCCCGGCGCGCCCGGCCGGCGCGGCCGCGAGCACGAACGCGACCACGAGCAGCCCGGGAGGGAGCCGACGCACGCGGCTGATGGTTGCACAGGGCCAGGCGCGCTGCGAGAAGGCTCGACTTTTGAGAATGAGAAGCGTTTGCAGTAAGCTCGAGGAGTGCCCAGGAGGAACACGCGTCAGCGCCGCCTGCTCGCCGAGCTCGTCGCGTCGCGGCACCGTGCCTTCACCGCCGAGGAGCTCTGGAGCGACGCGCACGCCTCCGCGCCCGTGAGCCTCGCGACCGTCTACCGCACCCTCGCCCTGCTCGAGTCGGACCAGCGCGTGCGCCGCCTCGACCGCGGCCGCTTCATCGCGTGCGAGCCGGGCCATCACCACCATCTGGTCTGCGTCTCGTGCGGCTCGGTCGAGGAGACGGACCTCTGCGCCGCGCCTCCGGTCACGGAGGTGCGCAGGCGCCACGGGTTCGTCGTCCAGCGGCACGACGCCGACCTGTACGGCGTCTGCGAGCGCTGCGCGTGAGCTGGATCGCCATCCCGCTCTCGCTCTTGACGGTGCTCTCGACGCTGGCCGGCGGGCTGACCGCGCTGCGGCTGCAGCGCCACCTCGAGACGGTGCTGGCGCTGAGCGGCGGAGTGGTGGTCGGGGTGGCGCTCTTCGACGTGCTCCCCCAGGCGATCGCGGGGATCGACGACCCGCGGCGGGTGACGACGCTCGTCGCGGCCGGGTTCCTCACGTTCTTCTTCTTCCAGCGGGCGCTCGTGCTGCACCACCGCGACGACCCGGAGCACGCGCGGGCGCATCGCCGCGTGGGCGCGCTCGGGGCCGCGGCACTCTCGGTACACAGCTTCGTCGACGGCCTCGGGATCGGCATCGCGTTCGGCGTCGACACGCTGACCGGCGTGCTCGTGTTCGTGGCGGTGATCAGTCACGACTTCGCCGACGGGCTGAACACGGTCACCTTCGTCCTGCGGCAGCGCGGCGAGCGGCGCCAGGCCCTCCGCTGGCTGGCGGCCGACGCGTCCGCGCCCTTCTTCGGGGCGATCGTGGGGACGCTGGTCTCGGTCTCTGATGCGAGCCTGGCGTACATGCTGGCCGTCTACGCCGGCTTCTTCCTCTACGTGGGCGCGTCGGACCTGCTGCCCGCGGCGCACGAGCGGACCTCGCCGCTGCGGATCGCGCTGACGCTGTCCGGCTTCGGCCTCACCTACGCGATCGTGGCGCTGGCGTCTCAGTAGTCTTCGCGGGGTGATCGCCAAGCACGACGTGCTCGTCCTCGGGGCCGGTCTCGCGGGGATGCGGGCGGCGATCGCCGCCCACGACGCCGGCGCCGACGTGGCGCTGCTCTCCAAGCTGCACCCGACCCGCAGCCACTCCGGCGCCGCCGAGGGCGGCATCAACGCCGCGCTCGGGAACGCGGCCGAGGACACGCCCGAGTCGCACGCCTTCGACACGATCAAGGGCTCGGACTACCTCGGCGACCAGGACGCGATCGAGGTCTTCACTGCCGAGGCGCCCTCGGACATCTACGAGCTGGAGCGCTGGGGCTGCATCTTCTCGCGCGACGACAACGGCCGGATCGCGCAGCGGCCCTTCGGCGCCGCCGCGAGCCCGCGCGCGATCTACGCCGCCGACATCACCGGCCACGTGCTGCTGCACGTCTGCTACGAGCAGCTGCTCAAGCGCGAGCTCAGGGTCTACGAGGAGTTCTACGCGTGGAAGCTGGTGGTGGACGACGGCCGCTGCCAGGGCGTGATCGCCTGGGACCTGGTCAACGGCGGGCTGCACTCGGTCGGCGCGAAGACCGTCATCCTCGCGACGGGCGGCTCGGGGCGGCTGTACGCGGGCACGACGAACGCGTGGGCGTGCACCGGCGACGGCTCCGCGATGGCGATCCACGCGGGGGTGCCGCTGAAGGACATCGAGTTCATGCAGTTCCACCCGACGACCCTCTACCCGACCGGGATCCTGATCACCGAGGGCTGCCGCGGCGAGGGCGGCACGCTGCTCAACTCCGAGAACGAGCGCTTCATGGCCCGCTACGCGCCGAACGCGATGGAGCTCGCCAGCCGCGACGTCGTCTCGCGCTCCGAGCAGACCGAGATCGACGAGGGCCGCGGCGTGAACGGCAGCGTCCTGCTCGACCTGCGCCACCTCGGCGCGCAGAAGATCAACGAGCGCTTGCCGGGGACGCGCGAGGTCTCGCTGACGTACCTCGGCGTCGACCCGATCCACGAGCCCATCCCCGTGCGGCCGGGCGCCCACTACCACATGGGCGGCGTCGACACCGATGTCGACGGCCGCACCGAGCTGGAGGGCCTCTACGCCGCCGGCGAGGCCGCCTGCGTCTCCGTCCACGGCGCCAACCGCCTCGGCGGCAACTCGCTCATGGAGACGATCACCTTCGGCCGCCGCTCGGGCCATGCGGCCGCCGACTGGGCGCTGCAGCACACGACGGTCGACGTCCCGGCCTCCGTCGAGGCGGACGCCCAGCGCGAGCTCGAGGAGCTGCTCGGCCGCAGCGAGGGCGAGAGGCCGTGGTCGATCCGGAACGAGCTCGCGGAGTCGATGCATCGCAACTTCGGCCTCTTCCGCGACGAGGAGCGGATGCTCCGGCAGCGGGAGGTGATCGCCGGGCTGCGCGAGCGCTACCGCAACGTGCTCGTCGAGGACAAGGGGCGCGTCTTCAACAACGACCTCACCCAGGCGCTCGAGCTCGGCTCGCTGCTCGACCTCGCCGCCTGCATGCTCGAGGCCGGTGTCGCGCGCAAGGAGAGCCGCGGCGCGCACTCGCGGCCGCAGGACTACCCCGACCGCGACGACGAGAACTTCCTCAGGCACTCGGTCGTCCGCTGGCGCGACGGCGGCCCCGAGCTCGGCTGGAAGCCGGTCACGATCACCAGGTGGCAGCCGGCCGAGCGCACGTACTAGCCTCGCCGCCTCCCGCTTGGTAGCGGCGATCGTTCCGTTCTGGGCGCGCTCGGCGACGAGGAGAAGGCCGGGGAGCTGCTGGCGACGGTCGACCTGCCGCCGGGGCTGACGCCGCCGTTCCTGTCGGCCACCGCCCGCCGCTTCCGCGGCGGCGCACAGGCCGAGATTCCCGCCCAGCTTCCGTAGTTCGCCGCAGTCGAATCCGGTGGCAGCACGGATTCCCGTCCGAGCGCGCGGGGGAAAGATCCGCCAATCAGCCCGAGAAGGAGGGAGCCGTGCCCGAGACGCTGACCATCACCGACAACCGCAGCGGCAAGACGTTCGAGGCGCCGATCGAGCACGAGTCGATCCGCGCGACCGCCCTCAAGGAAGCCGGCCTGATGAGCTACGACCCGGCGTTCCTGAACACCGCGTCCGTGCGCAGCGAGATCACGTTCATCGACGGCGACGTGGGGATCCTGCGCTACCGCGGCTATCCGATCGAGCAGCTCGCGGAGAAGAGCACGTACCTCGAGACCGCGTACCTGCTGATCCACGGCGAGCTGCCGACGAACGCCGAGCTCGCGCACTGGTCTCACGAGATCACCTACCACACCTTCCTGCACGAGAACGTGAAGACGCTGATGCAGGGCTTCCGCTACGACGCGCACCCGATGGGGATGCTCGTCAGCATGCTCGGCGCGCTCTCGACCTTCTACCCGGAGGCCTCGCGGGTGGACGAGCCGGAGATCCGCATGCAGCAGGTCGTCCGGTTGATCGCGAAGGTGCCGACGATCGCCGCCTGGTCGTACCGGCACAGCCGCGGCCTGCCCTACGTCTACCCCGACAACGATCTCGGCTTCACGGCGAACTTCCTCTCGATGATGTTCCGTATCGCCGAGCCGCGCTACCACGCCGAGACGGCGCTCGAGCGGGCGCTCGAGGTGCTGTTCATCCTGCACGCCGACCACGAGCAGAACTGCTCGGCCAACGCGATGCGCTCGATCGGCTCGAGCAAGGTCGACCCCTACAGCGCGATGGCCGGCGCGGCGGCGGCGCTCTACGGCCCCCTGCACGGCGGGGCCAACGAGGCGGTGCTGAAGATGCTCGCGGAGATTGGCTCCGTCGACCGCATCCCGGCCTTCGTCGAGGAGGTCAAGGCCGGTCACGGGCGCCTGATGGGGTTCGGCCACCGCGTGTACAAGAACTACGACCCGCGGGCGAAGATCATCAAGCAGGTCGCCGACGAGGTGTTCGAGGTGACGGGCCGCAACCCGCTGCTCGACATCGCGCTCGAGCTGGAGAAGATCGCGCTCGAGGACGAGTACTTCGTCTCGCGCAAGCTCTACCCGAACGTCGACTTCTACTCGGGGATCATCTACCAGGCCCTCGGCCTGCCGGTGGCGATGTTCCCGGTGATGTTCGCGATCCCGCGGACGGCCGGGTGGCTCGCGCAGTGGCTGGAAGGGGTACAGGACCCGGAGCAGAAGATCGCACGGCCGCGCCAGCTGTACGTGGGCGCGGATGAGCGGGAGTTCGTGCCGATCGACGATCGGCGGCCGTCAGTCGCTTCCGCCAGCTGAGGACCTGGGCTACGGGTGGGCGGCCGGCACCCGGTGCGGGCCGCCCCAGCTCAGGTTCAAACCGGGGTCAGGTCTTGCACTGCCGCAGTTCCGCGCCGAGAGCGTGACGACGTTTCGACACCGGTCATGTTTCACACTTTCGTGACGCGCGCGCACGCTCGTCCCGGTCAGTGTGTTGCATTGCAAGATCTGACCCCGGGGTCCGCCGCACCCGACCGACGTGCGAACAGGCTTCGCCTCGGGGACGAAGTCCCACGGCTCGGGGTTTCTGCCCTGAATACCGTTCTGCGGGTAAGCCGCAGGACGACTGGGGAGCGCCCCGATGCTCGGGGCGCCTGCTCGATGCGACGCTGCTGACGACGAAGGAGGTGTCGGGGATGTCCAGCAGCGGGTTTCACCAGCGGCTGCCGGTCGAGAAGCGGCGTCGCTTCGCAGTTGCGCCCACGACATGGCTCGGGAAGTGGGCAGTCGGGCTGGCGGTGGCGAGCTTCGTGCTCGGGATGGGCTGGCGGCTCATGGGGCCGGTGGGCGGGTTTCCGATGATCGTGGTCGCTCTGGCCAGCGGCGTCGTGGCGCTCCAGGCGATCTTCCGGGACGGAGAGCGAGCGCTCACGGTCTTCGCAGCGCTCGTGTGGTTCCTGATGGCCGCGGCGTTGCTCGTGGAACTTCTAATCGCCCTGGTCTGACGCTCGCCCAGCGCTCTGTCCAGTGCGTCACCTGACCGGGCGGCGGGATCGCGCCATGGGCGAGCGTCCTCTCTACGTGCTACGGGTGCGCTGCCGGTACCCAGTGTGGCCCGCCCCAGCTCAGGTCGTACGGGTAGTGGTGGATCACGTGGGCCCAGATCGTCCACGCGATCCACCGTGAGGTGCCGTAGAAGAACGCCGCGCGGTAGACGACTACGAGCGCGCCCCGCGGAACGAAGCGGTTCAGCCACGGCCAGAAGGCGTCGGCGCGATAGATGACGTCGTCGAAGTACCGGCTCGTCAGCACCCGCCAGCTGTAGAGCCCGTAGACGACGAAGACGAGATCCCACATCGAGCCGAGGCCGCTGAAGTAGGCGGCCGCGTCGGTCATGCGCCCGGTCTGGCCCGCGTAGGCCCACGCGTCGAGGTGGAAGTGGAACGTCCAGGGGAAGAGGAGCATCGTGCCGACGGTGTCGCCGGTGTCGGTGATCGCGTGCGCGAACTGACCGATCAGGAAGCTGATCCCCCACAGCTTCGAGCCGAAGACCTTCCAGAGGATCAGGCCGATCACGACGCCGTAGATCAGCGAGTGCGTGAAGCCGAACCCGGGCCAGCCGCGATGGAACTGCGCCGGGTCGGACGCCTTCAAATCCCACGGGCCCAGGTGGATGCCGTAGACGAACCACTTGGTCATCATGTCCGGCGAGTACGAGCCGATCAGCAGCGGCACGAACGCGACCTTCAGCCGCATGTGCTTCTGGATCGCGTACGGCTCGAGGTCGTGTGCGGCCCAGCTCATCGCAGCCTGCGCGCCAGCGTCGGAACCAGCCAGGCGGCCAGCAGCAAGTAGCCGAGCCCCACCCAGAACGAGAACAGGAAGTCGATCCACGTGACGCCGATCGCGATGTAGATCGTCGCGGCGAGGCAGTAGCCGGCGAACACCGTGAGGTCGCGACGGCTTGGGCGGTCGAACCTCACTCGCAGTCGCACGTGCGCTCGCCAAGGATCAGCCTGCGCCCGCACCTGGAGCAGAAGCGCTCCGTCCGCCGGGCCGCCCTGCGCAGGCCCGGGAGCGCGAGCAGGCCCGCGAGCGCGAAGGCGAGGAGGACCGAGGCCAGTTCCGGGTCGAGCACCGCGGCGCGACTATACGCCACGACCAACGACCGGGTTTCTGGATCCAAGACGAGGGTGTTTGCTACCCGTCCGGCCGGAAAAGGTACAGTAAGGGTCGAATTCGGATCCGAAATCGGAAAGGATGGTCGCATGAACCGCTTGCTCATGAAGATCCGGCACAGTCAGAGGGACGGAGCCGCCAACGGCAACGGCGTCAGCCACGTCCGCGTCGTCCGCGGCCGCGCCGCAAGCCCGCGCTCGGGCTACGTACTGACCGCCGCGGAGACGGCTCCGTGCACCTGCCCGGACTTCTGCGAGCGGGACCACGACAACGAGTGACCGCCGTGGCGACAGCCGGGCTGCGCGGCGGTGCGCCGCGCGCCGACGAGGTGCTGACGCCGGAGGCGGTCGGGTTCGTCACCGGCCTCCAGGCGCGCTTCGGCCCGCGCCGGCTCGAGCTGCTCGACGCGCGCGCCGCACGGCGCGAGCGCATCGCCGCCGGCGAGCTGCCGGCGTTCCTGCCCGAGACGCGCGAGATCCGCGAGGGCGACTGGGCGATCGAGCCCGTGCCCGCCGGCCTGCTCGACCGCCGCGTCGAGATCACCGGGCCCACCGACCGCAAGATGGTGATCAACGCCCTCAACTCGGGCGCGCGCATGTTCATGGCCGACTTCGAGGACGCGAACGCGCCGACCTGGGCGAACATGGTCGAGGGGCAGGCGAACCTCACCGACGCGATCGAGCGCACGATCGAGCTCGAGACGCCGGAAAAGACCTACCGGCTCGAGGACGAGGTCGCGACGCTGCTGGTGCGGCCCCGCGGCTGGCATCTCGTCGAGCGCCACCTGGAGCTCGGCGGGGAGCCCATCTCGGCGAGCCTGTTCGACTTCGGCCTCTACGTCTTCCACAACGCCGGGCGGCTGCTCGACCGCGGGGCAGGGCCGTGGCTCTACCTGCCGAAGCTCGAGAGCCACCTCGAGGCGCGGCTCTGGAACGACGTCTTCACGCACGCCGAGGACACGCTCGGCCTCGACCGGGGCTCGATCCGCGCGACGGTGCTGGTCGAGCACGTGCTCGCGGCGTTCGAGATGGACGAGATCCTCTGGGAGCTGCGCGAGCACGCCGCCGGTCTCAACGCGGGCCGCTGGGACTACATGTTCAGCGTGATCAAGACGTTCCGCGAGCGGCCGGAGTTCACCCTGCCCGACCGCAACGCGGTGACGATGGCCGCGCCCTTCATGCGCGCCTACACCGAGCTGCTGGTGCGCACCTGCCACCGGCGCGGCGCCCACGCGATGGGCGGGATGGCCGCGTTCATCCCCAGCCGGCGCGACGCGGAGCTGAACGAGCGCGCGCTCGCGAAGGTGCGCGAGGACAAGCAGCGCGAGTCGGGCGACGGCTTCGACGGCACGTGGGTCGCGCACCCCGACCTCGTCCCCGTCGCGCTCGCCGAGTTCGACCGGCCGAACCAGCTTGACCGCCTCCGCGAGGAGGTCGAGGTGTCGCGCGAACAGCTGCTCGACGTCGCGGCCACGCCCGGGGAGGTGACCGAGGAGGGGCTGCACAACGACGTCGCGGTGGCGCTCCGCTACCTGACGGCGTGGCTCGGCGGCACGGGCGCGGTCGCGATCTTCAACCTGATGGAGGACGCTGCGACCGCCGAGATCGCGCGCTCCCAGGTGTGGCAGTGGGTCCGTCACGGCCGCTTCGAGCGCGAGCAGGTCGAGCGCGTGATCGAGGAGGAGCTCGAGCGGCTCCGGGCCGAGGTCGGAGACCAGGCATTCACGCAGAGCCGCGTCCGCGAGGCGCGGGAGATCTTCGAGCAGGTGGCGCTCGGCGAGCGGTTCGCCGAGTTCCTGACGCTGCCTGCGTACGACTACCTGGAAAGGAACCTGGATGGGCACTGACGGAAACGGCAACGGAAAGGCTTCGAAGCGCTGGGAGGGGATCGAGCGCCCCTACTCCTCCGAGGACGTGGAGCGGCTGCGCGGCAGCGTCCACGTCGAGCACACGCTCGCGCGGCTCGGCGCGGAGCGGCTCTGGACGCTGCTGCAGGAGGACGACTACGTGCCGGCGCTCGGCGCGCTGACCGGCGGCCAGGCGGTGCAGATGGTCAAGGCCGGGCTGAAGGCCATCTACCTCAGCGGCTGGCAGGTCGCCGCCGACGCCAACCTCGCCGGCCAGACCTACCCCGACCAGAGCCTCTACCCCGCGAACAGCGGGCCGGCGCTGGTGAAGCGGCTGAACAACGCGCTCCTGCGCGCCGACCAGATCCACACGGCCGAGGGCGACTTCGAGACGCACTGGCTGGCCCCCATCGTCGCGGACGCGGAGGCCGGCTTCGGCGGGCCGCTGAACGCGTTCGAGGTGATGAAGGGGATGATCGAGGCCGGCGCCGCGGCTGTGCACTTCGAGGATCAGCTCTCGTCCGAGAAGAAGTGCGGTCACCTGGGCGGCAAGGTGCTCGTTCCGACGAGCCACTTCGTCCGCATGCTCGTGGCGGCGCGGCTGGCGGCCGACGTCTGCGGCGTGCCGACGGTGCTCGTCGCCCGCACAGACGCGCTCAGCGCGAAGCTCGTGACGAGCGACGCCGACCCGGCCGACGAGCCGTTCCTGACCGGCGAGCGGACGCCCGAAGGATTCTTCAAGGTGCGCGACGGCCTCGAGCCGGCGATCGCGCGCGGCCTCGCCGCGGCCCCGTACGCCGACCTCGTCTGGTTCGAGACCTCCACGCCCGACCTCGAGGAGGCGCATGAGTTCGCCGACGCGATCCACGAGCGCTTCCCCGGGAAGCTGCTGGCCTACAACTGCTCCCCCTCGTTCAACTGGCGTGCGCACCTCGACGACGAGCGGATCGCGGGCTTCCAGCGCGAGTTGGGAGAGATGGGCTACCGCTTCCAGTTCGTCACGCTCGCCGGCTTCCACTCGCTGAACTCGGCCATGTTCGACCTCGCGCGCGGCTACATCGAGGAGGGCATGAGCGCCTACGTCCGGCTCCAGGAGCACGAGTTCGAGCTCGAGCCGGCCGGCTACACCGCCACGCGCCACCAGCGCGAGGCCGGCGCGGGCTACTTCGACGCGGTCATGCAGGCGGTCAGCGGCGGGGCCAGCTCGACGCTCGCGCTCGAGGGCTCGACGGAGGCGGCGCAGTTCCGGAGCTGAGCGTGGCCGAGCACGACGCCGGAGGCACGAAGGCCGACGAGATCGCGCTCGCGCTCGAGGACGCCGTCATCTCCGGCGAGCTCGCGCCGGGGGCGGTGCTGCGGCAGGAGCAGCTCTCTGAGCGCTTCGGCGTCAGCCGCACCCCGATCCGAGAGGCGCTGCGCCGGCTCGCGGCGACCGGCCTGGTCTCGTTCGAGGCGAACCGCGGCGTGCGCGTGCGCGCAATCCCGCGCGAGGAGCTGCGGGAGGCGTTCCTCGTGCGGGCCGAGCTGGAGGCGCTGGTGACCGAGCTCGCGGTCCCGCGCTTCGGCGATGCGGAGCTGCTCGCGCTCCGCGCGGCCGAGGCGGAGTTCGCGCAGCTGACGGACGCGCTGCTCGAGCGCGGGCGCGACCCGGAGGAGCGGAACGCGCTCACGGGCGAGTGGGTGCGGGCGAACTACCGCTTCCACGACGTGATCTACGCGGCCGCGTACGTGCCGTTCGTCGAGGCCGTTGCGAAGAGCGCGCGGCGGACGTTCCTCAGCCGCTGGCGCGCGGGTGGCCCCGAAATCGACGAGCTCTATCGCCAGAACACGCGCGAGCACCGCGCTATTCTCGGCGCGATCGAGGCGCGGAGCGCGGAGGGCGCGCGGGCCCTCGCGCACGAGCACGTGCTGCACTCGTGCCGGCTGCTCGAGGTGATCCTCGACCACGTCGCGCCGGCCGCCTAGAAGAGTCCGAATGCCGGCCCGCGAGCGCTAGGCCAGGCCGAGCTCTCCCATGCGAGTGGTGACGAGCTTCTTCACCAGCTGCCCGGGCAGAGGCTCGTCGACGGCGAACCGCAACGCGCCCTTGGAGGTCTCGTAGGCGGCCACGTCGTCGCCTAGCGCCGAGAGCACGGAGCCACTGTGGGGCAGGTAGCTGAGGTGATCCTTGAACGCGGCGAATCCGGCCACCGTCTTGCCCTCGACTTTGAACGCCGGCATGCCGTAGGAGATGCACTGCTCAGCCTCTGGCACGGCCTCGAGAATCGACCTCCGCAGGGCCTCGAGGGTGGTGCGCTTGGGGTCGTCCAGCCCGGCGAGGTAGCTGTCGACCTCCCGTGTCGCCATGAACGCCAGTCTCTCACGCCAGCTCGGCCCGGCGGCTGACCCGCGTGCAGCGTGTCGCTAGATTCCGCGCATCGCCATGTTCCGCACGGCGCAGGTGATTCTGTTCAGCGAGGATCCCGAACGCGCCGTCACGTTCTACTCGAGTCTCGGCTTCACCGAGACCTTCCGGGTGCCGACCCAGGGAGACCCGATTCACGTCGATCGCGCGCTCGACGACTACAAGATCGGCATCGCCTCGGTGGCCTCCACACGCGACGACCACGGCCTCGATCCGGTTCCCGGCGGGCAGCGAGTCGCGGTGATCCTGTGGACCGACGACGTTCCAGCGGCTTTCGCGGAGCTCACCGCGACGGGAGCACCCGCGCTGCGTCCACCACACGAGTGGCTCGGACGCCTGCTGATCGCCTGGAGCGCCGACCCCGACGGCAATCCGGTCCAGCTCGTCCAGCGTCTCTGACCCGGCGGCCGCGGGCGGGGCCACAGGCCACTCCGCGCGCGGGGAAGGGCGCCGGGGGCTGCGGCCCGAGTACAGGCTGCTCGTGGTGGTCCTCGATCACGTCATGCCCGCCCCGTAGCCAGGCTCAGGCGACAGGGACGCTCCCGCAGCCGAGGTTCATTCGCCCGCTGCGCGGGGCTCGAAGACGACCACAGCCGTCTCATGCGGGCGTCGTGCTGCGTAACTGTCGAGGTTCTTGTCCAGTTCACGCCAGCGCTGCCACAGCCGTTCCCGTTCTCCGCCGATCGCGGGCCTGCCGAGCACCTCGCGCCGGATCCCGCCTGCCAGCTCGACGACCGCCTGTGGATCGGCTTGCAGGTTCAGCCACCAGGCCGGCTGCGCCGCGCCCCAGCCGTTCATGGCCATCGAGACCAGGTTGGGGCCATCCTCGTAGTAGCCGAGGATGACGCTGCGCGGCTCGCCGCTGCGTCGGCCCGTCGTCGTGAGTCTCAGGGCGCCCCATCTGCCGGGTCTCGGCGACCAAAGCCCCTTGCGGCCCCCGCTCACTCGCACGATCCATCGGTGCACGTGCCAGAAGGCCTTGATGAACCATCGCGGTGGTAGGCGCGCCTTGCCTCCGGCCACGGCCACCTCCTCTCGAGGACGATTCTCGCCGTAGGGCTGATGTGCGCTCTTCGTCGTCATGCCTGCAACATCCCCCTCGTACTGCGGTCGGCATCGGTGCATCCCCGGATCGGCGCAGTTGCCGGCCGCCGCGTAGTTCGGGGGGCACGGCAGTCGGCCGATCCGGAGCGCCAGCCGATCGCCGTGCTCAGGCCTTACTTCTTCCGCTCGTGGCGGAAGCCGTACCTCGCGACGACCCACGTGGCGAGGAACGCGAACAGCGCCACGACCACGGCCGACGGAACACTCGACGTATCCCCGCCCGCGCTCGTGTTCACGATGTTCGGGCCGAAGATCGCAGAGAACAGCACGGCAAGCCACATGACCACGATGGCCAGCGTCGCCCACATCTCGGGGACGAGGAGTTGCACCGACCAGCGCTTTCTCTCCTCGGCGGCCCTCGACGGCTCGTGCGAAATGGTCGACATCTCACACCTCCTTCGTCTCACGCTCGCACCCGAGGCGATGCGTGCCATCGGGGATCGCCCGGATCGCGATTCGGGAACTCCACGAGACGCACTGCTGGGGTTGCCGCTCCCCGCAGCGATGTCATCAGAGCCGGGCGACGCGCCGAGCCTCGAGCGCAAGGCCTCGCACGTCGAGCTTGCGCCCCGCGAGAAGGCCCGCGAGCACCGGCGGCGTCGCGGCGATGGGGGAGGTCACGAACAGCAGCAGCCCCCAGAGCCCTGCAGCGACGCCGGTCGCGAGCGCGGCGGCGACCCGTCTGGTGACGAGCAGCCCGAGCAGCGCCGGTGCCGCGAGGTCGAGCCAGCCCATCGTGGCCGAGCCGAAGTCCACCTGCTGCAGCTCGGGCAGCGGCCGGCCGACCGTCGGCGGCACCGCGGCCTGGAGCGCGGTCATCGTCGGCTCGACCTGCCGGTTGCCCCAGACGAGGATCACGTCGAGCGCGACGAGCAGCACGAGCCCGGCCGTCAGCCACGACCGCGGTGCGAGGCTCGCGACGAGGCCGGTGATCGCCAGGCAGGCGCCCGCGATGAGCGCTACGCCGGCCGCGTCGCCTGCGAGCGCCTCCGGCCGGAGCCATGCGACCGCGTAGAGCGGCGGCACGCACAGCGCAGGCAGCCAGGGCCGCGGCCAGCGACGCGCCCACCCGGCGCCCGCCGCGAGCAGCGGCGTCGCCACCGCCGCGAGCGCCGTCAGGAAGTCGGCTCCGCCGGCGGCCTGCGCGACCGCGACCCCGGCGACGAGCGCCACGGCCGGAATCACCAGCCCGAGGAGGCGCGAGCGGCCGAGCCGTGGCGGCCGTCCGGGGACGAGCACGAGCGCCGCCTGCACGAGGACGAGCGCCCCGTATGACGCCGGGAAGCCGATTCGCGAACGGTACGTTCAGTCGCGTAGCCCGACGGCGTCATGTCGCCAGAAGGTCTCGGAGTAGACCAGCGTCCCGGTCATCCAGGGCTCGTACGACGGGAGCGGGAGCGCCTGGAAGGCCGCGTCGGGGATCCGCAGCGAGGGCTTGCGGAACCCCAGCTCGGCTCCAGGACGGAAGCCGAAGCGCGGGTAGTACCGCGGCGAGCCCTCGAGGAACACCACGGGGACGACCCGCTCGGCCATCAGCTCGAGGCCGCGCCGGATCAGCGCCGAGCCGACGCCCTGCCGCTGCCGCGCCGGCAGGACGCCGACCGGGCCGAGCACCTGCACCGGGACGAGTCGCTGCGGCGCGTCGAGGATGCTCGGGGTGAACATCACGTGGCCGACGACCTCGCCCTCCGCCTCGGCTACTAGCGAGACGCCCTCGCCCCTCGCTACGGCCTGGCGCAGGTCGTCGACAAGATCAGCCACCTTGGCACCGTCGGCGCCGAAGGCCGCGAGATGAACGGCGCGGACGCCCAGCCTGTCGCTCTCGCGCTCGGGCCGGACGTCCACGTGCGCTCCCACGCTCAGATCGCCGCCGGGGTGCGGGCCAGCGCCGCGGCGAGGCGGTCGACGGTGTCGCGCCAGCCGTCGCGGATCCCGAGCGACCACCACTCCTGCGCCTGCTCGTCCGAGAGGCCCGCAGGGAGCTCGACGCAGACGGTCATGTGCGTGCGCCCGCCGACCTCGCTCAGCGAGACGGTCACGAGCGGGCTCTCCTCGAGCCGCTCCGGGTCGAGCTCCGGCCAGCCGCCGGTCGCGCCCCAGGCGAAGACGAGCTTCTCGTCGGGGACGATCTCGCGGTAGACCCCTCCGGTGACGTAGGCCGTGCGCTCGCCGATCACCATCCGCTGCCGCCAGACGCCGCCGACGCGCAGGTCGAGCTCGATCGGCTCGCTCGGTAGCGGCTGGCCGTCGTTGTAGAACCACTCGAGGTGGTCCGGGTCGGTCCAGGCCCGGTAGACCTGCGCCCGCGGCGCGTCCAGCGTCCAGGCGAGGGTGAAATCCCGTCTCGTCTCGTCCGTCATGAGTCCTCCTGTCTCCGTTCGTCCGCGAGTTGACGCTCGAGGCGGGGAAGGCGTGCCTCGAAGAAGGCGCGGTAGGGCTCCAGCCACGCGTCCGCCTCGGTGAGCGGCGCGGGGTCGAGGCGGCAGCGGCGCCACTGCGCCGACCGGGTCTTGACGACCAGCCCGGCCTGCTCGAGCACCTTCAGGTGGCGCGAGACCGACGGCAGGCTGATCGCGTGCGGGGCGGCCAGCTCGTTGACTGTCGCCTCGCCCTCGGCCAGTCGGCTCAGGATGGTCCGCCGCGTGGGATCGGCGAGCGCGGCAAAGACGGTGCTGAGCGGGTCGCGCTTCATTTAACAGAGATGCTAATTACTTTAGACGCTAAATGCAAGCGGGAATAGCCGCCACGTGCCGGCGTTCGAGCGGTCATGGCAGCGGGTGAGTTCCGGGTGGTGCTGACCGTGCCC
>DATIFC010000108.1:0-13490 GCA_035455445.1 Gaiellaceae bacterium | reverse complement strand
ATCGCCGTCGTCGACGGGGACGGCAACGCGTGCGTGCTCACCTCGAGCCTCGGACTCGGCTCGGGCGACTTCGTGCCCGGGCTCGACCTGCACCTGAACAGCATGCTCGGCGAGGCCGACCTGGTTCGCGGCCCGCTCGAGCCGGGCGAGCGGATGCAGAGCATGATGTCGCCGCTGATCGCGCTCGACGAAGCGGGCCTTGCGCTCGCCGCGGGCGCCGCCGGGGGAACCCGCCTGCGGAGCGCGCTCGTGCAGGTCGTCGCCGGCATCCTGGACGAAGGGCTGCCGGCCGACGAGGCGGTCGCGCGGGCACGCCTGCACCCTGTTTCCGGGCTCGTCCACCTCGAGCCGGGGCTCGGAGAGGAGGTCGTCGCCGCGCTGCGCGCGGAGGGGCTCGAGGTGCGGGAGTGGCCCGCGCCGCACCACTACTTCGGCGGCGTCAGCGTGGTCGCGCGAGCCGGAGCGGCCGGTGATCCACGCCGGAGCGGAGGTGCAGCAACGGCGCCTCTGCGGTGAACGGCATCCAGCCCAGGTAGCCGCACTCGGGGCAACCCGGATTCGCCGACGCGGTGCCTCTTCCGATCGGCTTTGCGTACGTGCTGCCACAGTCGAGGCAGTGCACGGTCTCGAATGCCTTCACGACGCGCCCCGTGTATTCCTGATGCAGCTCCACGCCCAGAAGAGGCCGGAACGTGGCGAAACTTGCGCTTAGCTACGTCGCTCGCCCTCGGAGCGCTTCAGCGCGGCCAGGGCGACCCATCCGACTCCGCCGCACTGCGGACAGGCGTCGGCCTCCGCCTGGCCGTACGGCAGCGGATAGACGGTGCCGCAGTCGAGGCATCGCACCAGCTGGCGCTCGTCGCGCGCGTTCGGCCGCTCCACTGACGGATGGATGCGCGCCCGTCCCGCGACTTGCGCGTGTCAGGCCGGGGGCACGGCGCGCCTCGCGGCCTCGACGTCACGGCCGATCTGCGCCACGAGCTCGGCCTCGCTCTCGAACGCCCGCTCGTCCCGCAGCCGTTCCCACAGCTGCAGCCGCAGCCTGCGCCCGTAGAGGTCGCCGCCGAAGTCGAGCAGGAACGCCTCGATCCGGCGCTCCTCGCCGCCGTAGTGGGGGTTCGTCCCGATCGAGATCGCGGCGCGGTAGCCGTCGGCGGCCCCCGCGTAGATGCCGTACCCCGGCACAAGCAGCCCTGGCTCCGGCCGGAGGTTCGCGGTCGGGAACCCGAGCGTCCCGCCGCGCGCGTCGCCCGCCACGACTGTGCCCTCGACCTCCGGGGCGCGGCCCAGGAGCCCCGCCGCGCGCTCGACCTCGCCTGATCGGAGCAAGTCCCGGATGCGGGTGGACGAGGCGCCCTCCACGAGCGGGACCGCGCGGACGTCGAGCCCGAGCCCCCGCAGGAGGTCGAGGTCGCCGGAGCGGCCACGTCCGAAGCGGAAGTTGGAACCCGCGACGACGACGTCGGTCCCGATCGGGGTCAGCACTCGCGCCACGAACTCCTCCGGGTCCAGCCGGGCCAGCTCGAGGTCGAAGTCGAGCACCAAGGTCTCGTCGATGCCGGTCTCCGCGAGCAGTTCGAGCCTGCGCTCGGGCGAGGTGAGCAGCTCGACCTCGTAGCCGAGCGCAACGCGCGGGTGTGGCTCGAACGTGACCGCAGTGGACGTCTCGCCTGCCGCCACGGCGGCCTCCAGGACACCTCGATGCCCGAGGTGGACGCCGTCGAAGGTGCCGAGCGCGACTGCCCTCGGACGGGCTTCGAGCTCGCTCGGATCGCGTGCGACCCTCACGCCTTGCGCCCCACGGCCCTGCCTGCACGCGCAAGCCGCGCCAGCGCCTCGTCGCCAGGAATGAGCGCCTCGGGGTCGGCCTCCTCGACCCGGAAAGGCCCGACCTCCGTCCGGCGCAACGTCGCGCAGTGGCCGCCGAGCGCCGTGGCGATCGAGCGCACGTAGGTTCCCGAGCTGACGAGCAACTCGAGCCGTGCGACCCCGTCGCTATAAGAGATGACGTCGAGCGTGTCGACCCGCGACCTCCGCAACGGCATCTCGACGGCGACGCCGCGACGGTGCAGACGGTAGGCACGCTCCCCACCGATCTTGACCGCTGACGCGGCCGGGACCGGCAGCTCCACCTCGCCACGGAGGTGCGCGAGCCGTCCCTCCAGCTCCTTCTCGTCGGGCGGCTCCCGCTCCTCGACCACCTTGCCCTCGCAGTCGCCGGTGCTCGTCAGCGCGCGAAGGTCGACGTCCGTCACGTAGCGCTTGTCCAGACCCACGAAGCACGAGGCCAGCTTAGTTGCCGCTCCGGACAACACGAGCAAGAGCCCGGTCGCGAACGGGTCGAGCGTCCCCGCATGACCCGTCCGCGCGCCCGTCCGCCGGCGCACCTCCGCCACGATCGCGAACGACGACGGCCCTTCGGCCTTGTCGATCAGGAAGAGCCCGCTCGGCTCAAGCGCCCGCGGCGGCACGGAACTCGCGGTGGATGAAGTCGGTGATCTCCTCGACGGAGGCGTCGCTCGAGAATCCCGCCGCCTGGCGGTGACCGCCTCCGTTCGACTTGCGGGCGATCGCGGACACGTCGAGCTCGTCGTTGGAGGCCCGCAGGCTCACCCGGCGCAGCGGTCCCTCCCGCCGGGGAGGCTCTCGGATCAGCGCCGCCATCTCGGCGCCCTCGACGGCGCGCAGGTAGTCGATGATCCCCTCGGAGTACGCCTCGGCCGCGCTCAGCTCCGTGAAGTCGCCGCGCAGCAGGTGCGAGACGACCAGCCGGCCGCCCTCGTAGACCTGCGCCCGCTCGAGCGCGCGGGCGAGAAGCTTCAGCTTCGCGAACTCGACCGACTCGTAGACGCCCTGGAAGACCCGGTGCACGTCGGCGCCGGCCTCGACGAGCTCCGCCGCCAGGCGCAGCGCCTTCGGCGTCGTGTTCGTGTACTGAAACCGCCCGGTGTCGGTGACGACTGCGATGTAGAGGGCCTCCGCGATCTCCGGCGTGAGCTCGACGTCGAGCTCGGCGAAGAGGTCGCGCAGCACCTCGCCGGTCGACGAGGCATCGCCCACGACCAGGTTGACGTCGCCGAAGCACGAGTTGTCGTGATGGTGGTCGATGTCGAGCGTCAGCGGCGCCCGGTCGAGGAGGCCGGTGTCCGGCCCGATGCGCTCCTCGTTCGCGCAGTCGAGCGCCACGAGCACGCGCTCGGCCGCGTCGGCAGGCGGCTCGCGGCGCAGGCCGTCGAGCGGCATGAAGGCGTACTCGCGGGGGAGCGGCGCGTCGCCGTAGAGGTACATCTCGCTGCCCTTCCCGAGCGAGTCGAGCGCGAGCTTGGTCGCCAGTAGCGAGCCGAGCGCGTCGCCGTCGGGGTTCTCGTGCGTGACGAGCAGAAAGCGGTCGTGTGAGCGGACGGCGTCCGCGACCGCCTGCAGGTCACTCGTCTTCTGAGTCTGGGGCGAGCTCATCGATGAGTTGGGTCATGCGGACCCCGCGCTCGACGGTCGGATCGTATTCGAAGGCCAGCTGGGGGGTCCGCTTCATTCGCAGCTCGCGGGCGATCCGGGCCTGGAGGACACCGTGCGCGGCGGTCAGGCCCGCCAGCGTCTTCGTCCGCCTTGCCTCGGAGCCGAGCACGCTGACGAAAACGCGCGCGTGACGGAGGTCCGGCGACGTCTCGACGCCGGTGACCGTGACGAAGCCGATCCGCGGATCCTTGAGCTCGCCGACCGCCTCCGAGATGACCTCGCGAACGGCCTCGTTGACCCGGCGCATGCGCTCGCTCATCCGGGACATTCAAGCGGCTCGGGGCCAACTCGGGCAGCGCCGCGGTCGTCATAGCTGGAAGTGGCGCTCCGGCTCTTCCTCGGGGTCTGGCTCGCCGTCGTCGGGACGGCAGCCGCGACCCACGCGGGGACGCGCGGGCCGCCGGCCCGGTTCGCCGTCGTCGGCCACGCGAACCCCGGCGGCGGCTACAGCGGCGACGTGGTCGGAGAGCGGCACTACGCCTACCTCTCGAGCCGCAAGGGCGCGAGGGACTGCCCGGCCCAGGGCGTCCGCGTCTACGACCTGTCCGACCCGCGGCACCCCAAGCGGATCTCGACGTTCGCGCGCGTTCCCGGGACGTGGACGGAGAAGACGATCGTCAGGCGTGTCCAGACGGCCGGCTTCGAGGGAGTCCTCGCGGCGACGAGCTTCCAGGCCTGCAGCGACGGCTTCGGCGGGTTCGGTCTCTACGACGTGACGCGGCCCGCCCACCCTCGCCGGCTCGCGCTCGTGCGCACGGAGCCGCGCGGCTCGCACGAGATCTGGCTCGCCGCCGCCCGCGGCCACGCCTGGGTCTACACGGCCGAGGCCGTCGCCGAGTTCGCGCTGTCGCGCGAGTCGTTCGGCTTCCACATCTACGACGTCGCGCATCCGGGCAAGCCCGTCCCGGTCGGCGGCTGGAGCGCCTGTCGCGACCAGGGCGACTGCACGCCGCTGAGCCCGCCTCCCGGCACCGACCAGCGGCGCCTCGTCCACTCGGTGATCACGAATGCCGCGGCCACCAGGGCCTACCTCTCGTACTGGCATCTCGGAACCGTGATCCTCGACGTCTCCGACCCCTCGCGGCCCCGCTATCTCGGCCGCACGGCGTCCGGGCAGGGAAACGCCCACTCGGCCTGGCTGGCGAACGGCGAGAAGACCCTGCTCGAGACGCACGAGACGCTGCACGGACGGCCGGTTGTCTGGAACGTCGCCGATCCCGCCCACCCCGTCCGCCTGGCCACGGTCCGCCTCCCGTACCGGCTCTCGCCGAACGGCACGTTCACCGGGTTGCCGCTCGACGACAGCGTCCACGACCCCAAGGCAGCCGGGCGCTACGCCTACTTCTCCTGGTACGGCCAGGGCGTGGCGCTCTTCGACCTGAAGAGCCCGCGCAAGCCGCGCTTCCTAATGCGGTTCCAGCCGCCCCCCGGACGCGACCGGCACGGCCTGCTCTGCCCGGGCGACACGTGCACCGCGGTCTGGGGCGTCTACGTGATGCCGCGCTACGTGCTCGCCTCGGACCTGAACACGGGGCTCTGGGTGCTCAGTCGTCCAAGGTGACGACCTCGCGCTCGACCGGGCCGAGCTCGAAGGCCTGCCCGGCCAGGTAGCGCTCGGCGGCGTCGAGCAGCTTCTCCACCTCTCGGTGCCCCCGCGCGACGCACGAGAGCGTCAGTCGCGAGCGCTGCCAGAGCTCGTGGTGGTCGACCTCGGCGACCGAGGCGCCGAAGCGGCGCTGCAGCTGCGCCTTGACGGACAGCAGCTCCTTGCGCTTGCCCTTCAGGGAGCGGTTCTCGAGGAAGTGCAGCTCGGCCGAGAGGATGCCGACGTAGCCGGCCCTGGACGTCACCGCCAGGTGCTAGGCGGCAGAGGTCGGCGCCGGCGTCTCGAGGTCGGTGCGCTCCACCTCGCGCGTCTCGTAGACCTCGAGCACGTCGCCTTCCTTCACGTCGTTGAAGCCGTCGAGCAGGATGCCGCACTCGAAGCCCTCCTCGACCTCCCGCACGTCGTCCTTGAAGCGCTTCAGCTGCGCGATTTTCGTCTCGTAGATCACCGTGCCGTCGCGCACGACGCGCACGCTGGCGTTGCGGCGCACGGTGCCGCTCGTGACGTAGGAGCCGGCGATCGTGCCCAGGCGCGAGACGCGGAACAGCTGCCGCACCTCGACCTCGCCGATCGTCTCCTCGGTGCGCACCGGCTTGAGCATCCCGACGAGGGCCTGCTCGATGTCCTCGGTGAGCTGGTAGATGACGCGGTAGGTGCGGATCTCGACGCCCTCGCGGTCGGCGAGCTGGCGCGCCTCGGCGTTCGGGCGCACGTTGAAGCCGACGACCATCGCGTCCGAGGCGGAGGCGAGCATGATGTCGTTCTCGGTGATCCCGCCGACGCCCTGGTGGATCACGCTCACGCGCACCTCGGGGTGCTGAATCTTGGCGAGCTCCGAGATGGCGGCCTCGACCGAGCCGACCACGTCGCCCTTGAGCACGAGGTTCAGGTCCTGGACGGCGCCCTCCTGCAGCTGTGTGAAGAGCGTCTCGAGCGAGACGGCGACCGGTCGGCGGCTGGCGAACTGCTCGCGGCGCAGCCGCTCGCCGCGCACCTGCGCGAAGTGCCTGGCCGCGCGCTCGTTCTCGACCACCCGCGCGTGCTCGCCGGCGGGCGGCGGGTGGTCGAAGCCGAGGATCTCGACGGGGTCGCCGGGCGTCGCCTCCTTGACCTTCTCGCCGCGGAAGTTGTAGAGGGCGCGCACCTTGCCCCAGGCGTCGCCGGCGACGATCGCGTCGCCGACGCGCAGCGTGCCGCGGTGGACGAGCATCGTCGCGACGGGGCCGCGGCCGATGTCCAGGCGCGACTCGACGATCGGGCCCGACGCCTCGACCTTCGGATTCGCGGTCAGCTCGAGCTCGGCGTCCGCGACGAGGAGCACCTTCTCGAGCAGCTCGTCGAGCCCCTCGGCCTGCTTGGCCGAGACGAGCGCGAACTGCGTCGTCCCCCCCCACTCCTCGGGCTGCAGCTCCTCCGCGGCGAGCTCGGTGCGCACACGGTCGGGGTTCGCGTCCGGGAGGTCGACCTTGTTCACGGCCACGACGATCGGCACCTCGGCCGCGCGCGCGTGCGCGATCGACTCGCGCGTCTGGGGCATCACGCCGTCGTCGGCGGCCACGACCAGTACAGCGATGTCAGTGACTTTCGCGCCGCGGGCGCGCATGGCGGTGAAGGCTTCGTGGCCCGGGGTGTCGAGGAAGGTGATCTTCCGGTCGCCGTGGACGACCTGGTAGGCCCCGATGTGCTGCGTGATCCCGCCGGCCTCGGTCTCGACGACCGCGGTCTTGCGGATCGCGTCGAGCAGGGTCGTCTTGCCGTGGTCGACGTGGCCCATGATCGTGACCACCGGCGGCCGCGCCTCGAGGTCGGCGGCGTCGTCCTCGTAGGCCTCCGGCTCGAGCTCCTCCTCGGCGGCGTGCTTGATGTTGACCTCGCGCCCGACCTCTGTCGCGATCAGCTCGACCTCCTCGTCGGCGAGCGACTGCGTGACGGTCTTCGGGGCGCCGAGCCCCATCAGGATCGTGATCAGCTTGGGGACCGGCACGCCAAGCGCCTGCGAGAGGTCCTTGACGGTGACGCCGGACTCGACAGTGACGGGCCCGGTCGGCGGTGCGACGGGCGCCTTCTCCTTCGGCTTCTGCTCGGCGCGGTCGCGCGCCTGGCGGCCGTCCTGGCGCGGGCGCGCGGCGCCGGTGTCGATCACAACACGGCGCTTGCGGCGGCCCGCCGGCGCACCCTGCCGGGGCCGGATCGGGCGGTTCGGTCTGTTGGGGCGGTCAGCCATTCGCGCTCAAGTGTAGAGACGTGTCAGTTCCGGATCGACCTGCACCGTCTGCTTCAACGTGCGGTTGAACGAACGGCGCCCCAGCGCTCGCTCGAAGCACGCGAGCCTCCGGCAGGTGTAGACCCCGCGGCCGGGCCCGTGCGGCGAGTGCGTCAGCGTGCCGTCCTGTGCGACGAAGCGCAGGAGCTCGTGCTGCGGCGCCTTGCGGCCGCAGCCCGCGCACGTCCGGATCGGCAGCGTGCTCACGCAGGGTCGTCCGTCTCCCCCTTCTGTACCGGCGCAGGCTCCTCGGCCGTCGTCTCGACGCCCTCGGCCTCCGCCAGCGGCTCGACCGGGATCCCGGCCGGGCGCTCCTCCGGCGGAGCCGTCTCGGGATGCGAGGCCTCGAGGTCGACCTCGCCCTCGGCCCCCGCGACGGCCTCGGCGCTCGGGCCGTGCGTGGCGACCGCGTCGGCCGGCGCCTCGCTCTCGAGCTCCTCGGCCTCGGCGACCGGCTCCATGCTCTCGGGGCCGATGCTCTCGGCCTCGGGCGGCGCAGCCTCGGCGGCGGCCTCGAGCTCCGGCTCGGCCTCCTCGACCACCGGCTCCTCGTCCGCCTCCACGTCCCCGCGGAGGGCCAGCTCCTGATGGGCGGGCACGCCGCAGTAGCGCGAGCCGGGCAGCGCCGCGTTCGGGCAGCGCTTGCCGGTCGAGAGCACCGCTGCGCAGCGGCCGGTGAACTCGCTGTCCTCCTCGCCCCCGCCCGCGAAGGCCGCCTCGGCCTCCTCGGTCGCGAACTCGGTGTCGGACTTGATGTCGACCTTCCAGCCGGTCAGGCGCGCGGCCAGGCGCGCGTTCATGCCCTCCTTGCCGATCGCCAGCGCGAGCTGGTCGTCGGGGACGACCACAGTCGCCTCCTTGGCCTCGTCGTCGAGGTAGACCTCGCGGACGCGGGCCGGCGAGAGCGCCTTCGCGACGAAGCGCGCGGGCTCCGGGTTCCACGGGATGATGTCGATCTTCTCGCCGCGAAGCTCCGAGACGACCATGCGCACGCGGGAGCCGCGTGGGCCGACGCAGGCGCCGACCGGATCGACGCCCTGGGCGTGCGACTCGACGGCGATCTTCGAGCGGTACCCCGGCTCGCGGGCGACCGCGCGGATCTCGACCAGGCCGTCCGCGATCTCGGGCACCTCGAGCTCGAAGAGCGTCCGGATCAGCTCAGGGTCGCGGCGCGAGAGGATCACCTGCGGCCCCTTCGTGCCGCTGCGCACCTCGGTGATGACCGCCTTGATGCGCGAGCCCTGCTCGTAGCGCTCGCCGTCCACCTGCTCGGAGCGCGGCAGCAGCGCCTCGACCTTCCCGAGGTCGACGAGCACGTTGTTGCGGTCGCCGGCCTGCTGGACGATCCCGGTGACCACCTCGGTCACGCGGTCGACGTACTCGTCGTACATGATCTGGCGCTCGGCCTCGCGGATCCGCTGGGTGATCACCTGCTTCGCGGTCTGCGCGGCGATGCGGCCGAAGTTCTCGGGTGTGACGTCCTCGCGCTTGACCTGCTCGTCGGGCACCTCGGACCAGTCGATGTCCAGGTCCTCGTCGGTGACGAGCACGTGCGAGCGCTCGCCGTTCTCGGCCTCGGCCTGCTCGAGCTCGGTCAGCACGCGCTCGCGCGCCTCCTCGAGCAGCCGCTCCTCGATGTCGGGCGGAAGCTCGATCGAGAAGACGCGGAAGTCGCCCTCGTCGCGGTCCAGCTCGACCACGGCGTGCCGGGACGCGCCCGGCGTCTTCTTGTACGCCGCGAGCAGCGCGTCCTCGAGCGCCGTGATCAGCGTGTCGCCTTCGATGCCCCTGTCGCGCTCGAGCTCGTGGACGAGCTCGATGATCTCCCTGCTCATGCCCTCTCCTCGATCAGGTTGCCCCGCACGATCTCGGCGTACGGGATGTCGACCTCGCCGCCCTCGGCGGACACGGTCACGGTGTCGTCGCCCGCGCGGGTGACCTCGCCGCGGAGCTTGCGCCCTTCGGTCCTCAGCTTGACGCGGCGGCCGAGCGCGCGCTGGAAGTGCTCCGGCTTGCGCAGCGGCCGCTCCGGGCCCGGCGAGGAGACGTCGACGCCGTACTCGCGCAGGTAGTCCGAGAGCAGGCGGGTGACCTGCTCGCAGAGCGCCAGGTCGACGCCCTCCGGCCGGTCGACGTAGACCGTGAAGCGCTCGGGACCGCTCAGCTCGACCGCGAGCACCTCGACGCCGGGCAGGGTCTCCTCGACCTTGCCGGTGATGTCCCGCTCGAGTGTCCGCTCCTTCTCGAAGACGCTGCCCACGCCGTCCTCCCGAATCGTTCGTCCGCCTCACAAAAAATGGGCGCCGCGCGCCCATTTCGCCAAGCCGGTGAAATGTGGTGGAACCAGGATAGCAACTGGAAACGGGCGGTCGGCCCCGCCGGAGCGGGGCCCGAATGCCCTACAGCGCGGTCGTGTCCGCCGGGGTCTCGCCCGACTTCAGGTGCCTGATCACGTCGGCGAGGTCGGCGACCTCCTGCTCGAGGTCGCGCTGCCGCTCCTCGAGCCGGCGGATCCACTCCTCACGGTTGGGGAAGCGGCTCCCGCGCCTGCCGAGGCCATGGTGTCGATGCCTGTGCCCGCACATGTTCACCTCCCTTCTTCGTAGCGGTCGAGAAACGTTCCGATCGCCCCCTGCGCGCGGCGCAGCGCGTCGGCCCAGGTGTCGAGGACGCGGCGGCCCTCGGAGGTGAGCTCGTAGGTGCGCTTCGCGGGGCCGGGCAGCTCGTCACTCCACTCGGAGGCGACGAGGCCCTCCTCTTCGAGCGCGCGCAGGAGGCGGTAGAGGTTGCCGATGTCCACGCGCCCCTCGGCCCCCAGCTCGGGGAGCCGTTCGAGCAGCTCGTAGCCGTGCAGCGGCCGCTCACGCAGGAGCAGCAGGAGCGAGGGCTCGACGAAGCGCTCGACCCGGGCATGCACGTGCCAGTGCCCCGGCCGCACCAGGTGGCGGCTGCGGGAGCGCGGGTGGCGACGGCGTCGGTGGGTCATCGGCGCCCAGTATAGGTAAAACGCATATGTAGAACGCAGGCGCGCTGGAAAGCGCAGCCCCCCAACGTCCAAGTAACAGTCTGTTACTTGGAGGTCCTGGGCCTGAAGTCCCGGCGGAAAGCCGGGTTCCCCGAAGCTAGTAACAGTCTGTTACTTGGAGGGAGTGCGGGCTAGGCTCACCGCGTGGCACACCCTGACCTCGCAGCCGAGCAGCGGTACATCGACGCCGCCTACGACTGCCTCGACCGCATGCGCGAGACGCTGCTGCGCACCGCGGGCGCCGGCGCGACCGAGGTGGCGCAGCAGGCGATCGAGGACTGGGCGACGGGACGCCTGCGCACCTTCGAGGACGCCGAGCGCGGGCTCTGCTTCGGCCGCATCGACGCCGAGGGGACGGCCGACGCCCTTTACGTCGGGCGGCGCTGGGTCCACGACGACGCGCGCCGGGCGCTGGTCGTGAACTGGCAGGCGCCGGCCGCGCGCCCCTTCTACACGGCCACGCCCGCGGCGCCGCACGGCGTCACGCTCCGCCGTCGCTTCCGCACGCGAGGCCGCGAGCTGATCGACATCAGCGACGAGGCGCTCGACGGCTCGCTCGCCGACGCGGCCGCCGTGGACGACTTCCTGCTCGAGGAGCTCGAGCGCGCCCGCGACACGCGCATGCGCGACATCGTCGCGACGATCCAGGCCGACCAGTACCGCCTGATCGCCCGCGACCCCGAGCCGCCGCTCGTGATCCAGGGCGGCCCCGGGACCGGCAAGACCGCCGTCGGGCTGCACCGCGCGTCGTACCTGCTCTACGCGCACCGCTCCGAGCTGCGGCGGATCCTCGTCGTCGGGCCGAACCCGGCGTTCATGGAGTACGTCTCGCACGTCCTCCCCGCGCTCGGCGAGGACAGCGTCGACCAGCGCGCGGTCGCGGAGCTGGTCGAGGGCGCCGAGCTCACGCGCTCCGACGCGCTCGACGTCCAGCGCCTGAAGGCCGACCCGCGGCTCGGCGAGGTCGTGCGGCGGGCGGCCGAGCTGGCCTCGGCGGGCGAGCCGCAGGAGCTCGTCGTGCGGCTGGAGGGCCGCTTCGTCGGCGTCGAGGCGGACGAGGCCGGCGAGCTGCTCGAGGAGGCGCGCTCGGAGCTCGGCCTGTCCAGCGCGGCCCGCGAGCGCTTCCGGATGAACGTGCTGCGGCGCTTCTACGAGGACTACGGCGTGCGGCTCGGCGGCCAGGCATTCCGCTCCTTCGAGGAGGTCGAGCGCGCGCTGCGCCGCGACGGGCGCCTGACGCGCTTCCTCGACGCCTCCTGGCCGGCGCCGAGGCCGGACCAGGTGGTTCGGCGCCTGCTCTCGTCGCGCGACGCGCTGGCCGCGGCCGCGGACGGCCTGCTGGACGCCGGGGAACAGGCGCTGCTGCGACGGGCGCGCAGCGGCTGGAGCGACGCCGATCTGCCGCTCGTCGACGAGGCACGCGCCGTGCTCCACGGCCCTCCCCAGCGTTACGGCCACGTGATCGTCGACGAGGCCCAGGACCTGACGCCGATGCAGCTGCGGATGGTCTCCCGGCGCGCGGCCGGGGCGTTCACCGTCCTCGGCGACATCGCCCAGGCCACCGGCCCGGTCTCCTACGACCGCTGGGACGAGGTCCTCCCCCACCTTCCCGGCGGCGAGGCCGCGGAGGTCGAGGAGCTCCGCCACGCCTACCGCGTGCCGCGCGAGATCATGTCGGTCGCGCTGCCGCTGCTCGAGCGGATCGCCCCCGACGTCGAGCCGCCGCTCTCCTACCGCACCGGCGCCGATCCGCCGCGGGTGGTGCCGGCCGGGCAGCCGCTCGCCGCCGCCTTCGAGGAAGCCGCGCGCCTCGCGCGGGAGGAGGGATTGCTCGCGGTGATCGCGCCCGCGTCGCTGCGCGGGGACGGGGAGGCGGCGCTCTTCGACGAGACCCGGATCGCCGTCCTCACCCCTCGCGAGGCGAAAGGCATGGAGTTCGACCACGTGCTCGTCGTCGAGCCGGCGCAGATCGTCGAGGAGGCGGTCGAGGGCCAGGGCCTGCGCGAGCTGTACGTGGCGCTCACGCGGCCGACGACGACGCTCGTCCTCCTCCACGCGCGGCCCCTGCCGCCCGAGCTCGGGCTCTGAGCGTGGAGGAGCTGCGGATCGAGCGCGACGGCTTCTCGCTCGCCGCGAGCTACTCCCGGTCCGGGCGGACGGCCCTCGTGGCCCTGCACGGAGCCGGCGAGGGCACGCGCGACTCGCCGTCGCTGCGCCACCTGCACGAGCTGCTCCCTTCGCACGGCATCGGCGTCGTGACCTTCGACCGCCGTGGCGAGGGCGAGTCGACCGGCGAGGCTACCCGCGGGCGCTTCGAGCTCCAGGCCGAGGACGCGCTCGCCGTGCTGCGCGCGGTCGACAGCGAGCGGGTCGGGCTCTGGGGCCTGAGCCAGGGCGGCTGGATCGGCCCGATCGCCGCTGCAGCCTCCGACGAGGTGGCCTTCCTCGTCCTGCTCGCCTCGACGGGGGTGACACCGTCCGAGCAGATGATGTACGCCGTCGAGCGCCAGCTGCGCCTCGCCGGGTACGGCGAGGACGTGGCTCGGCGGGCGCTGGAGCTGCGGCGGCGCTTCGAGCACTGGGTTCACACAGAGGCGCCCGAGCCCGACGAGCGGCTCGCGGCCGACCTCTGGGCCGGCGTCGACGAGCCCTGGTTCGCCCGGGCCTGGCTGCCGCCGACGCTGCTCGACGCCGAAGGCCTTCGCCTCTGGATCGAGGAGATGGACTTCGACCCGCGGCCGGTGTTCGCCCGGGTGGGCGTGCCGACGCTGCTCTTCTACGGGGCCGAGGACTCGTGGACGCCCGTCGAGGCGAGCGTCGAGGCGTGGCGGGCCGCGCGGGGCGCGGAGGTCGAGATCGTGGTCGTCCCGGGCGCCGAGCACGACCTGACGCTCCCGGACGGGAGCTTCGCGCCCGAGTACGAGCGCCGGCTCGTCGACTGGCTCGGCGCCTTCCGATAGACAAGGGGGCCGCGGCTACGCCGGCGGGAGCGCCGCGTACAGGTCGACCGGCACGCCGTCCGGGTCGCGCAGCTGCGCGTAGCGCTGGCCCCAGAAGGCGTCCCAGGGCTCCTTCTCGCC
>DATIFC010000107.1:0-8158 GCA_035455445.1 Gaiellaceae bacterium | reverse complement strand
TGGAGCTAGCCGGACTCGAACCGGCGACCTCCTGGGTGCGATCCAGGCGCTCTCCCAGCTGAGCTATAGCCCCGGGCCGGCACAGTGTAGCCGCGTCGCCAGGCGGGCTCCTCAGCGCACGGCGGATTCCGCGAGCCGCCCGGGTGCGCCGCCCGGCCGGCCTCCGGACTCCTCGATGTCGCGCATCCCGGGGAGGAGGAGCGCGGCGAGCGTGATCGCGGCGCCGACGAGGCCCGCGCCGACGAGCGTGGCCCGCACGCCGAGCGCCGCGGCCACCGGTGCGGTCAGCGCGAAGGAGATCGGCAGCAGGCCGATCGAGATCAGCCAGTCGAGGCTCGAGACGCGGCCGAGCATCCCGCTCGGGACGTGGCGCTGCTTGACCGTCGCCCACACGATCGTGCCCGCGGTCTCGAGCGCGTTGAAGACCAGGCACGCGAGCATCAGCTGCCAGGCCGCAGTGGCCAGGCCGTAGCCGGCGATAGCGACCGTTGCCAGCGTCCACGTCGCGTACATCACCGTCACGTCGCGCCGGGGATGGCCGCGCTGGCCCATCCAGATCGCGGCACCGACCGCGCCGACGCCGCCGGCCGCGAACACGAGGCCGAGGTCGCGCGCAGAGGCGTGGAGCTCGTTCTTGACCACGTAGGGCAGGAGCACCTCGCTCGGGCCGAGGAAGACGAGGTAGGCGGCGGCCGCGGCGACGAGCGTCCCCCACAGCCAGACGCGGCGGCGGATGAAGGCGAGGCCTTCGCGCACCGCGGCGCCGTGAGAGCCGTGCCCGGCGGTTCGTCTCACCGCGCGCGGGCGCAACGCGAGCACCGCCAAGCCGGAGGCCGCGAACGACGCGGCGTCGACGGTGAAAGCCAGGCCCGCCCCGGCCGCGACGAGCCAGCCGCCGAGCAGCGGGCCGAGCAGCCGCAGCGCGATCGGGCGCACGAACTGGTCGAGCGAGTTCGCCGCAGCCAGGTCGTCCGCGGGAAGCAGGTCCGGGACGATCGCCTCGAACGCGGGCGTGAAGAAGGCGGTCCCGCAGCCGTAGAGGGCGACGAGCGCGACGAGCTCCCACAGGCGCAGCGCATCGGCGAAGACGAGCACAGCCAGGCAGGCGACCGCGCCCGCCCGCACCGCGTCGGACCAGAGCATGAGCAGCCGGCGGTCGTGACGGTCGCTGAGAACGCCGCCGAGCAGGAGGAAGACGACCGTCGGCACCGTCATCCCGATCCCGACGATCGAGAGCGCCGCGGGCGCGTTCCAGAGGGCGTAGGCCTCCCAGGCGATCGCGATCAGGAAGATGCCGTCGCCGACGAGCGAGACGGCCATGCCCGCCCAGAGCACCCGGAAGTCGCGGTGGCGCAGCGGCGCCAGCAACCGCGCGCGCTCGAAGCCTCCGGGTCGGTCGAGCGCCTCGTGACTATGCTGCATTGGTCGCCGCGCCGAGGCCGGGGCCGGACCATTCCGGCCGGCCTGCGAGGAACGTGGCGAGATCCGAGCTCGACATCGGGCGCGCGAAGAGGAAGCCCTGGCCGAGCTCGCAGCCGAGGTCGTGGAGCGAGCGCTCCTGCTCCTCGAGCTCGATTCCCTCGGCGACGACGTCGAGGTCGAGGCTCGCGCCCAGCGCGATGATCGCCGACTGCAGCGCGACGTTCTCGCCTGTGCCGACGAAGGAGCGGTCCATCTTGAGGATGTCGACCGGGAAGCGGCTCAGGTAGCTGAGCGACGAGTAGCCGGTGCCGAAGTCGTCCATCGCGAGCCTGACGCCGAGCGCCTTCAGGTCGCGCAGCCGCTGGACCGCGAACTCGGTGTCGGAGAGCATCACCGACTCGGTGATCTCGAGCACGAGCGAGCCGGGAGGCAGGCCGCTGGTCTCGAGCGCGGTGCGGACGTCGGAGATGATCGAGTCGGACTGGAGCTGGCGCACCGAGAGGTTGACGCTGATCGCGAGCGGCTCCTCGCGCACGAAGCGCTTGTGGATCAGAACCCCCTCGCGGCAGGCCTCGTTCAGCACCCAGCGGCCCATCGAGATGATCAGGCCCGTCTCCTCGGCGAGCGGGATGAACTGGTTGGGCGGGATCGTCCCGCGGGCCGGGTGCTGCCAGCGGAGCAGGGCCTCGACGCCGAGGATCTCGTGCCCGGCGAGGCGCACGACCGGCTGGTAGTGCAGCTCGAGCTGGTCGGACTCGATCGCCTGCTGGAGCTCGGCGCGGAGCTCGAGCCGCTCGACCACCCGCTCGTGCATCGCCGGCTCGAAGACGCGGTAGCTGCCCTTGCTGTCGCGCTTGGCCATGTACATGGCGACGTCGGCGTTGCGCAGCAGCTCGGCCGCCTCCGGCACCGCGTCCTCGCGGTCGACGAGGCAGATGCCGACGCTGGCGCGCGGGAAGACCTGCTTGCCGTCGATCTCGTACGGGATCTCGAGCGCGTGCAGGATCCGCGCGGCCGCGTCGGCCGCCATGGCGGAGTCGTTGACGCCCTCGAGCAGGACCGCGAACTCGTCGCCGCCGAAGCGCGCGACGGTGTCGGTCGGCCGCACGGCGATCCGCAGCCGGCGCGCGACCTCCTGCAGCACCAGGTCGCCCGCGGCATGGCCGAGGCTGTCGTTGACGGTCTTGAAGTCGTCCAGGTCGATGAAGACGACCGCGATGTCGGGGAAGCCCCGCTGCGAGCGCATCAGGGCGTGCTCGACGCGGTCGGAGAAGAGCGCGCGGTTGGCCAGGCCCGTGACCGGGTCGTGGAACGCCTGGTGGGCGAGCTGCTCCTCGAACTCCTTCCGCTCGCTGACGTCGCGGCTGTTCAGCACGATGCCGCGCACGTGCTCGTCGTGCAGCAGGTCGGTGTGCTGCACCTCGAAGCGCAGGGTCGTCCCGTCCTTGTGCGCGAGCGAGCACTCGAGCGTGTGGGCCTCGGCGCTGCCGGAGCCGTCGCCGGCGATCAGCCGCTGCAGCCGCGGCCGGTCGGCCTCGCTCAGGAGCCAGTCGAACTGCGTGCCCTCGATCTCGTCGACGTGGTAGCCGAGCACGCGCTCCACCGAGGGGCTCTGGTAGGTGACCACCCCGTTCTCGTCGAGCACGGTGATCAGGTCGCTCGAGTGGGCGACGAGCGAGCGGAAGCGCGCCTCGCTCCGGCGACGGTGCAGGTCGGCCGCGAGCGACGCGCCCTCGACGGCCAGCGAGACCTGCAGGCCCAGGGCCTGGAACGAGTTCGCGACCTCCTCCGAGACCTCGTCGTGCGAGTTGGCGACGAGCAGACCGCGAACGTCGGACCGGATCGCGAGCGGTGCGAGCAGCACGGTGTGCCCGCCCTCGAGGCGCAGCTCGCTGCGGATCTCGCGCGGGAGGTCGAGGTACGGGACCCGGACCCCGTCCCCGTGCTCGCGCAGCCACGCGAACGTCGACTCGGTCAACGGCCAGTCGCATCCCTGGGAGGACGCGACGACGGCGGGGCCGGTCGACTGGAGCAGCGCCAGGTGGACGCAGATGTCCTCGCCGAGCAGCCGCCCCACGCCCGCGATCGCGGCCTCGTAGATCTGCTCGTAGCCGGCGGCGCCGACGAGCTCGGCGCCCGCCACGCGCAGCGTGCGCTCCCGCGACACGATCCGCTCTTCCTGCCGGACGAGTCCGGCCATCCTGATCACGACGAGGAGGAAGAGGACTGCCGACGCGACGATCAGCACGATGCGGTCCGGGTCGCCCAGGGCCTGCCAGAACCGAATCGCCGGCGCGACCAGGCACGCGAAGCCGAGCAGCGCGAGCCGGAGCGAGGTCAGGCGCGGCCGTGCGTCGGTCGCCGGCTCCTCGAGCACGCGCATCGACGGGTGCAGCGCGGCGGCGCCCCAGAGGACGTAGTAGGCCATCCAGCCGAGGTCGTAGATCAGCTGGCTGTGGTCGTAGGTGCCCTTCAGGAGCGCGAGGTTGTAGGCGGAGTCGGTGGCCAGCAGGCAGACGATGCTCCCGGCCAGCAGGTAGAAGGCGGGCGCGCGCTTGCCCGTGTCGACGGCCAGCCGGATCGCGGCGGCCAGCAGGAGCACGTCGCCCAGCGGGTACGCGATCGAGACCGCCTTCCCGAGCCAGGTGATGTCGGTCAGGTGGATGTTCGGCGCGATCAGGAAGACCCACGCGAGCAGGCCGATACCGATGGTCAGGATCAGCGCGTCGATCAGGGCCGCCGGGTCGCGGCGAGGGTTCCGCCGCCTGACGAGGACGAGCAGCCCGGCCATCAGCACCGGGTAGACGGCCAGGTAGAGCGCGTCGCCGAGCGACGGGAAGGACGCGTCCGGGTTGCTGTAGGTGTAGACGTCGCCGCTGAAGAAGAGGAGCTGGCCCGCGCCGAAGAGCAACCAGGCCACGCGCGCGCGCGGCTGGTGCATGCGGATGCCGACGACGATCGCGGCGACGCCCGAGAAGCCGACGACGTTGATCAGCGGCCCGGCGCCCTTGAAGGGCGGGACGAACATGTACAGCCCGGCGAGAGCCGCCCCGGCGGCGCCGTAGCACCACCAGGCGTTCTGGCGCCAGGTGCGTAGCGCCATCAGGCGGCCCTCACCTTCGCCTGCGCCGGTTGCAGGTCGAACCGGCTCGCGAGCCGGCCGAGCACGTCCACGAGCTGCTCGATCTCGGCGTTCGTGTTCGCGGCGGTGACCTGGATCCGGAAGCCGACCTCGTCTCGCGGCACGAGCGGGTACGCGGCCAGCGTGACGTAGATGCCGTTCTCGAACAGGAAGCGGCCCGCGGCGTCGACGTCCTCGTGCCGCGCGAGCGGCACCTCGATGATCGGGAAGCCGGAGTGGTTCGGAGTGTGCGCGCCGAGGCGGTCCAGGCAGTCGAGCACCGCCGCCGTCTTCCGCCAGAGGTCGGCGCGGATCGCGTCGCCGCGGCGCTCGTTGACCTCGAGCCCCGCGAGCGTCGTCGCGAGCGAGGCGACCGGCGAGGGTCCGGAGTAGAGGTACGGCGGGGCGGCCGTCTTGAGCAGGCTCTTCAGCTGCGGCGGGCAGGCGAGGAACGCCGCCAGCGAGGAGTAGGACTTGGAGAGGCCCGCGACCAGCACCACGTGGTCGTAGCTCTCGTCGAAGTAGCGCATGATCCCGTTCCCGCGCTTCCCGTATGGGCTCGGCTCGTCGGCCGCACGCTCGCCGATCACGCCGAACCCGTGGGCGTCGTCGACGTAGAGAAGCGCGTCGTAGTCGCGCGCGAGGCGCGCGAAGGCCGGCACGTCGGCGGCGTTGCCGGTCATGCTGTTGACGCCGTCGATGCAGATGAGGCGAGGCGCCGAGCTGCCCTCCCGGAGCAGCCGTTCCAGGTCGTCGACGTCCTCGAAGCGGAACCGCTTGACCGTCGCGCCCCGGACCTTCGCCAGCTCGCAGCCGTCGTAGATCGTCTTGTGCGCCCGCTGCTCGAGGAAGATCGTCCCCCCGCCCGCCAGGACGGGGATCACCGACATGTGGATGAGCGTGATCGTCGGCAGCACGAGCGTGTCCTCGGCGCCGAGCAGCTCGCTGAGCCGCTCCTCGATCTGCTCGTAGAGCACCGGGCTGCCGAGGAGACGCGACCAGCTCGGGTGCGTCCCCCAGCGCTCGAGGTACGCGGGGACGGACGCGATGATCTCGCGCTCGAGGTCGAAGCCCAGGTAGTTGCAGGAGGCGAAGTCCGCGAGCCAGGCGTCGCCGATGCGGATCATGCGGCCGTCGACCTCGTCGATGACGGCGTCGGTCATCGGATTCGAGCGCGAGAGGTCAGCGAGATCGCGGCAGGCGTCGAGCCACCGGTCGATCCAGCGTGCCGCAGGTGCGGATCGTTGCGAACCGCGTTTCACCGGCCGTGAATCGGCAGCCGGAGCAGGAATCTTTAGCCGTGCGAGAGCGCTAGCGGCGGCGAACGAGCGTCACGCCGTCGCGCACGGTCAGCTGCACGGCGACGACCCGGTCGTCGGCGGCGATGCGGTCGTTGAGCTCCCTGATCGCGCGCGTCGACTCCGAGTCGTCCTGGTCGTCGAGCACCCGCCCGCTCCAGAGGGTGTTGTCCAGCGCCATCAGCCCCGTCGGCGCAAGGCGCGGGAGCAGCGCGTCGTAGTACCTCGCGTAGTTCTCCTTGTCCGCGTCGATGAAGACGAAGTCCCACTCGCCGCCGAGGCGGTCGATCGTCTCCAGCGCCGGGCCGAGGTGGACCGTGATCCGGTCGCCGTACGGGCTGCGGTCGATGTAGCGCTGGGCCATCGCCGCGTGGTCGTCGTGCACCTCGCAGGTGTGGACGTGGCCGCCGTCGGGCAGGCCCGCCGCCATCGAGAGCGCGGAGTAGCCGCTGAAGGTGCCGAGCTCGAGCACGCGCCTCGCCTGCAGAGCGAACACGAGCTGCTGGAGGAAGCGGCCCTCGACCGGGCCAGTGAGCATCCCCGGGGACTCGAGCGTCGCCCTCGTCTGCTCGGCGAGGTCGACTAGCAGCGGGTCCGGCGGCGTGGTGTGCGCCTCCGCGTACGCGTCGATCTCGTCGGGGACGATCACCGCTGCAGCCGCGGCGCGTCGGCGAGCGTGCCCTCACGGATCCGCTCCGCCATGTCCTTGGACTCCTCGCGGTAGATCGAGCCGTCCTCGAACTCGATCCACGGGTACTTCTTCTGGCCGGTGCGCCGCTCCGTCTCGTCGCGGTTGCCGGGCCACGGCAGCCTGTCCACACGGTATTCCACGCCGGCCTCGTCGAGCGCCTTCTGCACGCGCCAGCACGGGTGGCCCGGGAGCTTGACCCACATGTTCTTGCAGCGGTGGAGGGTGACGGCCATGGGTGCCCGCGAGCTTACCGCCGCTAGCGTCCCGGGGCAGTGCCCGAGCGCGTCCTCACCCGCCGCGAGCTGAACCGCGCGCTGCTCGCACGCCAGCTGCTGCTGGCGCGACGCCGCCTGCCGCTGCCGCGCGCCGTCGAACGGGCCGGCTGCCTCCAGGCGCAGTACGCGCCCTCCGCGTACGTCGGGCTCTGGTCTCGGGTCGACGGGTTCGAGCGGGAGGCGCTGACGCGCGCGCTCGTACGGCGCACGCTCGTGCAGGCGACGCTGATGAGGAACACGATCCACCTCGTCTCGAGGCGCGACTACTGGCCGCTCGTCGCCGCCGTCCAGGCGGAGCGGCTCGCCTGGTCGCGCCGGGTGCAGCGGCCGGACGAGCGCGAGCTCGCGCGGGCGGCGAGGCGGCTGCGACGCTTCCTCGCCGACGGGCCGCGCCGCCAGCAGGCGATCGCGGACGCGGGCCTCTGGCTCCCGGGGCTCGGTCTCCTCGTCCACCTCGTGCGCGTGCCGCCGTCGGGCACCTGGGAGCGCCGCCGCGCCGACCTCCTCGGCCTGGCCGAGGACTGGGTCGGCCCGCAGCCGGCCCTCTCCGAGGAGGAGGCGCGGGAACACCTCGTGCGCCGGTACCTCGGGGCGTTCGGGCCGGCCCCGCGCACCGACATCGCCGACTGGGCGGGCATTCGCGTCGGCGCACTGGCCGGCGCGCTCGAGCGCCTGGAGCTGCGCCGCTTCCGCGACGAAGAGGGCCGTGAGCTGCTCGACCTGCCGCGGGCGCCGCTCCCGCCGGCCGCTACGCCCGCGCCGGCGCGCTTCCTGCCGACCTGGGACGCGACGCTGCTCGTCCACGCACGCCGGACCGGGATCCTTCCCGAGCGGCACCGCGAGCGGATCTTCCACGTGCGCAACCCGCAGTCGGAGCGGACCTTCCTCCTCGACGGCGAGGTCGCGGGCACCTGGCGGTACGAGCACGGCGAGGTGCGCATCGCGCCGTTCGGCCGGCTCGCGCGCGGGGCGCGCGCCGAGCTCGACGCGGAGGCGGAGCGCCTAGCCGCGTTCCACGCGTGAGCCGCCGACGATCGCGTCGCGGCCGTCCGCGAAGCGGACCCAGGCCTTGCCCTTGCCGTCGTAGTCGGGCGACCAGACGACGAGCGTCGCCTCCTCCCCTCCCACGCGCACCGGCTCCGTCCCCTCGGGCTCGGCGCCGCGCCAGACGCGCACGAACGGGTTCTCCTCCCACTCGCGCCCGATCGTGGTCTCGTCGGTGTGGCCCGGCAGGACGCGCGTCTCCGGCGGCAGCTTCATCAGCACCTCCATCACCGAGCGCCGGATCTGCCCGAAGTCGCCGCCGCCGACGGCGTCCTTGAAGAGCACGTCGCCGCTGCAGCAGAGCTCG
>DATIFC010000106.1:0-14460 GCA_035455445.1 Gaiellaceae bacterium | reverse complement strand
GCCGCCGCGTCTGCCCGCGCCGCAGCAGCCCGAACGACAGGCTCGCCGGCCGCGCGAGGACGAGCGGCTGGTCGGCCCGCGGGAGCCAGATCATCCCGCCGCCCTCGCGCGTCGGCGCCACCTCGCTGCGCCCCTCGCCCTCGACGGGGTTGCCGGTCGAGACGAGCGCCGACTTCACGTCGGCCACCGTCCAGCCGGGGTGCCGCTGCAGCAGGAGCGCGGCCGCCCCCGCGACGTGCGGCGCCGCCATGCTCGTGCCGTCGAGGAAGCGCCACGAGCCGTCGTGGGCGGGGACGGACGAGAGGATGCTCACCCCGGGCGCGGTCACGTCGGGCTTCAGCTTCAGGGAGACGGGGGTCGGCCCGCCCGAGGAGAAGTACGCGATCACGTCCCCCTTGCTCGCCGCCGCGGCCGTGATCGCCTGCGGCGCGGAGCCGGGGGAGCCGACCGAGCCCGGGCCGACGGCGTCGTAGTCGTTGCCCGCTGCGATCACCGGGACGACGCCTGCCTGCGCGGCGGCGTCGATCGCTTGGACGACGATGTCGCGCGAGGGTGTGATCTCGGGCTCGCCGAGCGAGAGGTTGATCACGTTCATCCCGTCGCGCACCGCCGCTTCGATCCCGGCCACGATCTCGGGCGAGTTGCCGTCGAGCCCGAACGCGCCGGTCGGGATCGTCAGCACGCGGTAGTTGCCGATGTAGGCCCGCGGGGCGACTCCCGAGACCTTCGGGCTGCCGGCGACCGCGGCCGTCGTGTCGTGGTCGCCGGCGGAGATCCCCGCGACGTGCGTGGCGTGCTCGGACTCCTGCGGGTCGAACGGCAGCTTCGCGTAGCGCCAGCTCGCGCCCGCCGGCGGGAACGAGCGCGCGGCGATCACCTTCGCGCTCGTGTAGCCGCGCTGGCCCTTCGGGAAGCCCGGCGGCATCGTGAAGCCGGACGGCGAGAAGAACGGGTGCGTCCGGTCGACGCCGTCGTCGATGATCCCGATCTTGATCCCCTCGCCCGCGGTCGAGAGCGTCGGGCCCCAGAGCTGCGGCGCGCCGATCACCTGCGGGCTGCGGAAGAGCGTGCGGTGGTAGCGGACGCTCGCCTGCACGGCGCGCACTCCGGAGACGGCCGCGATGCGGCGGGCGGCGTCCGCTGGGGCGACGACCGCGAGCCCGTTCAGCACGAGCCGGTAGCGCCAGCGGATCCGCGCCTGCGGCACCGCCGCGCGGATGCGCGCCTCGACCTCGGCCTGCTCCCGGTCGATGTCCGCGCCCGGCCGCTTCGCGAGCGGCGGCCCGTCCAGGAGCGCCACGAGCTCGACGAGCGGCCCGTGCGCGGGCGTGGCGACGCGCGCCGACGCACCGCCGAGGGGCAGCGCGCAGGCCGCCGCAGCGAGGACGAGAAGACCCCTGCGCAAGCCGAAAACCCTACGTGAGCCCAGCGGAGCCGCCGCTACACTGTCCCAGCCCGCGGATGTGGCGGAATTGGTAGACGCGCACGGTTCAGGTCCGTGTGGGGGAGACCCCGTGGAGGTTCAAGTCCTCTCATCCGCATACCTGAGACGAGCGGGGGTTTCGCGCAGTTAGCGGCTGCTCAGTCCACCCCTCGGTTTACGAACAGCTCCTCCGCGACCTCTGCGGGCTTTGGGCGCTCTCGGTGCCGTTCAGTGTCCGAACCTGTGCAAGACCTCGTCCCTCTGTGCGGGCCGGAGGCTGTCGAGCGTCAAGATCGCCATGCAGCGAATGCACGTGTCCCAGCCGGCAGCGATGAGCCTGTCCGCGTCCCTGCCTCCACCCATGAGCACGAGAACTTCCTTCAGCTGCTCGCTGTTGCCGATCGGCCGAACCCGAAAGCCGTAGCTCTTGCCTGACTCGATGCTCTCTCCGCAGTGAGCACACTCGGCCATGCGCGTCTCCTCTCTCTTCTGGCTTCGCGTCGAACTCGCAAGCAGCCTGCGCAGTTCTCGGGAGTCCCAGCGCGAATACGACACCGGGGGTCAGGCCGCCACCTGGCCTCCCGGGTGTCTGTGATCAGACAGCATCGCAGCGAGCAACCTTCGCCGTCCTCGTCGAGCGCCAGCGCGAGAGACTCGACTGCACCGCCGCCTGCCGAAGGTCGAGCAACGCGCAGCGCTGCGGACTCGCTCCCCACCTCAACGCCGAACCGTGACCGGTCCGTACCAGCGCAGGTTGCCGTCGACGGTCACCTCTCGGAGCCAGTACCGCCGGATCGAGTGCGTAGCTCTCCGGTCGTGGAACGCGTATGAGGCCGCGAGCCCGGCCCCCTTTGCGCGGATCAGCCCTCGATTCGCCAGCCGCCTGAGTTCGTTCTGCCCGCGGTAGAGCCTGAAGCGGCGCAGGTCGAACTCAGAAGCCGTTCGCCAGCGGACCAGCACGCCCCTACTCGCTCGTGTCGCCGACAGCGAGGCGAGTCTCGTCCCCCAGGCCGAACCAAAGTCAGTCATCACCTTGCCGCCGCTTCCGAAGCCTGGGTCGAGGCCACCGCTCGCCGTGTAGCGGGCGACCGTGAAGTCACCCTCGCAACTCCCCGCAGTGACGATCTTGCCGTCGGCCTGAACGGCGGCTGCACCCAGCGGGACGGCTTTCAGCACCGTCCCGCCCTGGCCGAAGCTCGGGTCTGGACTCCCATTCTGGGCATAGCGGGCGACGATGAAGGTGCCGGGACCCCCTCGGACGGATCGGGAAGAATCATGCCCGCGGCGACCAGCTTGCCGTCGGGCTCGAGCGCGAGTGCGCTGAGATTCTCGGGCCCCTCGCTCACCGTCACCTCGCCGCCCGTCCCGAAGCCCGGGTCGAGCGCGCCGTCGCCCGTGTAGCGGACGAGCACCGCCCGTCCGCCCGCGGCGAAGCCCAGATCGCCGGCGACCACGATCTTGCCGTCGGGCTGGAGGAGGAGGGTCGAGGAGACGTCGGCCAACGAGTCGACCGGCACTTGGCCGCCCTGGCCGAAGCCAGGGTCGAGCTGGCCGCCTGTCGTGAACCGAAGGACGAGGACGGTCGGAGGACCCATGGGCTGACCGCTCCGGCCGAGAGCGACGATCTTGCCGTCCGGCTCGACTGCGACCGCGGTCAGCCCGCCGTGCCGGGAACTCAGCACGACCTTGCCGCCTTCGCCGAAGCTCGGGTCGAGCCGGCCGCGGGCGGTGTAACGCGCGAGGGCGAAACCAGCGACGGCGCTTCCGGTATAGCCCGCGGCGACGATCTTGCCGCCTCGACGGCGACCGCGAACGCGAGGCTAAGCGGGCCACCGCCGGGCACGGACCTGAAATCGGTCAGCACGCGCCCGTCTCGGCCGAAGCTCGGGTCGAGCCGCCCTCGAGCGGTGTAGCGGGCGAGCCTGAACGCTCCACCGCTCGCGACGACGAGTTTCCCGTCCGTTGGGCCGCGACGGCCACGCCGTGCACCGGAAGGGGCCCCGTCGCCGGGGCCCCCTCCGGGCGTTCGAGCGCCGTGCTATCTGAGGCGCAGCCGCCAGGCGCCTCGGCCGTGCGTCGCGGCGTAGAGCAGACGGTCGCCGTTGTTTCCGTTCACGAGCGTGAGGCCGGAGACCGCCGCCTCCGGCAGGCCGTCCGCCGCCGGCAGCCACGTGTGGCTCCCGGCTGCGAGCCGGTTCACGTCGAAGTCGGTCGACGCGTAGACGTCGCCGGTCGCCGAGTCGAGGACGACGTCGTTCACCGGCTGGTCGAGCAGGTCGTACGAGATGTCCGTCCAGGTCGCGGTGCCGGCGGCCGGATCGAAGACGACGTCGAACACGTGACCCGGCGTCGTCGGCGTGTTCGAGCCGTAGCCGTTGAACGAGACGAGCGCGTGGTTCGCATTCGTCGGGTCGACGTAGATCGAGCCCGGCGTCCGCAGCGGCGTCGCCGTGTTGTCGATGCGGGTGAACGTGACCGTCGCCGGGTCGGCGTTGTTCGAGTTCTTCGAGACGAAGACCCGGCCGCCCGAGGTCGCCGCCCACATCGTGTCGTGGTCGGTGCCGCGCGAGACCGCCGTGATGTTGCCGCCGGAGCGGTTGCCGAAGACCGTGCTGGTCAGCGTCGGGCCGCCCAGCGGGAACCAGTCCGTTCCGCAGACGCCGGTGAAGAGCCCGTCGCTGGTGCCGAACTCGCCCGCGGCGGTGTTGCAGTGCTGCTCCAGGAACGAGCGGTCGCCGCCGAGGTCCGTCGTCCGCCAGACGTGCTGGCCGCCGACGAAGATCGTGTTCCCTGCCACCGGGTCCATGATCGCCGGCGCGTAGAAGCGGAACGACTCCGGGTTGCCGACGCTGAGCTTGTCGCCGATCCAGAGCCACGTCTTCGGGTCGTTGCCGTTGTAGTTGATGTCGAGCTGGCCGCCCGTGTACATGTGGAAGTGGATGTTGCGGTCGACGGCGTCGAAGCCGGAGTCGCCGCCGTCGCCCGTCAGCGGGAGGAACCACGTCTGCGAGCCGCTGAAGGCCAGCGTGCCGTTGTCCTGCGTGCCGGAGAGCGCGTCGTTCAGCGGGTTGGCGGGGTTGACCGAGATGGCGTTCATCTGCAGCGTCGCGAGCCCCGCGTTGACGACGTCGAGCCGCGTCGGGATCTGCCTCAGCCACGCCTTGCAGTCGGACAGGAAGAGCGGCGAGGTGATGCCGCGGTTGTCGCACTGGGACGACGCGTCGGCCCACTGGCCGCTCGTGCGGATCACGCCGCCGTCAGAGCCGACGAAGAACTGGCTCGGGTTGCCGGGGACGAAGGCCAGCGCGTGCTGGTCCGGGTGCATCGACTCGCCGCCGACGTCGCCCGTCACGTCCGTCCACGTCGCGCCGGCGTCCATCGACATCAGCACCGAGCGGCCGTTGGAGCGCATCCCGCCCGGGGCCGCGTAGGGCTTGAGCTCCTCGTAGTGCATCAGGCCGCCGACGACGACCATGTCCGGGTTGTCGGCGGGCGACATCGTGAACATGTCGTAGACGCACTGCGAGCCGACGAGCGGCGTGTTGCAGTAGTTGTAGACGGCGAAGCCCGGGTTGCCGTCGGTCGGGTTCGAGAGCCGCGTCCAGGCGGCGTTGCTCGACGCCGTGAGCGCCGCCGCCGGCTGGCTCGCGTCGTCGACGCGGTAGACCTGCGCGCCGCTCGGGCTGCCGGCGCCGCTCGCGTCGGAGAGGTAGATCCTCGTGAGGCCGTTCTTCACGACCGGCGAGAACGAGTAGCGGCCGCGGTTGCCGCCGAAGATCGTCTCCCAGCTCCCGGGCGCGCCGTCCGCCGTCGAGCGGAGGAGCCCCGTCGAGGCCTGGGCCGCGTAGACGACGTCCGGGTTGCGCGGGTCGAACTTGACCTCGTTGAACGACCCGGCACGGCTGAGCGTGAAGGTCGCGCCGCCGTCGGTGGAGACGTACAGGCCGGTGGCGGGCGGGGGCGGCGCGATCGTCGAGCTGCCGCCGACGTTCGAGCCGATGCCGTGCGTGCCGGAGCGCGTTCCGATCAGCAGGTGCGACGCGTCCGCCGGGTCGACGGCCACCCACGCGATCGCGCGGTTGTTCGCGACCCCGAAGGAGCCGGGCACGAGGGCCCAGTGCGCGCCGCCGTCGGTCGTCTTGTAGAGCCCCAGGCCGGCCTCGCTGTCGCCGCTCGCGTTCGCCTCCCCGGTGCCGACGTAGATCGTCTTGCCGGTCGGGTCGTTCGGGTCCACGGTGATCGAGCCGACGGCGTTGGTCGGGATCCCGTCGGAGATGTGCTTCCAGGACGGCGTCGGCGCCAGCGCGTTGGTCGAGCGCCAGACGCCGCCTCCGGCCGCGGCCACGTAGAGCGTGCACTCCTGCGGCTTGCACTTCGGGTCGACGGTCAGCGCCGTGACCCGGCCGGACCACTGGGTTCCCTTGTTGAACGCCTGGGTCCCGAGCCGGTCGACGTTCAGCGTCTCGGGCCCGAGGAAGTCCCACTTCGGCGCCACGCCTGAGGCGCCGCGGCTCTTCACGGCGTCGTTCGCGGCGATCGCGCCCTGGATCTGGTCGATCGAGATGTCGTCGAGCGGGAAGGCGCGGTCCGAGTAGGCCTCGGCCGCGGCACCGCCGGATTCGTCGCGCGCACCGCCTTCCAGGAGCGCGAGGTGGGACACGCCCCTCGCCGACGGAGTGCCCGACGTGCTCGCCGAGCCGCGTGCCAGCACGGCCGCCAGCACGACTGCGGCGGCCGCGATTGCCAAGACGACGACTACGCGCCGTACAACCATGGAATCCCCCTTGTCCGGTCCGATTGCGAGGGCTATATCTCGCAGGGTCGATCCGGGAAGTCAAGCGCCGGGGCCGAGCCGCCTCCCGGGGGGCGGCTACCGGAGCCGTGGCCACCAGGCCGGGACGCGCCTCGCGTAGTCCTCGTACGCCGCGCCGAACCGGCGTCTCAGCGCCGGCTCCTCGTACCAGTGGACGGCGCCACCGGCGCGGGCGTGCCGACTCCCTCGACGACGAACCGGCCGACTGCCTCGAGCACGATCCCTGCTCCGGCCACGATCGCGAGCCAGGCTGCGACTCGCAGCGCCGCAGGCGGGTCGGACGACCGCCAGCCCGTCAAGAGCCAGGGGGCGAGGCCCGCGACCACACCCGGCTCGAGCACGAGGAAGAGGGCCGTGCCGGCGGCTGCGCGGAGCGTCCTCAGCCGGCCAGCGCCGCCAGCACCTGGTCGGCGTGGCCGTCGGGGTTCACCCGCCGCATCACCTTCGCGACGTTGCCGTCGGCGTCGATCACGAAGGTCGAGCGCTCGTAGGAGCGCTTGCCCTCCCGCGCGACGCCGTACGGCTCGCCGAGCTCGTGCTCCGGGTCGGCCAGCAGCGTGAACGGCAGCGAGTACTTCGACCTGAACTTCTCGTGCGAGCCCTGCGTGTCCGCGCTGATGCCGAAGACCTCCGCCCCGGCGCGCTGGAACTCGCTCCACGCGTCGCGGATCCCGCAGGCCTGCCGCGTGCAGCCGGGCGTGTCGTCCTTGGGGTAGAAGTAGAGGACGACCGGCTTGCCCCGGAGATCGGAGAGGCGGACGGTCTCGCCCGTGTCGCTCTCGAGCTCGAAGTCCGGCGCGGGCTGGCCTTCCTCGACCACGGCCGGAGCCTACCGCGCGGGAGGGAGACGGCGGTGGAGGTCGAAGGTCGTGCGCCATGGAAGAGAACATCGCCCAGAAGCTCTCGTTGCTGGCCACCCAGGTCGACTCGCTCGCGAAGGCGCGCGTCCTCGCCGAGGCCGAGCGCGACCGCGAGGTATCGCGTCGCACGCGGGTCGAGTCCGAGGCCGAGGAGCTGCGTGCCGAGCTGCGGCAGGCGCGCCGCCGCGCCAAGGCCGCCGAGCGTGCGCTCGCGAAGCTCAGCGCCAGCAGCGAGGCAACCGTGCACACGGCCGAGATCAACGAGCGCGAGCTGCGTGCCCGCCTCGACGACGCAGAGCAGGCGAAGAAGGTGCTTCGGCACGAGGTGGAGCAGACCGAGCGGGAGCGGCGAGCGCTGGAGCTGCACCTGCGCGAGGTGCTGGGAAACCTCCGTCATGCGGCGCGCGACGCGCAGCGGGCGCGGCCGGCGGTCGACGAGGTGACGCACGTGCCCTCGCGCGCGCCCGACAACGGCTGGTGAGGCCGCCCGGCCGCGGGGCCGCCCGCAGGTCCCCGGTCGAGCTACCCTGGCTCGCATGAGACGCGCCTTCGGCGACATGAACCCGACCCTGCGCGGGTTCCTGATCATCGCGCTGGTCGCGGTCGTGATCGTCGTCCTGCAGCTGCAGGCGACGCTGACGGCGCTCTTCCTGCTCGCGCAGATCGCGTTCTTCCTCGCGATGGCCTACTTCGTCTTCCTGCTCTGGCGCGACCGGCGCCAGGCGATCTCGATGTGGCCCGCGCGCTCGCGCGTCGTCTTTTACGGCGCCGCGCTGCTGATGATCGTGAACGTCGGTGTCCGCTTCTTCGTCCCCGTCGGGAACGGCTGGAACCTGATCGTCTTCCTCGTCGTCTTCGTCTTCGCCGGCTTCGCGATGTGGCGCGTCTGGCGCGACGAGCACACGTACGGCTACTGACCCCCGCCGCATCGCCCCCAAGTAACAGACTGTTACTTGGTGGTGGAGGCGCCGGCCGGGGGCGCCGGGACTGCGGCGCCGGCGAGCTCGTCGGCGCTTCGCGGTTCTCGCACTGGCGGCGGACTAGCGCGTCGTTTGCGGCGTCGCCGAGGAGGCGGTGCCGGGCGTGCCGGGGCGCGCGGCTTCGACACCGTCCAGGGCGGCCAGCGCCTCTCGAATCGAGACGTGCCGACCGACGAAGATCGGCGTGTCGCGCTCCGTGTAGCGGCTGGCCTCGGACTCGCGCAGCGTCAGCATGAGGTGCATGAAGTCCGCGGGCTCCTCGCACTCGAAGACGGTCATGAACTCCTGGTCGTCGATCCCGAACGAGTAGGTGGTGTGGTTGTGGATCGTCGAGAACTCGTGCCCGACGCGCATGTGCTCGTCCATCGCCCGCTGGCGGTCCTCCTTCGACAGCGAGTACCAGGAGCGCAGCTTCACGAACGGGTAGACCACGAGGTACGGCGAGCCCTTCGGCACCACCTGCCGCGGTCTGCGCGCCTTCGTGTACTCCGAGGCCTTCGTCGTCGCCAGGTACGAGTACGGCGTCGTCAGCCAGCCGGCGAGGGGCGTCGCGTTCAGCGCGGCGCCGAGCTCGCCCAGGTCGTCGTAGCGCTCGGTGATCTTCCAGAGGAAGAAGTCGCACTCGGGCCGCACGCCGGTCGTTGAGTACGCGCGCAGCGAGGCCATCCGTTCGGCGAAGTCCTCGATCACGTCCGCGAAGGCGTCCTTGCCGGCCGCGCGCTCCTCGATCGGGAGCCGCCGCCAGGCCGGATCGACGCGGAAGAAGGTGTAGGCGACGTACTGGCCGGCCACGCCTGAACCCTAGCGCCGGCAGCGAGGAAAGCGGCCGTTGCGCAGGTCGGCGACCGCGCGCTTGAAGGCGGGGAGGCTCGGCTTCGGCGTCCGGTCGGGGAAGTAGAGGCCGGACTGCCAGCCGTCGAGGCCCGGCTCGTCGAAGGTGTGGAAGACGAACAGCCCGCGCACGGTCGGCTGGCAGTAGGCGAGCTCGAGCGCGCGCCGGTAGTAGGCGGCCTGCACGCCGAAAGGGACGGCGTCGGTGCGGGCGGGCGAGTCGAGGTCGAGGTAGAAACGGCGCTTCGGCGCCGGGACGCGGGTCTGGACGCCGAACTCGGTGTAGAAGATCGGCAGGCGCTCGCCGGGCTGCGCGGTGCCGTGGAACGCCTCGCGCAGGAGCGCGACGAGCTTCGGGTAGTCGGCGAGCGTGATCGTCGTGTTCTCGGGGTGCGGTGTCGCCGGCGAGTCGCGCGAGGCGAGCATGTAGGGGTGGAAGGCGAAGGCGTCCATCAGCGGCTTCTCGCGGCCGCTCGCCCGGTACGCGTCGCCGAGGTCGCGGATGAACGCCGTCGGGGAGTGCGTCGGCCTCGTGCCATGTGGCCGGTCGGCGCCGCGCGGTGAGAGCGCGCCCCCGAGCACGCGGACGTCCGGCCGCGCCGCCTTGATCGCGTCGTAGCTGCGGGCCAGCAGGTCTGCGTAGGCGGGTGCCGCCGCGTCGCGGCCGCCGGCGCCGAACTGCGGCTTCCAGAACGTGCTCAGGTTCGGCTCGTTGCCGACCACGACGTAGCGCACCCTCGGCAGCGCGCGGACGAGGGCGGCCGCGTACGCGGCGAAGTCGGCGCGCTCGGCGGGCGTGCGCGGCGTGTCGCGCCCGAAGCCGTGCCAGACGACGACCGCTAGCTTCATCCGCGCGCCGGCGGTCGCGTGCGCGACGTTGCGGAGCACGCGCAGGAGGCTCCCGGGCGGCCGTCGCTGGCCGCGGCGCCAGGTCGCCGAGACGGCGGCGGCGTCGAAGCCCGCGTCGCGGGAGACGTCGACCTGTGCCTGCGCGAAGTGCGGGCTGACCTGCGCCAGCGCGTCGTCCACGGTGCCGACGAGGAACGTCCGCGTCTTCCGGCCGTGGCGGCTCGGCGGTGGAGGCAGGCGCAGGCCGCGCGTGTCGACGCGGGCCGTGGCGCTGCGCTGCGCGGGCGTCGTGGGTGCAGTGGACGACGCCTGCCCCGTGGACGTGGAGGCAGAGGCGCCCGTCACGCCCGTGGTGGCGCTCGTGGCGGCTCGGCTGGGGGCCCGCGGCGCCGGCGACGCGTTATCTCCGCCACCGGACGAGAGCAGCATGGCTGCGACCACGCCGGCCGCTGCGGCGGCCGCGACGACCGCTGCGAGCACGGCCTTCCTCACGGGGCCGGAGGCTACCCTTGCCCGGCCATGGCTACACGCGTGGAGGAGCAGCTGAAACGGCTTCCGGCGAAGCCGGGCGTCTACCTCTTCCGCGACGACCGTGGCGAGATGCTCTACATCGGCAAGGCCAAGTCGCTGCGGCCGCGCGTGCGGAGCTACTTCCAGAAGACGCCCGACTCACGCTCGACGATCCAGCGACTCCCGGAGCGTGTCGCCGACGTCGAGGTGATCGTCACCGACACCGAGGTCGAGGCCCTCCACCTGGAGCAGAACCTGGTCAAGCGCCACCGGCCGCCGTTCAACGTCCGCCTCCGCGACGACAAGTCGTTCCCCTACATCGCGGTCACGGTCGAGGACGACTACCCGCGGGTGATGTTCACGCGCGAGCGCCACCGGCGCGGGGTCGTCTACTTCGGCCCGTACGCGAACGCGAAGAAGGTGCGCGAGACCCTCGACGTGCTCAACCGCGTCTTCCCCTACCGCCCCTGCGAGGGGCCGAAGCCCGGCCGCCACAGCGGGATCCCGTGCCTCGACTACCACATCGAGCGCTGCCTGGCGCCCTGCGTCGGCTACGTCTCCAAGGAGGACTACCGGCAGATCGTCGACGGCGTGATCGAGTTCCTCTCCGGCGAGACGCGACCGATCCAGCGCGAGCTCGAGCGGAAGATGAAGGAGGCCGCGGAGGGCGAGCGCTTCGAGGAGGCGGCGCGCTACCGCAACCGGCTGTTCGCCGTGCGGCACCTGGTCGAGCGCCAGGCGGCGGACCGCCGGTCGGTGGGCAGCGTCGACGTGATCGGCATCGCCGCGGACGGCGACCGCGCGGCGGTGCAGGTCTTCCCGCTGCGCGACGGCCGGCTGATCGACCGCTACGGCTTCCACCTCGAGAACGTCGAGGGCCAGGACACGGCCACGCTGCTGGAGGCGTTCGCGACCGAGTACTACGGCTCCTCGCCGAGCGTGCCGCCGCAGATCGTGGTGCCGCCGGAGTCGGGGGACACGGGCGCGCTGGAGGAGTTCCTCTCGGAGCGGCGCGGCTCGCGGGTCGAGGTGCGCGCCCCCTCCCGCGGCGAGAAACGGCGGCTGCAGGAGCTGGCGACCGAGAACGCGCGGCTCGCGCTCGAGTCCGAGGTGGTCCAGGCCGAGCGCAAGCGACTGCGGCGGGTCGAGGCCCTCGAGGAGCTGCGGGAGGCGCTCAACCTCGAGAGCCTGCCGATCCGGATCGAGTGCTACGACATCTCGAACATCCAGGGCGAGGCGGTGGTCGGCTCGATGGTCGCCTTCCAGGACGCGATGCCGAAGAAGGCCGACTACCGCAAGTTCGGGGTGCGCACGCTCGACGGGCAGGACGACTACGCCGCGCTGGAGGAGGTCGTCTCACGCCGCTTCGCGCGCCTGCAGGCGGGCGCGGCCGCGGAGGACTACGACGCGTCCTTCGCGGCCACGCCGAACCTGGTCGTGATCGACGGCGGCAAGGGCCAGCTCGCGGCGGCGCTGACGGCGATGCATGCCTACGACCTGCCGCGCGTCGCCGTGATCGCGCTCGCCAAGCGCGAGGAGGAGGTGTTCGTTCCGGGGCAGGCCGAGTCGGTCGTGCTCGACCGCGACTCGCCGGGCCTGCACCTGCTCCAGCGGGTCCGCGACGAGGCGCACCGCTTCGCGCTCGGCTTCCACCGCCAGCGGCGCGACGCGAAGGCGCGCGAGTCGATCTTCGACACGCTCCAGGGCGTCGGCCCCGCGCGCCGGCGCGCGCTGCTACGCCATTTCGGCTCGGCGGAGCGCTTCCTCGCGGCGTCCCAGGAGGAGCTGGAGGGCGTCCCCGGAATCCCGGAGCGCACCGCGCGCTCGATCTACGCCCAGTTGCACAAGGCCGGGCGCGCCTGAGCGGCGGCGGCTGCGGAAAACCACGTCGTCAAGTTCCGCGTGGGCACGGATGCCGTGCAGGTGCTCACGCGGATGAAACGGGGGACTTCTTGGTGCACCGTTTCGCAATCGGCCCCGGTGGGGCCTGCGGCATCAGCGGCCGAGGGAGGCTGGCATGGCTACGACGCTCACACGTCGACGATTCCTTCAATATGGCCTGGCCGGAGGCGCGGCGTTGCTGTTGCCCTCGCCCCGCCTGCACGCGGCGACCACCGTCGCCGGCAGGCTGACGAAGTACGCCCAGCCCGTGCCGCTGCCGGGCAGCGGGATCGTCGTGGCCACGCCCTCCGGGGCGAACGCGTACACCTTCGCCCAAGTCGAGATCGAGCGGCAGCTGCACCCGTTCCTGCCGCCGACGCCGCTCTGGGCCTACGACGACGGCTCGGGCCTCGGCGGCCAGGCCGGGTCCTTCGGGATGGCGGTCGTCGCCGAGACCGGCACCCCGCTGCAGCTGAGCTTCGAGCACCAGCTCCCGCACGAGTACCCGTCGTGGATCCCGGTCGACACCCGCCTGACCCCGCTGGGGAACGAGGTTCGCCTGATGACGCACCTGCACGGCGGCTTCGTCGCGGGTGACAGCGACGGCAACCCCGCCGTGACGCCGAACGGATTCGGCCCGAGCGAGATCCAGACCGTCGACTACCCGAACCAGTCACCCCAGATGCCGGCCTCGCTCTTGTGGTTCCACGACCACGGCCTGGGCGCGACCCGGCTCAACGTCTTTGCCGGCCTCGCCGCCGCGTACATCCTGCGCGACGAGTTCGACACGGGCACCGAGCCGAACCCGATCGGCATCCCCGGCGGTGCGTACGAGATCCCGCTCGTGATCCAGGACAGGATGTTCAACGCGGACGGCACGTTCCTCTACCCGGCGAGCGACATCCCCGGCGCGACCTGGATCGGGGAGTACTTCGGCGACACCATGCTCGTCAACGGGAAGGTCTGGCCGTTCCTCGAGGTCGAGCCGCGCATGTACCGCCTGCGGATCCTGAACGGCTGCAACGCGCGGATCCTGAGCCTCGATCTCAGCGGGCCGAGCGTGTGGCAGATCGGCGCCGAGGGCGGCCTGTGGGATCGGCCGGTCGAGATGAAGCAGCTCGTGCTGGCGCCCGCTGAGCGCGCGGACATCCTGGTCGACTTCCGGCGCTTCGCAGGCAAGACGATCGTCCTGAAGAACCACAACCCGAAGGCGCCGGTCGTGACCCCTGCACCCTCGCTGGAGCAGGTGATGGAGATCCGCGTCGGCACGTCGGTCTCGACGCCGGGCCCGACCGCGGTCCCCGCGAGCCTGCCAGGACGGAAGGCGGACCTGCCGAGCCCGTCCCGGTCGCGCTACCTAACGCTGAACGAGATCGACGTCGACGAGCCGACCTGGTTCTTGAACGTCAACGGCGTCCCGTTCGACTCCCCGGTCACGGAGACCCCGACCGTCGGCACCGTCGAGGACTGGGTGTACGTCAACATGACGGGCGACACCCATCCGATGCACACGCACCTCGTGACGTTCCAGGTCGTCGGCCGGACCCCGTTCGACGTGCAGGCGTACGAGGAGGCGTTCGAAGGCGAGCACGGCGTGCCGGGTGGGAACGATCCGACGCCGTTCGCGACGGGCCCGATGCAGCCGCCCGACCCGAGCGAGCGCGGCTTCAAGGACACCGTCAAGGCGAACCCGGGCTACTTCACGACCGTCCGGGCGAAGTTCGACCTGCCCGACGGCGTCATCGCTCCGCAGAGCTACGTGTACCACTGCCACATCGTCGAGCACGAGGACAACGACATGATGCGGCCGTTCACGGTCGCGCCGTAGCGAGCCGCCGTTCCGGATAGAAGTCCGGCGTGAGCTCCCGCGTCGGCCCCGCCGCTGCGTTTGCGCTGCTCCGGCGACGCAGCTTCGGCCCCTACTTCCTCGGCAACGCTCTCTCGGCGAGCGGCACCTGGTTCCAGAACCTCGCCGCGGCGCTGCTCGTCTACCGGCAGACGCACTCGGCGTTCCTGCTGGGCGTGCTCAACTTCTCGCAGTTCCTGCCGATCCTGCTGCTCGCGCCCTGGGCGGGCGGCGCCTCGGACCGCTGGAACCGGCGCTCGCTGCTGCTCGTCAGCCAGTCCGCCGCGGTCGTGCTCTCGGGCGGGCTCGGGCTGCTGGCGGCGCTCGACCTGGCGCCGACGGAGGTCGTGATCGCGGACGCGGTCCTGCTCGGGGTCGTCAGCGCCTTCTCGGCGCCTGCCCAGCAGGCGCTGATCACGCAGCTCGTCGACGAGCCGGAGGTGCCGACCGCGGTGGCGCTGAACTCG
>DATIFC010000105.1:0-6213 GCA_035455445.1 Gaiellaceae bacterium | reverse complement strand
GCGATGACGTCGAGCAGCGCGATCGCGACGTCGTCGGTGCGCGCCAGCACGAGCCGCACCCCCGTCGCAGCGCCGAGCTCGTTCCGCGGAGCGTTCCACCACGGCTTCGTCACGAGCTCCGGCGGCTCGGGCGGTTCCGGTGGGGAGGGTGGCTCGAAGAAGCTCATCGCGGCAGTCTCGCGCTTTCGTCCGCGGAATGTGACCTGGACGGATCGCCGCCGCTCTCTGCGACGAGCTCGGATCCGAGGGAGGAGAGTGCGCGCCTCGACGGGCCTCCTCGCGTACGATCGGGCCATGACGAGCTTCCTGCACACGATGGTTCGCATCACCGATCCCGAGGCGAGCCGGCGCTTCTACGAGGCGCTCGGGTTCGCGTTCGCGCGCGACATGGACATCGTCCGCGACGGCGAGGTGGAGGCGACGAACTACTTCTTCTCGCTCGGCGACCAGGAGTCGGTGCTCGAGCTGACCTACAACCACGACGGGCGCACCTACGACCTCGGCAGCGGCTACGGGCACATCGCCGTGGGCGTGGACGACCTCGACGGCACGCTCGAGCGGCTGGCCGAGCAGGGCATCGAGCCCGAGAGGCCGCCGTATCAGGTGACCGAGGGCGGGTCGCGCCTCTGCTTCGTCCGCGATCCGGACGGCTACCGCATCGAGCTGATCGAGCGCCGCTAGCGCGTCCGGACGAGGTACGCGACGCGTCCCGCCTCGCCGGAGGCCCAGCAGGCGGTCGGGTTGGCGCAGTCGACGGTGTCGAGGCTGCCGTCGTCGAAGCGCTGCCACGTCGTCCCGCGGTCGGTGCTGACGTCGCTGCCGGACGGGCCGACCGCGATCGCGGTGGTGCCGTCGACCCAGGTTGCGCCGGAGCGGTACTCGGCCGGCGCGGCCGGGAGGAGTGACCACGTCAGGCCGCCGTCGGAGGTGCGGGCGAAGTTGTCCGGAGAGGCCGTGGGCGCGAGGAAGTCGCCGCCGACCACGAGCCCGTGCTGCTGGCCGCGGAAGGCAAGCGCGAAGATCCCGGCGGTAGGGCCGCTGTTCAGCGGCGTGGACGCGACCGTCCAGCTCGCGCCGCCGTCGTCGGAGCGGAAGACCCGCGCCTCGGCGCCGCCGCCGGTCCCGAACCACGCGCGGCGGCCGTGGTCGGTGGTGATGCACTGGCCGCTCGCCGCGAACGCGAACTCGCCGGGCAGCGCGGCGGGCATCTGGGCGCCGGTCACGTGCCAGTGGAGCCCGCCGTCGTCGGTCGCGATCACGCGGAAGTGCTGTCCGTCCGGCGGATCGGAGACGGCCAGGCCACGCCGGTCGTCGAAGAACGTCATGCAGTCGTAGAAGGCGGTCGGCTCCTGGTTCACGAAGGTGAGCGTCCACGTCTGGCCGCCGTCCGCGGTCACGTACATGCGGAAGTCGGTCGGGTTGTTGCCGATCGACATCGCCACCGCGTGGCCCGCGTCGAAGGCCTCGATGTCGCGGAACTGAAGGCCCGCCGCGCCGGGCGGGCTCACGGCCTGCCAGGTCGTGCCGCGGTCGGTGGTGCGCATGACGACGCCGTCGGTGGGGGTGTACCCGCTCACCCATGCCGTCGTCGCGCTGACCGCGGAGAGCCCGCGGAAGTGGGCGGTCGTGCCGGTGGGCGTGTCGTGCCACGCGTAGCCGGCTGGGCCCGCCGCGGCCGCGGAGACCCCGACGACCCCGAAGAGCGCTGCGAGCAGCACGATCCGCTTCAGCACGGCGCGAACCTAACGGGTAGGAACCTGATTCGCAACCAGGTGCGAGCAGGACTTGAGGCAGACGACTTGCCGGCAGGCGCGGCCGGGCGCGGTCGTCACACTTCGGGCACGAAGGCGTCAGCCACGCGTGACAGATGCGTAGTTACGGTGGGTTCGCGATGGCCAAGGCCGCGACACCGTGGGGGCAGGCGGAGCTGTTGGAGGAGCTGACGCTCGCCCAGCGCGCGGGCGGGAAGCGCTTCGCGTCGGTGGTGCAGCTGCTCGAGGCACCGGGCGGGGAGCAGCTCGTCCGCTTCGCCTACACGACCGGCGGCTCGGCCCGGCGCGGGCCGGTCACGCTGCGGCTACGCGACCTCGAGCGGCTGCGGGCCGGGCTGGCCGAGCGGCCGGGGCTCGCGGAGGCGCTCGGGCTCAGGCCGCCGTGAGCAGGCGCTCGCTCGCCGCGTCGACGAGCGAGCCGAGGACGACGACGCCGTCGGTCGAGCCCAGCAGCGGGTCGACGGCGTGCTCGGGGTGCGGCATCAGGCCGAAGACGTTCCCTGCCTCGTTCGCGACCCCGGCGATCGCGCCGATGGAGCCGTTCGGGTTGTCCTCGTAGCGGAGGACGATCTGGCCGGTGGCCTCCAGCTCGGCGAGCAGCCTCTCGTCGGCGAAGTAGCACCCCTCGCCGTGCTTGACGGGGATCGTCAGCGTCCGGCCGGGCTCCGCGCGGCTCGTGAAGGGCGTGTCGGAGCGCTCGACGCGAAGGCCGACGTCGCGGCAGACGAAGGAGAGCGACGCATTCGGACGCAGCACGCCGGGCAGGAGCCCCGCCTCGCAGAGCACCTGGAAGCCGTTGCAGATCCCGAGCACGAGCCCGCCCTCCTGAGCGAAGCGGCGGACGGCGTCCATCACCGGCGCGAAGCGGGCAATCGCCCCGCACCGCAGGTAGTCGCCGTAGGAGAAGCCGCCCGGCAGGACGACCGCTGCGACGTCCGGGAGCTCCGGCTCCGCGTGCCAGACGAGGGTCGCGTCCGCGCCGAGTCGCTCGAGCGCGAGCGCGGCGTCCCGGTCGTCGTTCGAGCCGGGGAAGGTGACGACGGCGATGCGCGGGCGCGCGAGCGCGCTCATCCGTCGAGCGCGATCTCGTAGGACTCGATCAGCGGGTTCGCGAGCAGCCGCTCGCACGCACGCTCGAGCTCGGCGCGGGCCGCGGCCTTGTCGCCGTCGTCGAGCTCGAGGTCGATCACCCGCCCGACGCGCGCCTCGTCGACGTGGAACCCGAGCTGGCGCAGCGAGCTCTGTACGGCCTCGCCCTGCGGGTCGAGGATCCCCGGCTTGGGCCTGACGAGGATCGTCGCCCTCATCGGAGCACCACCTCCGGGTCGCCGAGGTAGGCGTCGAACTCGATCCCGGTCAGGCGCTCGAAGGCCTCGACGTAGCGGGCGCGCGTGCCGGCGACGACGTCTACGGGAAGCTCGGGGCCCGGCGGCGTCTTGTCCCAGCCGAGGCTCTCGCAGTAGTCGCGGACGAACTGCTTGTCGAACGAGGGCTGCGGCCGGCCGGGCTCGTACTCGTCCGCGGGCCAGAAGCGCGAGGAGTCGGGCGTGAAGGCCTCGTCGCCGAGCACGAGCCGCCCCTCCTCGTCGAGACCGAGCTCGAACTTCGTGTCGGCGATCAGGATCCCGCGCTCGGCCGCGTATTCGGAGGCGAAGCGGTAGAGCTCGAGCGAGACCCGCTCCACCTCGTCGAGACGCTCCTCACCGACGAGCTCCGCCGCCCGCTCGCGGTCGATGTTCTCGTCGTGCCCCTCGTGCGCCTTGGTGGCCGGCGTGAAGATCGGCTCGGGCAGCCTGTCCGAGTCGCGCAGGCCCTCCGCGAGGACGTGGCCGCAGACGGCGCCGCTCGCCTGGTAGTCCTTCCACCCCGACCCGGTGAGGTAGCCGCGGACGACGCACTCGAGCGGCAGCATCTCCAGCCGGCGGCACTCGGTCGAGCGCCCGTCGGGACGGAGCCCCAGCAGGTGGTTCGGGACGATCTCCCGCGTGCGCGCGAACCAGAATGCCGAGAGCCCGGTGAGGACGCGGCCCTTGTCCGGGATCTCCGTCGGCAGGACGACGTCGAAGGTCGAGATCCGGTCGCTCGCGACGAGCAGCAGGCGGTCGTCGCCGAGCTCGTAGAGCTCGCGAACCTTCCCGCTCCCGACGTGGGTGGCCGTTTCAGGCATGTACCGCTTCCTCCTTTCGGGCGAGCTCGCCCAGCCGCTCGAAGACGGCGTCGACGTGACGGGTGTACCAGCCGAGGTCGAAGATCGCGTCGAGGTCGACGCGGCCGGCGATCTCCTCGTCCGCGCGCACGAGCTCGCGGACGTCCTGCTCCTCCTCGTGGGCCCGTAGCGCGTGGCGTTGCACGAGCCGGTACGCGTCGTTGCGCGCCAGGCCGGACTCGACGAGCGCAAGCAGCAGCCGCTGACTGAAGAAGAGGCCCCGGCTCGAGTCGAGGTTGCGCCGCATGCGCTCCGGCCGCACGTCGAGGCCCTCGATCAGCCAGGCGAAGCGCTCGAGCATGTAGTCCAGCGCGAGGAACGAGTCCGGTATGACGACGCGCTCGGCCGAGGAGTGCGAGATGTCGCGCTCGTGCCAGAGCGCCACGTTCTCGAGCCCGACGAGCGCGTCGGCGCGGACGACGCGCGCGAGCCCGCAGATGCGCTCGGCGACGACCGGATTGCGCTTGTGCGGCATGGCGGAGGAGCCTTTCTGGCCCTTGCCGAACGGCTCCGCGACCTCGCCGACCTCCGTCCGCGCGAGGTGGCGGATCTCGAGCGCGAACTTCTCCAGCGACGCCGCCACGAGGGCGAGCGCGGAGAGCAGCTCGGCGTGGCGGTCGCGCTGGACGACCTGCGTCGAGACCGGGTCCGGCTCGAGCCCGAGCCGCTCGCAGGCCAGCCGCTCGAGCTCCGGGTCGGTCGCCGCGTACGTGCCGACCGCCCCCGAGAGCTTGCCGACCCGCATCGTCTCGAGCGCCCGCGTCAGGCGCCGGCGGCCGCGGTCGAGCTCGAACGCCCAGCCGGCGAGCTTGAGCCCGAAGGTCGTCGGCTCGGCGTGGACGCCGTGCGTGCGGCCGATGCAGACGTCGTCCTTGTGCCTCTGGGCCATCGCGATCACCGCCTCGAGCGCGCGGTCGATCCCTTCGAGCAGCAGCTCGCCCCCGTCACGCACCTGCAGCGAGAGTGCGGTGTCGACGATGTCGGACGAGGTCAAGCCGTGGTGGATCCACCGTCCGGCGGGGCCGACGCCCTCGGCGACGGCGTCGACGAAGGCGGCGAGGTCGTGCTGCGTCTCGCGCTCGAGCTCTGCGACGCGCTCAGGCGTCGGCGGCTCGGCCCGTTCCCGAATCTCGGCCACGGCGTCCGCCGGCACCGCGCCGAGCTCCGCCCAGGCCTCGAGGGCCGCAAGCTCGACGTCCAGCCACCGCGCGAGCTTGCGCTCTTCCGACCAGACCCCGGCCATCGCCGGTCGGGAGTAGCGCGCGATCACCGGCTGCAGTCTAGAGCGCCGACAGGAAGGCGCCCGTGGACGAAGAGTCACACCCTCCGCACACCCACGTCACACACCCGCGCGCCTTTCTTGGGCATCCTGCGAGAACCCCGGGTGGGTGGGGGCTAGGGATGGGTCCCGCCGTGGGCGCCTGGTCCCGCCGCTCGCGGAGGCGGACTCCCGCTCGGCTACCGAGGATGCGGGCCGCGAGAGCCGCGGCGTTCTTCGCGTTGTCGACGCCGACGGCCGCGACGGGGACTCCAGGCGGCATCTGCGCGATCGAGAGCAGCGCGTCGAGCCCGTCGAGCACGCTCAGGCTCGAGCGCAGCGGCACGCCGATCACGGGGAGGTCCGTGTGGGCCGCGACCGCGCCGGGCAGCGCCGCCGCCAGCCCGGCGCCGGCGATCAGCACGCGGATCCCCCGGTTCCGCGCGCCGCGGGCGTACTCGGCCACGGCGTCGGGGCTCCTGTGAGCCGAGCGCACCTCGAGCTCATGCGAGATCCCGCGGGCCTCGAGCTCGTCGAGGGCAGGTTGCATCCGCTCCCGGTCCGACTCCGAGCCGACCAGGATCCCTACCAGCGGGCCGTCAGCCCCGGACATGTCCCTCGGCCGCGGCGAGCGCAATGTCGCGACGGAACTGCATCCCCGCGAACGAGACCCGGCCGGCCGCCTCGTAGGCCTGCGCGCGCGCCGCGGCCACGTCCTCCCCGACGGCGGTGACGGCGAGCACGCGCCCGCCGCTCGTCACGAGTCGCCCGCCCTGCAGCGCCGTGCCGGCGTGGAAGACGAGCGCGCCCGCCGCCTCGGCGTCCTCGACCCCCTCGACGGGCGTGCCGCTGTCGGAGCGCTGCGGATAGCCGTCGCCCGCGAGGACGACAGTCACCGCCGCGTCGTCGCTCACGGACGGCACGGCCCGGAGCTCGCCGGTCGCGGCGCCCCACAGGAGGGGCAGCAGATCGCCGTC
>DATIFC010000104.1:0-25035 GCA_035455445.1 Gaiellaceae bacterium | reverse complement strand
GAGGGCGCGCGCCGCGCCAGCTCGACGTCCGTTCCCCACAGCTGGAGGACGAACGGCCTCCGCACCCACCAGGCGATGTACCCGGTCGGCAGCCAGTGCGCGTGGACGAGGTCGGCGTCGGCCGCCGCCCGGCGCGCCGCGGCGCGGAAGTTCCTGGCCATCAGCGGCAGCAGCGCGGCACGCCAGGGCTCGCGGCGGAGGTTCCCGGCGATCCCGGACCCGTATGCGATCCCGTGGTGCTCGAACGAGGCCGGCGAGACGACCTCGACCTCGACCCCGGCGGCCCGCAGCTGCTCGACGGCGTCCGCGACGAAGGTCCCCGCCGGGTCGCCCTCGTACCGCGGGTACGAGGTCGTCAGCACCGCGACTTTCACGGGATCCCAGAAGCCGTGGGCTTCGAGAAGACGGCGGGCGCCGCCAGCGCCAGCATCACGAAGACGTAGAAGTAGAGGAACGGGATCGTCAGGTAGAAGGCGTTCGAGGCGAGCGTCCCGACGAGCGCGGCGGTCATGCCCCACGCGAGCGGCCGCAGCCGGGCCGCGAGCGGGTCGCCGGCGGCGGCGAGCGCCTGCCCGAGCCGGCGCGCCGCGCCGAGCCGCGCGAACAGCCACCAGAGGAAGACCGCGAAGAGCGCCGCGCCGACGAGGCCGCCCTCGACGATCAGCATCACGTAGTAGGAGTGCGGCCCCCAGTTCGTCTTCCCGGTGACGAACTCGTAGTAGACGGAGAAGTTGTTGAAGCCGAGCCCGAAGAGCGGGTGCTGGTGCAGCACCTGCGGGATGAAGTCGTAGACGCCCAGGTGCGCCGAGGTCGAGCTGCCGCCGGTCTGGAGCCGCGAGCGGATGACGACGCTGAAGAAGTGCCGCCGCCGGTAGAGCTCGAACGCGACCGGCAGCGCCACCAGCGCCAGCGGCAGGATCGCCAGCCGCGAGAAGAGCAGGTGCCGGTAGGGGATCAGGAGCACGAGCGCGCCGACGGCGAGGCCGAGGACGCCGCTGCGCGAGAGCGTGGCCAGCTCGACCAGCAGCAGGAAGCCGATCAGCACCGCGAGCGGCGTCCGCAGCCGGTGGCCTCGCTCGAGCCGCAGGTAGAGCGGCGAGAGGATCAGGATCGGGAGCAGCAGCTCGATGCCGAGGTGGTTCGGGTCGCCCGTGAGCGCGTTCGGCCGGTACACGCTCGCGCCGTTGACGGCGCCGTAGACGTTGATCTGGCTCGCCCCGCGCGTGAGCGGCTCGAGCACGACCGTGTCGAGGTTGTGGCCCGCCTGCGCCGAGAGCAGCTGCAGGATCCCGTAGGCGCCGTTCGCCGCGATCCCCCCGAGGAACCACGCGAGCGTCCGCCAGTAGAAGGCGAGCGGCTTGCGCGCGAGGTAGACCACGCCGACGACGAGGAACCCGAAGTGCAGCAGCCACTTCACGAGGCCCTTGCCGAACTGGTCCAGCGCCTGCCCGGTCTCGAGGTTGAAGAAGCCGATCAGGTACACGAGCAGGAAGGCCGCCAGGAAGGCGAGCAGCACCGCCGCGGTGCGCGGCACCGGCCCGGGGCGGCGGCCGAGCCGGTCGAGCGCGTAGGTGAGCAGGAACCCGCCCGCGGCGAGGTCGGCGAGGAAGACCGAGCCCGCGACGTTCCACTGCACCTTCGCGAAGGTGCAGCAGAACGCGGTCGCGAGGAAGAAGAAGGGGACGAGGCGGCTCTCGCTGCTCATTCAATGCTCCAGAGCAGCTCGGCCAGCTCCTCGACGCGGGTCGTGCGTGCGAGCCGGTGGCGGTCGTCGTCGCTCAGGTAGCCGTCGCCGAGCCGGCCGGCCCGCCAGCGCGCGTGCAGGCCGATCAGGGCCTCGCGGATCGCCTTCTCGTCGTCGGGCGCCACCACGACCCCCGCGCCCGTCTCGCGAACGAGCTTGGCGGCGGCCCCGTCGGTCGGCACCGCGGCGAGGATCGGGCGCTCGGCCGCGAGGTACTCGAAGATCTTGCCGCTCGGCACGACCTTCCCCCGCCCGGCTGCCTCGGGCAGCAGCAGCAGGTTCGCCTCCGAGTCGCGCTGCAGCTCGACCGCCCGGCGGTGCGGCAGGTAGTCGAGCAGCTCCAGCCGGTCGCCGAGGTCGAGCTCCTGCACCCACTCGCGGTCGACGGACCGGAAGTCGCCGACGAAGCGCGCGACCACGTCGTCCAGGCCGGAGGCGGCCAGCGCCGAGAGGAACGCGCGCGGGTTGCGCTTGCCGAAGAAGCTGCCGGTGTGCGTGATGCGGAAGCGCTCGCCTGGCCGGTACTCGAGCCCCGCGAAGTCGTCGAAGTCGCAGCCGTTCGGGATCACCCGCACCGGGCCGGCAGGGTCGAAGCCGCGCAGCTCGTCGGCGATCGCCTCGGAGACGGCGACGATCCCGTCGGCGCGCCTGGCGACCATCCGCACGACCCCCTCGAGCGCCTTCTCCTTCGCCTGCACGGTCTTGCGCTCGAAGCGGCGGTCGGCGTTCAGCACCAGCGAGTCCCGCTGATCGGCCACCCACGGCACTCCGGTGAGCCGCTTCACGCCCGCGCCGATCAGGTTCATCGAGAGCGGCGGGCTCGTGGTGATCACCGCGTCGATGCCCTCGCTGCGGACGATGCGCGCTGCGGCCGGGATCGCCGTCGGGGCCCAGGTGACCGCCGGGTCGGGGAGCAGCAGGCGCCGACCCGCGAGGCGCGCCTGGGCGAGGGCGAGGTCGACGCCGGAGAGGCCGCGGAGCTCCTCGCTGGGCAGGCGGGCCTTCGGGCCGAGGTAGCGCGCGCGGTGGACGAAGGCCTGCGTCGGCGGCCGCAGATCCTCGTCGCGGTGCAGCCATTTCGGATCGTCGGGCGCCAGGACGTGCGTCTCGATCCCGAGCGCGGGCAGGTGCGTCGCCAGCTTCAGCGGGCGCTGGACCCCCCCGCCGCCTGCCGGCGGGAAGTACATCGTCACGAGGAGGACTTTCACGCGGGAACGTTCACGGGAGCCGGTAGAGAACGTATCGCGACCCCGTGTACAGGCGCGGCAGCGCGAAGCGCGCCTGCGGCGCGCGCGTACGGTCGACGAGCAGCCAGTGAGCTCCGTAGCGACGCGGGACCGAGAGCGGGCCGCCGTCGAGGAAGAAGCGTTGGGCGTCGCGGACGCGCACGGTCGGGCGATTGGCGCGCGTGTCCGCGACATGCGACTGGGGCGCCGCGTTCACGTAGACCGGCGCGAAGGCTCCGAGCTCGTAGGCCGTGAGCGGGTCGGAGAAGACGACGCCGCCGTCCGGCACGTGCGCCCGCACTGCCGCGACGAGCTTGTGCGGGAGGCCGAGCCGGGCCTTCGGCGCACGCGTCCAGTGCGTGTAGCCGTGCACGGCAAGCGGGACGAGGAAGAGCGCGACCGCCGCCGCGGCGAGGGGTGCAGGGCCTTCGACCTGAGGGATCCTTCGCCCCGCGACCGCGGCCGCCAGCAGCGCCGCGACCGCGGCGGCGAACGCGATCCACGTCAGCAACCCTGGCCCGCCGTGTCCGAACGTATACGGGGTGCCGAAGTCGCCCGGGAAGGCGATCTGGAGCCCGATCCCGGCCGCGAGCGCGACCGGGAGCAGGGCCCAGCGGAGGAGGCCGGCGAGCACGAGCGCGCCGCCCACGAGCACGAACGGCCGGGGCGAGAAGGCGATGATCCGGCGGGCCTGCGAGAGCGAGATCACGTCGGCGACGTGCGGGAAGACGAACGGCAGGAGCCCGATCGCGAGGGTCGTCAGCATCGTGCCCAGCACGAACGCACCCCACATCCGCCGGTGCGCGAAGATCGCTACCGGGAGGAGCACGAGCGTGGCGACGGCGATCGCGCCCGCGCGGCCGAAGAGCTCCGGACGGAGCCGGTAGCTGTGCAGGCCGAAGACGTCGAGCTCCCGCGCATAGCCGACGAGAGCGCGCCGCAACTCACCACGCGAGGGGTTGTGTGACGCGGTCTCGCGCACGACCGGAAGCAGCCACAGGGCGACGAGCCCGGCGGGAACCACGATCGCTGCGAGCGCGGCGCCGATGTGCCCTAAGTCGTGGCGCACGGCGAGCAGCGCGCGCACGATGAGGAACCCCGTCAACCCGAGGGCGAGCAGCACCGAGTAGCTGGGGTGCACGAGCGCCATGGCGGCCGACGCGACGGCGACGGAGGCCAGCAGCGGGCCCGACGGCTCCCGCACGTACGCGAAGACGAGCGCGAGCAGCGCCGGCAGGAGCAGCGCGCGGGACGCGGTCGCGGGGAGCGCGAGGGAGGCGTAGGAGCCGCCGTGCCCGGGGGCGAGGCCGAGCAGGGCGAACTGCGCGAGCGCCGTCGCGACGCCCGCCCAGCGCGAGCGGAAGAGGATCGTGCCCGCCTCGTAGGTCAGCACGAAGGAGAGAGGCAGCAGCACGGTCGGCGCGTGCAGGAAGGCCGAGGGTGCGCCGACGCCGGCCAGTCGCGTGATCAGCGCGACCGCGGTGTGCCAGAGCGGGAACGCGTAGCCCGGGTGGAGCCCGCCGTCGCGGAACTCGTCGACCGCGCGAAGCGAGAGCGAGTCGAAGGCGAGGAGCTTCTGTACGCGCCCGAGGTGGAAGAACGCGTCGCCGTCGTAGCGCGAGATCCACCAGAGCGAAATCCCGGCCGCAAGCCCGAGCAGCAGCACCGCGAGCTGCCAGGAAGAGAGGTCGGCCGAACGGCGGGCCGCGAAGGGCAGCGCCACGACCGTGACGACACAGAGCAGCGCGAGCACGAGCCAGAGCGACGCGTGCAGCGCGAACGTCGTAGCCGTGGCGAGGAAGAGGACGCCCATCGTCCAGGCGAACGCGCCGGACAGCCCGCTCACCCCGAGCGCGCGGGCAACGAGCGCCCCCGGCAGCAGCAGGCACGCGGTCGCAGCCGCGAGGCGCAGCCCGAGCCCGAGCCCTTCCGCGGGCAGCATCCGCGAGAGCCCGAGCAGGATCGGCGCCGCGAGCCAGGCGAGCGGGAGCGAGCGCGGGGCGGAGCGGAGGCCGAGCTGTGCGGTCAACGTGCTCATCCTCGCGGTACCCCGACGACCGGCACGAGCGCCGGTCCCTTCATCCGCGTGCCTCCAGCAGCTCGTGCACCCGTGCCGACGCGAGCCAGCGCGCCGCGTCGCGGTAGGTGCGTCCGCGCTCGCCGCGGAACAGCACGCCGCGAAGCCGCAACGAGGCCAGCAGCAACCCCCGCGCACGATCTGCCTCCCGCGCGCCATGATGCTTGGCGAGGAAGCGCAGGTGCCCGCGCACCTGCTCGCGGAACATCGGCGTCCAGTCGCTCCGTGTCGTCGCGCCGCCCACGTGCACGAACTCCGCGTCCGGGGTGAAGAGGACCTTCCAGCCCGCCTGCCGGAAGCGGTAGCACCAGTCGGTCTCCTCGCTGAACATGAAGAAGTCCTCGTCGAAGAGGCCAACCGTATCGGCGGCCTCGCGCCGGACGAGCAGCACCGCGCCCATCAGGAACTCTGCCTCGAGCGGCCGGTCGTAGCGGAAGCCGTTCCCGTAGAAGGCGTTGAACACGCGCGAGCGCGGGGCGAGCTTGCGCAGGAAGAGGTATTCGGTCGCGAGCCGCCACAGGGTCGGAAACCCGCGCACGGAGCGCTGGAGCCGCCCGTCCGGGAAGCGCAGCTTCGGCCCGACGACGCCGGCCTCCGGGTTCGTCTCGCCGAAGGCGACCAGCCGCTCGAGCGCATCCCCGCTCGCCCACGCGTCGGAGTTCAGGAGCAGGAACCAGTCGCCGCTCGCGACGCGCATGCCGGCGTTCGAGCCGCCGCCGAGCCCCTTGTTCTCCTGCTCGACCACCCGGGCCTCGGGGAAGCGCTCGCGCACCAGCTCGAGCGTGCCGTCGGTCGAGCCGTGGTCGACCACGATCGTCTCGTGTCCGCGGACGCTCGCGAGCGCCCGCTCCACCCAGGGCAGCGCGTTGAACGTCACCACGACGACGCTGACGTCAGCCATCGGGCGCCGTCGCGCGGGTCGTCAGCCCACGCAGGCTCTGCCAGCCGAGCAGGACCGCGCCCGGCAGCGAGAGGCAGAGCGTCACGACGAAGAACAGGAAGCCGGTGGCGAAGGCCTTGTCCGCGTCCACGCCGAGCCTCCCGAGGAAGCTGACGAAGAACGACTCGCGCACGGCGATGCCGTTGATCGAGAACGGGACGAGCAGGACGAGGAAGAGCAGCGGCCCCATCACGTAGTACGGCCGGGGCGAGAGGTCGACGCCGACGGCCTTGCCGGCCAGCCAGATCGCCAGCACCCGTACCGTCTGCACCGCGAGCGTGAGGGTGAAGACGCCCACGAGCAGCCCCGGGTGGTCGCGGTAGGCGTGGATGCCCTCGTAGGCGGCGCGGATCGGGCGCTCGACACGCAGCACGCGCAGCAGCGGCACCGTCTTCGCCAGCAGCGGCCGCGCCCGACGCGAGAACAGCGCCACCGCGAGCACGAGCGTCGCGATCACGAAGAACCCCTCGATCCAGAGGTACGGCCCGATCGGGTAGTGCCCGACCGCCAGCACGAAGCCGACCGCGGCGAGCGCGAGCGTGGCCGCGCCGCCGAGCGCGCGCTCGAGCAGCACCGAGCCCGCGACCTCTCCGCCGCGCCCCGTGTGGCGCCGCGCCGTCTCGTAGATGCGCACCGCGTCCCCGCCGACGGCTGTCGGAAGCAGCTGGCCCGCGGTGTAGGCGACGAAGTACGCGCGGGTCAGCCAGCCGAGCCGGTCGTGGATGCCCCGTGCCGAGAGCAGCCGTTGCCAGCGCCAGGCCATCGGCCAGACCGAGCCGACCATGATCGCCACCGCCGCCGCGAAGTAGCCGAAGTTCGCGTGCACGATCGCGTGCAGCGTCTCCGTGATGTCGATCTTCCAGATCAGGTAGGCCGTCAGCAGGCCGGTGACGGCGAGCGTCGCCCAGAGCCGGAGGGCCCTTCTGCTCACGTGTTACGCCACTTGCGCATCGGCCGAGCCGAAGCGTACGTCCTCGGCCGACCGGCTCCGGCCGAAGGCCGCGTCGAGCGCGAGCGCGTGCACGTCGATCCCGTGCAGGAGCCGGCAGAGCTCGGCCTCGCGGTCGCCCGCGTGTGCGCGAACGTCCACCACGCGCGGCCCGTCGACGCCGAGGCGCAGGCGTGTCGACGTGATCCCGTCGGTCACGCCGAGAGCCTCCGCCGACCGGCGCGCGAGCGCCGCGGCGGGGCCGGAGCCGAGCAGCGGGTGCAGCACGCCTCCTGCCGAGAACGCGGTCACGGTCACCTCCGCTGCTCCCGGAGCCTCCTCGGCCAGGCGCCTGCCCTTCCGGTCCCGCGGTGTGACGACGCACGGGAAGCCGGCGTCGGCCCCCTTCGCGACCAGCGCCCAGCGAAGCTGTGGCACGCCCGCGTCACGGAGCCGCTCGCGCTGGCGCAGCCGCGAGCCGAGAAGCACGGCGGTCTCCGGAGCGTGCGGATGCGGCAGCCGGAAGCGCGCGGCCACCCGGGCGGCGGCGCCGGTCTCGGGCCCGGTCGCGATCACGCCCTCGATTCGCGCCGCCTCCACCAGGCGCTCGAGCGCGGGCTCGTCGTCGCAGCCGAGGATCGCGCGACGGTGGGCGAGGGCGAAACCGGGGGCGCGCGGGTCGCGGTCGACCGCGAGGACGAAGAGGCCCCGTGCCCGGGCCGCGGCGATCAGCCCGGTCGCGCGGGCGCCGAGGACGAGCAGCCTCACGCGGAGCCCCGATTTGCGGGCAGGGCTCCCGGAGGCGACAATCCCGACATGGCCACCGCCCTGGCCGAGCGCGTCGAGGAGCTGAGAGCCGACCGCGAGCACGGCGCCAGCTGGATGGCCCGCCGCGCGGTCGAGGCGCTCGCCGAGGCCGCCGACCAGCCGGCGCCTTCCGGCGAGGCGCTGCTGGACGAGCTGGTCGCCGCCGGCAGGCAGCTCGCCGACAGCCGGCCCGGCGTCGGCGCCGTGGCGGGAGCGGTCGGCCGGGTCCTGGCGGCGGCCGCCGCGAACGCCCAGCTCGAGGTCGACCAGATGCGGCGCCTGGTATGCGAGGAGTCGGCCGCGCTGGTCGACGGACGCCGGCGCGCGGCGGCCTCGATCGCGATCCAGCTGCGCGACCGGCTCGAGGACGCCGTGGTGCTCACGCATTCCGCTTCGGCGACGGTGCGTGAAGCCCTGCTTCGAACGCCGCCGGCCTCGGTGATCTGCACCGCCTCGGATCCGCAGGGCGAGGGCCGCGCGTTCGCCCAGGACCTGCAGGGGAGCGGCCTCCACGTCGAGCTCGTCGAGGACTCGCAGGCGCCGCGTCAGCTCGAGTGGGCCTCGCTGCTGCTCGTCGGCGCCGACACGGTCTTCCGCTGCGGCACGCTCTGCAACAAGGTCGGCACGCGCGCGCTGGCCGAGGCCGCGAGCGACGAGGGCGTGCCGGTGGTCGTGGCCTCCGAGGTCGTGAAGCTGGCGCCGGTGGAGTCGCGCGACGCGCCGCCGCTCACCGAGCCGGAGTTCGAGCTGACGCCGCCCGAGCTGCTCGACTGCGTGGTGACCGAGGAGGGCGCGTTCCTCCCGGAGGAGATCCGCGCCCTCATCGACCGAACGCCGTTCCTGAGGGACGGCTACCGCGTGCTCTCGCGCTAGGCGGCCGCGTCGAGGACCGGCTCGAGGGCCTCCTGCTCCTGCGGCGGGCGCCGCTTGCGGGAGATGCCCAGGGCCGCCAGTGCCCCGGCCGCGACGAGGCCCGCGCCGACGTAGATCGCCGGGGTCAGGCCGTCCACGAAGGACTGGCCGCTGCCGTAGCCGCCGTAGTGCGCGAACACCGACGCGAGGACCGCGACGCCGAAGACGCCGCCGAGCTCGCGGATCGCGTTGTTGGCGCCCGAGGCCTGGCCCTCCTCCTCCGGCCGCACCGCCGAGAGCACGACGTTCGCGACCGGAGCGAAGTAGAGCGCCATCCCGATCCCGGAGAGCACGAACGGCGTCACCAGGTCGGCGTAGGCCACCGTCGGGGTCGAGACGAACGCGATCCAGGCGAGGCCGACCGCCTGCATCGCGAGCCCGGTCGCCATCAGCGGCCGGCCCCCGATGCGGTCGGACAGGGCGCCCGCCAGCGGCGCGACGAAGATCGGCATCGCCGTCCACGGGAGCACGCGCAGGCCCGCCTGCAGCGGCGAGTAGCCCTGCACGGTCTGGAAGAACTGCGCGAGCAGGAAGATCGAGCCGAACATCCCGAAGAACATCAGGAACGACGCCGCGTTGGCGGCGCTGAAGCTGCGGTTCCGGAAGAAGCCCAGCGGCAGCATCGGCTCCTCGGCCCGCAGCTCCCAGAGCAGGAACAGCCCCAGGATCAGCGAGCCCCCGAGCAGCGCGAGCACGATCTCCGGGCTTCCCCAGCCGACCGAGTTCCCGCGCACGAGGCCCCAGACGATCCCGAACAGGCCGGCGCTGGCCAGCCCGACGCCGGGAAGGTCGAGCGCGTCGTTCGGGCCGCGGCTCTCACGCAGGCGCAGGAGCGCGAGCGGGATCAGGACGAGCCCGATCGGCACGTTCAGCCAGAAGATCCACTGCCACGAGATGCCCTGCACGACGGCGCCGCCGACGAGCGGGCCGATCGCGACCGCAAGGCCGCTGATCCCGCCCCAGGCGCCGAGCGCGAGGCCGCGCCGCTCGGCCGGGACGGCCGCGCTGAGGATGGTCAGCGTCAGCGGGGTCACGATCGCGCCGCCGAGACCCTGCACCGCGCGCGCCGCGATCAGCACGTCGATCGACGGGGCGAGCGCTGCGGCGGCGGAGCCGAGCGTGAAGATCGCGAGGCCGATCCCGAACAGCCGCCGGCGGCCGAAGCGGTCGCCGAGGGCGGCGCCGGTGATCAGCAGCACCGCGAAGGTGAGGGTGTAGGCGTTGACCGTCCACTCGAGCCCGCTCAGGCTCGCGTCGAGGTCCTTTCGGATCACCGGCAGGGCGGTGGTCACGACGAGGTTGTCGAGCGTCGTCATGAACAGCGCGAGCGAGGTGATCGCGAACGTCCAGATGGTCGAGGTACGACGGCTCATGCCTCCTCCTTCCATGTTGCTAGTTATTGCTCACTCACTTGCTGCTGAAAAAAAGACGCGCCAACGGTCATTCCTCTTCCATGCACGAGGCGACGAGCGACTTCGCCCACGGCGCCGGCCGCCGCAGCAGGTCCATCGCGGCGAAGACGTTGAGCAGCATCCCGAAGGCGAAGAAGTCGCGGATCCGCTCCGGCTCGGCGCCCGAGACGCGCTCGACGTACTCGACGAGCCGGCCGAACCCCTCTCGCACGACCTCGCGGACGTCGTCGTCGTCGCAGTCGGCGTAGGCCTGCATCTGCGCGCGCAGGCGTGTGCGGTCCTCGAGCAGGCCGCGGTAGGCCTGGCCGATCGCGTGCAGCGCCTCCTCGCCGCTCATGCCAGCCGCGGCGCCCTGGAAGAGCTCGAGCGTCTCGCTCAGGCAGCGCCGCACCGTCTCGAGGTAGAGCTCCTTCTTCGTCCCGAAGAGGCGGAACAGGTAGGGCTGCGAGATCCCGGCCTTGCGGGCGATGGTGTCGGTCGAGGTGCCGTCGAGGCCGTGCTCGCCGAACTCCACCTGCGCGACCTCGAGGATCTCCTCGCGCCGCTCCTCGGCCGTCTTGCGAATGCCGGTCGCTGCGTGCACGGGCGGGAAGTTAGCAGTGACTCACAACCTAGTCAAGCCCGCCGGTGGTAGGTACCGGGACGACGACATGGAGCTCGCCGCCCTGCTCGCTTCGACCTTCGCAAAGGAGCGCTGGTTCTGGGGCGCCACGGCGGCGATCGTGTCCTTCCTGCTCCAGCGCGAGCGCAGCGCACGGGAGAGCTCCGGGGCTTCTCGAGCGGGCGCCTCGGCGAGCGCGGCGCCGCCCGGGATCGTGCACCAGCCCTCGTTGCCTAGCTGACGGCGTCTTCCGGGAGCGGGATCAGCCGCGCTCTGTCCCGGATGTCCTGGAGAATCGACAGGCCGGCACGCGCGTCCGCCTCGGACCGGTTCCAGCGCGGCCCGTACTCGCCCAGGCTCGGCAGGGCGGCGAGCGCCGCCGTCCGCGCGGTCAGGCCGCGCACGAACAGCCGCTTGGCGCGCCTCGTGCGGCCCGTCGCCGGGTCGTCGCGAATTCGGTCGCGCGCCCGGATCACGACCGCCCGGTACGAGCGCGCCCGCGCAAGCAGCTGCGCCTGCGGGAGCCGGCCGAGCCGCCAGTCGCGGAACGCGAGCTCGTACGCCGTCAGCGCGGCGCTCGCCGGCTCGTAGTCGCGCACGAGGCGCTGCTGCTGCCGGTCGAGCGCGAGGAACGACTGCGGCGGCGGGGGCGGCGGCTTCGGCTCCACACGCCGCCTGCCGTGGTCGCAGCCCGCCAGCAGGGCGAGCGCCAGGAGCGCGCAGGCGCGCCGGTAGACTCGCCGGCGATGAAGGTTCTGGTCACCGGCGCCTCCGGCTTCGTCGGGCGCGCGCTCGTCGAGGAGCTCCGTCACGCCGACGGAGCCTACGAGGTTCACGCGCTCGGCCGGCAGGACGGCGACCTGGCCGAAGCCGGCGTGGCGAGGGCCGCGGTCGCGGAGGCGAGGCCGGACGTCGTCGTCCACGCGGCGGCACGGATCGGCGTCGTGCGCTGCGACGAGGAGCCCGAGCTGGCGATTCGCTCGAACGTGCTCGGAACGGCGCTGCTGGCGCGGGCCACGGCCGAGCACGGGGCGCGCTTCTCCTACCTCTCGACCTCCGACGTCTACGGCTCGGCCGCGGTCGCCGACGAGGAGACTCCGCCGGCGCCGGAGAGCCTGTACGCGCACACGAAGGTCTGGGGCGAGCACGCGGCCGCCCTCTACGCGCCCGAGGGCCTGACCGTACTGCGGCTCGCGAACCCGTACGGCCCGGGCGTCGAGGCCGGCCAGCCCAAGGGCGCGGTCTCGTCCATGCTGCGCCAGGCCGACTCGCGCGAGCCGATCGCGGTCTTCGCCGGGGAGGCGCGCGCGTTCTGCTGGATCGGCGACATCGTCCGCGCGATCAGGCTGGTGCTCGAGTCGGGCGAGGAGGGCACCGTCAACATCGGGTGGGACGGCGAGCTGGTCGCGCTAGTGGACGTCGCCCGGCTCGCGTGCGAGCTGACCGGCGCTCCACAGGAGCTGATCGAGGAGGTCGAGGCCCCGCCCGGGCGGGTGATGACGCGCATCGCGACGGAGAGGATCCGCGCGCTCGGCTGGCGGCCCGAAGTCTCGCTCGACGAGGGCATGCGGCGGCTGCTCGAGACGCTGCGCACGGGCGCTCCCGTCTGAATGCCCAAGGCGTTCGTCCTGACCGGCGGGTCGCGCTCCCAGCTCGGGCTGCTCGAGCAGGCGCGTGCGCTCGGCCACGAGGTCTGCGTCGTCGACGGCTCGGAGAGCGCACCGCTGCTCGCGGAGGCCGACCACGCGATCGTGCGCAGCTTCACCGACGTGACGGGGGTGATCGGTGACCTCGAGGCGCGCGGGATCGAGCCGGTCGCGGTCGCGACGATGGGCTCCGATCAGGCCGTCCTCCCCACCGCGCAGCTGGCCGAGCGACTCGGGCTGCCGGGCCTGCCGGTCGAGACCGCCCGCACGGTCGCCGACAAGCGGCGGATGCGCGCCGCCTTCGAGCGCGCGAGGGTCCGCTGCCCGAAGGGCCGGGAGGCCGCGAGCTTCGAGGAGGCCGAGCAGGCCTTCCACCAGCTCGGCCCGCCCGTCGTCGTGAAGCCGGTCGACGGCTCCGCCCAGCGGGGCGTGACCGAGGTGCGCTCCGAGGGCGAGCTGGCGCCCGCCCTCGAGCGGGGCCTCGCCGCCTCGCGCACCGGCGCGGTCGTGCTCGAGCAGTACCTCGAGGGCCACGAGTACACGGTCAACGGCTTCCTGCTCGAGGGCGAGTACTTCCCGATGAGCGTCACCCGCCGGCTGCTGCACCCGCCGCCGCCGCTCGGGGTCTGCATCGCCCACCGCTACCCGTCGCAGCTCGCGGACGAGGCGCCGCTGTTCGAGCTGGCGCGCCGGGCGAGCCGCGCGGTCGGGCTCGAGACGGGGCCGTCGTACGTCCAGGTGCGCACCGACGGCGAGGTGAGCGTGATCGAGGTCGGCGCGCGGCTCGGCGGCGGCAAGGACGCAGAGCTGGCCAAGCTCGTGACCGGCTTCGACGCGATCCGGGCGAACGTGCTCTGGGCGCTCGGCGAGCTCGACCGGGACGACCTCGGCCACGGCGAGCCGGTAGCGAGCTGCGGCCAGGTGCGCTTCGTGGTCGCGCCGCCGGGCGAGATCGTCCGCCTCGACACGTCGCCGGCGCGGGCCCTCGAGGGCGTGCACGAGGCGGGCTGGTACTGGCGCGAGGGCATGACGCTGCCCCCGATGACCTCGGGCGCGGAGCGGCTCGGCTACCTGCTCCTGACCGCTGACGGCGAGGAGGAGCTCGACGCGCTCACCGAGCGGGCGCTCCAGGCGCTCGACGTCGAGATCGCCGCCGAGCCCGCCCGGGTTTGAGGGTCCTCCACGCTCCGATCAACGTGGCGGGCGGGCCGGGCGCGATCTCGGCGGGCCTGCGCGCGCTCGGGGTCGAGAGCACGCTGCTCGTCTTCAACGAGCGGCCGTTCGTCCGTGGCTTCGACATCGACCTCGAGCTGCGCGACACGAGCCGGCTGAGCTCCGTCCCCTTCAACCTGCCGAAGCAGCTGCGCGCCCTCGCGTGGGCGCTGCCTCGCTTCGACGTCTTTCACTTCCACGCGGGGCTGACGCTCGCGCCTCGCCGGATCACGCTGCCGCTGCTGCGTGCACGCCGGAAGGGCATCGTCTTCCAGTCGTGGGGTTCGGACCTGCGGCGCCGTGACGCCTCGGAGGTGCCCTACCTGCGCAGCGCCGGCGCGGTGATCGTGGGCAGCTACCTCACGCGACGGCTCGCCCCGCGCGGCCCCTGGCCCGCGTACGACGTCGTCCCGCCCGCGATCGTGCTGGACGACTGGACGCAGTCGCCGACCGAGCCCGGCGAGGCGTTGCGAATCGCGCACGCCCCGAGCAAGCGCGCCGTGAAGGGCACCGAGGCCGTGCTGGCGGCGGTCGAGAGCCTGCGGGCGCGGGGGGCGCCGATCGAGCTCGACCTGATCGAGGGCGTTCCGCACCGCGAGGCGCGCCTCCGCTACGCGAACGCCGACCTGATTGTCGACCAGCTCCGGGTGGGCTGGTACGGCATGTTCGCGATCGAGTCGATGGCGCTGGCCAAGCCGGTCGTCGTCCACCTCGACGAGGAGGCCGCGGCCGAGACGGAGGAGGCGTTCGGGCTCGAGCTGCCGCTCGTCCCCGCGGACGAGAACAGCCTCGAGGACGTGCTCGCCAGCCTTGTCGAGCGCCGCCAAGAGCTGCCGGTGCTCGGGCGCCGCAGCCGCGAGTACGTCGAGCGCGTCCACGCACACACCGCGGTCGCGCAACGCGTGCTCGAGATCTACGAGCGCGTCATCGCCGACAGCTCGTAGAAGCCCATCGGCGACCAGGAGAAGCCTTCGACCCCGGGCGCGAGCGAGTAGTGGTCGGTCGCCGTGTAGATCGGGATCGCGGGCACCGCCTGATGGAGCTTCTCCACCAGCCGCCGCTCGATCTGCCAGCGAGCGCCGTCGTCGAGCGTGCGCACCGCCCGGCGCATGAGCGCGTCGTAGGTGGGGTCGCACCAGCGCCCGACGTTGAACGCGCTCCCGCAGGGGAAGAGGTCGAGCAGGTTGTAGGCGTCGAAGATCTTCGGGCTCCAGCCCAGCAGCACCAGGTCGGCTCGCGTCGCGAGCAGTTCCTGCAGGGTGGCGACCGGCCGGTAGCTCAGCGTGATCCCATACTGGCGCAGCCGCTCGTCGTTGCGCTTCAGCGCCATCGCCACCGCCGACCCGCGGCGGTCCTCGCGCGTCCACGCGAGAGTGAGCGCGAGCCGCCGCGGCGCCCGCTGCAGCTGGACGGGCTCGTGCGAGTTCACGGTCTCGGCCCCGGGCACCGCCGGTGCGACGAGCGAGGGTGCCTTCCCGCCGAGGTCGAGGTGCGCGACGACCCACGCGACGTACTGCCGCGCCGCGACGTCGGCCAGCGGCGAGTCCCGCGCCGCCAGCCACAACAGGCCGGTCGCGAGCGTCTGCAGCTCGCGCGCGCCCGCGGGCGTGCGACCGACGGTGTCGATCCAGGGCAGCCCCGGCCCGGCGAGCCCGCGCGGCAGGATCACGTCGGCGCCCTGCGGCGAGGCGCTGACGACCACGCGCGCCGGCCTCACCGCGTCGGCGTCCCAGTAGCCGAGGTTCCGCTCCAGCACCAGCCGGCCGGGGCTGCGCGAGGCGAGCCGGAAGGGCCCGCTGTAGACGTTCGCCCGCGGCGGACGGGGCGCGGCGACGGGGAAAGCGGCGAGCTGGTCGAACCAGGGCACCGGGTGCTGGAGGGTCACGCGGAGCGTGCGGTCGTCGAGCGCCTCGACGCCGAGACCCCCGGAGCCGGTCGCGTGCAGGTGCCGCGCGCCACGGACGATGCCGAGGTCCGGCCCCGCGTAGGGCGCCTTCGTCTCAGGCGCCAGGGCGCGCAGCCACGAGCGCCGGAAGTCCGCCGCGACGATCGGCGTGTCGTCGCTCCACTGCAAGTTCTTGCGCAGGTGGAAGGTCCAGACGAGCCCGCCCTGGTCGACGTCCCACGACTCGGCGAGATCCGGCTCGACCCCGGTGCCCGAGAAGCGGGTCAGCCCCGAGTAGAGCTCGTGCGCTACGTTCAGCGACGGCAGGTCGGACGCCTTGGCCGGGTCGAGCGTGCGCGGGACGAGCGGGAGCGCGACGTGCAGCACCGGGCGCGGCGGCTTCGGCTCGGACGACCCGCCGCAGGCGGCGAGCAGCACCACGCCGAGGAGGGCTAGCCCACGAGCCTTCGCCATACGTTGTCGAGCAGCCTGTAGGTGAGCCCCCGGCTCATGCGCAGGAAGGTGTAGTTGCCGGTCGCGAAGACCGACCCGCGGCCGGCGTGCGACCAGACCATCGACGCATCGACCACGCCGCGCTTGCCGCGGATGATCGCCCGGCCTGCGGTGACGCGGTCGCGTGGGCTCAGGTCAGGGTCGACCCGGTCGCTCTCGGACGCCGCCCAGCCGAAGCTCTGGCCCGGTCCGATGCCCAGGCCACGGAACAGCCAGCGCACCCGTCGGAAGTCGCTTCCCGTCGCCGCCACGTACGGCACCCCGCGGGAGCGGGGGAAGCAGCAGCCGTCGTAGCCGACGCCGGCGAGGGCGAAGTCGGAGCGTCCCTCACGAGCGTCGTAGTCCGTCAGCACGACCGCGTTCCGGCCGGACTCGAGCCGTACCTGCCGGTAGAAGGGATTCGCCAGCAGGAAGACGAGGTTGCCGCCGCCGTCGCGGTAGCGCTTCAGCAGGTCGTAGGTTCGCGGCTCGTAGTACTCGCTATGTCCAGGGAAGACGATCGCGGCGTAGCGGCGCAGCGTCGAGAGCGGCAGGCGCCCGAGCTCGACGTCGGTCACGTGCTGCGCGCGAACCGAGCGCGAGCAGAGCCAGCGCGAGAAGGGGGCGGCTGCCTTGTGGTCGTCCTCGACGCCGTCGCGGAGGATCGGCCCGACCAGGGAGACACTCCGCTGGCGCCAGAACTGATACCAGCTGTCCGGGATCCCGTTCAGGTCGGCGTCGTAGGCGTTGTACGCGCGCCAGGTCAGGTACGGCCAGACGACGAGCGCCGTGTGCGGCGCGGGCCGGTCGAGCGGGCGGCGGTCGCGGACGACCACCGGCGCGCGGAACTCGTCTCCGGCCGGATCGCCGGCGACGGCGTGGTAGAGCCCCGGCGGGTCGCCGAACGGGACGGTGACGGAGCCGGTGTCGCTGAACGCCATCTGTACCTCGCTCGATGCCCTGCAGTCGCGCTCGAGGCCGACGGTGTACTGGCCCTTGTCCGCCGAGACGACGAGCGGGATCCGGTCGCCCTGGTGGAAGCTGCCCGTCGAGTCGACGTACGCGGCCAGCCGCTCGACGCGCACGACGCGCGCCGCCGCGCATCCGCTCGTGCGCCACGGCGGCCGACGCACGCTCACCTCCGCCGCCCCCGGCCGCACCGGCACCGGTAGCGGCGGCAGCGGCCGTCCCTGATCCTTGTAACAGACTGTTACTTGGTAGGTCCCGTCGCGGACCTTGCCGCCGGAGGCGGTCGAGCCGTCCCAGGTCACGTCCGGCGAGGTCGAGGAGACGCCGGTCCGGATCCGCCTCCAGCCCGAGAGCCGGCCGCCCCAGGCGTAGACGCGCAGGCCCAGCAGCGTCCCCGGCGCGGCGTTCGTCCGCACCGTGACCGTGTCGTTCACCCCGTTGCCGTTCGGGCTGAAGACCGGACGATCGAGCGAGACGATCCGCAGCGCCGCCGCCTGCCCGGCCGACGCGCCGGGCACGGCCGCCAGCAGCACGGCCGCCGCGGCGAGCGCGAGCCTCACCCGGAAGGCGCCAGGCTCTGCACGGGCTGCCGCTCGCGGTACCACGCGATCGTGCGGGCGAGCCCCTCGTCGAGGTCGACGCGGGGCTCCCACTCGAGCAGCTTGAGCGCCTTGTCCACGTTCGGGATCCGCATCTCGACGTCGGTGTAGTGCAGCGGCCGGAAGACGATCTCCGACTCCGATTCCGCGAGCCGCTTGATCCGCGAGGCGAGGTCGAAGACCGTCACCACCGAGCGCGGGTTGCCGACGTTGAACACCTGCCCTACCGCCTCCTCGCGCTCGAGCATCGCGAGCAGCGCCTCGACGACGTCGTCGACGAAGCACCAGGCGCGGATCTGCGAACCGTCGCCGTGGATCACGAGCTCCTCCCCGGCGAGCGCGCGGACGGTGAAGTGGTGGAGCGCGCCGCTCCCGACCTGGCCGGGCCCGTAGACGTTGAACGGGCGAACCGTCGTCGAGGGCAGGCCGTGCTCGTCGAAGTACGAGTGCGCGAGGTACTCGCCGGCGAGCTTCGAGACCGCGTACGTCCAGCGCGCCTCGCCGACCGAGCCCTGGGAGGTGACGTGCGTCTCCTCGACCTTGTAGGCGTGCGTGCCGAAGACCTCGCTCGTCGAGAAGTCGATCAGCCGCTCGATCGTCCCGGTCTCGTGCGCGGCCTCGAGCACGTTCGACGTGCCGATCAGGTTCACGCGCATCGTGCGCACAGGGCTCTCGAGCACCTTGTCCACCCCCGCGATCGCGGCGAGGTGGACGACGTGCGTCGCGCGCGCGGTCAGCTCGCGCAGCAACGCGAGGTCGAGCACGTCGCCCTGGACGAAGCGCAGGTTCTCGTGCTCGGCGAGGTCGGTGCCCGTGAGCGAGTCGCGGTGCAGGTTGTCGAGCACGACGATCTCGTTCTCGGCGACCAGCCGCCGCGCGAGCGAGGTGCCGATGAAGCCGGCGCCGCCCGTCATCAGGATCTTTTTCCCGCTCAGAGGCACGATCGCTGAGTGTACCGGGCGGTCCTTCGGCCAAACTGGTGGCCGTGATCGCGCAGCAGCTCGGGCGGCTCGCCAAGCATTCCGCCATCTACGGCCTCGGCGCCGTCGTCTCGCGGCTGATCGGCGTCCTGCTGCTGCCGGTCGTGACGCGCTACCTGACCCGCGCCGACGTCGGCGCCGTCGACACCCTGATCTCGCTCACGGTCGTGCTCGTGATCGTCCTGCGGATGGGCATCTCGATGGCGTTCTTCCGCTTCTACTTCGACGCCGAGGACGAGGCGGGCCGCACGACGGTCGTGCGCACCTCGTTCTGGTTCACGATGGCGATGGCGACGCTGGGCCTCGTCGTCGGCTCGGCTCTCGCGCCGGAGATCTCGCAGCTGCTCTTCGCCACGGACTCGCGGGCGAACCTCGTGCGCGCCGCCCTCGTCCTGCTCTGGGCGCAGATGAACTACGAGCAGCTGACCTCGCTCTTCCGGGTCGAGGAGCGCTCGGTCTCCTACGTGGCCGCCACGCTCGCCAACGTGATCATCACCGTCGTCGCCACGATCCTGCTCGTCGCGGTCTGGCACGAGGGCGCGATCGGCGTGATCGTCGGCAACTTCACGGGGACGCTCGCGGTCTACTTCGTCCTGCTCGCCCACCGGCGCTTCCAGCTCGGGCTCGAGTTCGACCGCGAGCTCTTCCGCCGGATGCAGCGCTTCGGGCTGCCGCTCGTGCCCTCGGGCCTCGCGCTCTGGGTGATCGACCTCTCCGACCGCTTCTTCCTCGTGCGTATGAAGGGCCTCGCCGAGAACGGCCTCTACTCGGTCGGGGTGCGGATCTCGACAGCCCTCCTGCTGGTGCTGATCGCCCTGCGCACCGCGTGGCCCGCCTTCGCCTTCTCGATCAAGGACGACGACGAGGCCAAGCAGACCTACGGGTTCGTGCTCACCTACGTCCTCTACGTCTGCTGCTGGCTCTCGCTCACGCTCTCGCTGCTCGCGCCCTGGCTGGTGCGACTGCTCGCGACGCCGCGCTTCTACCGGGCGGCGGAGGTCGTGCCGCTGCTCGTCTTCGGCGGGACGGCGTTCATCGCCTTCAACGTCATGTCGATCGGGATCGGGCGCGCGAAGAAGACGCAGTTCAACTGGGTCGTCACCGGCGGCGCGGCGCTGGTGAACATCGGCCTCAACTTCCTGCTGATCCCGCCCTACGGGATGATGGGCGCGGCCGTCTCGACGCTCGTCGCGTACGTCGTGATGTTCCTCGGCATGACCGTTCGGGCGCAGCAGGTCTTCCCGGTGCCGTACCAGTGGCGCAGGATCGCGCTCGCGGTCGCGGCGGCCGTGGGGCTAACGGTGCTCGGGAAGAGCCTCGACGTCCCGCTGGCCGGCGCCGTCCTGCTCAGCGCCGTGTACCCGCTGGCGCTGTTCCCGCTCGGCTTCTACCTGCCGGTCGAGCTGCGACGCATCCGCGCTCTCGTCTCCCCGGCGCGGTAGCGCGGCGGCGAGGCCGATCGCGCCCCAGACCGTCGGGTCCTCGAAGAACGCGTTGTAGAAGAGGCTGTGAACCGCGATCGCGGTCAGGATCAGGCCGAAGGCGAGCGCCTCCAGCCCCGGGAGGTCGCGCGCGAAGCGGCGGAAGGCGAGCCCGAGCGCAGCGACCAGCAGCCAGGCGTAGAGCGCGAAGCCGACGATCCCGCCCTCGGCGGCGACGGTCACCGGGGTCGTGTGCGAGGCCGCCGCGTTCGGCTCCCTGCCCCTCAGGTGGGCCAGCTCCGCGTAGGCGTGCTTGAAGCCGCCCACGCCGACGCCGACGACCGGGTGGTGCACCGCGATGTGCACTCCCTTGCGCACCAGCTTCCCGCGGCCGCTCGTCGCGCTCTTGCCGGTTCCGCCGTTGAAGACGTCGTGCCGCACGCTCGGGACAGCCAGCGCCCCGGCGACCACGACCACCGCGGCCACGGCCGCCAGCGCGGCGCCGCGGCGGCCCCACGCGAACACGGCCGCGACGACCACGCCGACGGCGAGCGCGGCGAAGCTCGACTGCGAGTACGAGAAGTAGAGCCCGGCCCAGATCACCGCGATCGCGGCGGTCGCGCCGTAAAGCAGGCGCCGGTCGCGCACGAAGAGGACGACGACCAGGCAGGCGAGGATCGCGACCACGAGGAAGCGCCCGTAGATCGACGGGTCCCAGAAGACGGAGTTGACGCGGTAGAAGGGCGCGTAGGCGTTCGAGACGAGCAGCTTCGGGTTCCAGAACACGTCGCGCGTCTGGTACTGGTAGATCCCGACCGCGGCAAAGACCACGGCCATCGCCGTCAGCTCGGCGAGCAGGCCGAACGCGAGCAGCCGGCTCCAGCGCAGCCGTGCGAGCGCGACGGCGAGCAGGCCGAACGGCAGGAAGAAGAAGAGCAGGTCGATCGCGCCCTGGCGCACGTCGCCCGTCCAGAGGATCGAGAGGCCGGTCCAGCCGACGAAGGCCGCCAGCGGCCAGGCGACCGGCCCCAGCTCCCGCGCCCGCAGGTCCCCCTCCACGAGCTCCCAGGCGAGCAGCAGCGCAGCCGCCGCGACGACCGCGTACATCGGCACGAGCAGGTTCGCCTCGGTCGAGCCGACCGTGAGGTGGATCCGCGCGGCCACGCAGGCAAGCGCGACGAAGGCCAGCGCGTAGGGCCAGCGACGGAAGACGTAGGCGCCGCCGGCCGCGAGCAGGAGGCCGACGACTGCGGCTCCCGCCAGCAGTGGCCGGTGGCCGCCGGGAGCGAGGTAGAGCGCTAGCAGCACGGCGCCGAGCGCCCACGCGCCCAGGGCGACGAGTCGCTGCACACGCGAGGGCACGACGAGGAGCACGGCGAGCCCGGCCGCGCCGATCACGCCTCCCGCGCGGGCGAGCTCGGAGGTCACGGCGTGACCACCACGACGGCCCGCGCGACGTGGCCGTTCGCGTTCACCCGGAGCACGTAGCGGCCTGGCTTGGGCGCGGTGAGGACGAGGAGCCTGCCGCTTCGGCGCGCGCGCAGCGAGCCGAAATCGACCGCGTAACGTTCGGCCTGCGTGATCACGCGGAACCCGAAGCGGCGGCCCGTCTTGACCCTGATCGCATGCGGCCGCAGCTCGAGGTAGCGGACCACCACGGTCAGCGAGCGGCTCGGCGGCCCGAGGTTCGTCGCTCGGTCGAGCGCGCGGAGACGGATGCGATGCGGGCCGGGCTTCAAGTTGCTTCCACCGCGCCCGCGCGGCCAGTCCAGCTTGCCGCCACGCACGAAGCGAAAGGTCGGCCCGGCGCGCTTGTCGCCGTCGACGTAGAGGACGACGCGGGCCGGCTCGTTCGTCCGGTACGTGATCCGGATCAGGTCGTGGACGAGATCGCCGTCGGGCGAGAAGACGCGCGGCCGCACGGACACCAGCTGGATCAGCGGCGGCGTCGCGTCCATCCGGATCGGGTTCGGTAGCTGGATCGTCCGGTGCTCGCGCGCGAGGTGGACGCGCGGGCGGTAGCTGCCGTCGGGGACGACCTCGTGCGCGTCGTTCCGGCCGTCCCAGGTGAACTGCTGCGTCCCGCGCCGCGCCGCCTCGCCGTGCGCGAGCGTCCGCACGACCTCGCCGCTCCCGTCGACGATCTGGACGGTGATGCGGTCGGGCTTGCGCAGCGCGAACCCGATCCCCGCGGTGGCGTGGCCGGAGGAGTCGGGCGCCACGACCTTGTCGACAGCCGTGCGGTAGATAGGGCTCTTCTCGAGCTTCAGCCCCTCGGTGACCGCGAACGCCCCGGCCGTGGAGCCGAGCAGAGCGAGGACGACGAGCGTCGGCAGCAAGCGTGCCACGGCTCGGCGAGTGTAGTCAGAACACGCCGCCCCGCTCTTGGGTAAAACTCCCGCGATGGCCCGGACGCCCGACCTCATCCGGCGTGTGAAGCCGCTCGTCCCGGTCGGGCTGAAGCGGCCGCTCAAGCGCGCGATCCCGCGCCGCTACCACGGCCTCTTCGACCCCGACTGGCACCGGCGGAGCATCGGGAACGTCCGTCTATGGGACGAGCTTGGCCGACTCCAGTTCGACTACCTCGTGGCCCGCGGCCTGGCGCCCCGGCACTACCTCCTCGATGTCGGCTGCGGGCCCCTCCGCGGCGGCGTGCACTTCATCCGCTACCTCGAAGCAGGGCACTACTACGGCGTCGACAAGAACGCCCCCGTGCTCGAGGAGGCGGAGCGGCTCGAGCTTCCGCGCCACGGCCTGGTCGATAAGCGGCCGACCCTCGTGGCGATGGACGACTTCGGCTTCGCCCGGCTCGGACGGCAGTTCGACTACGCGATCGCGCAGTCGGTCTTTACCCACCTGGGCCTCAACGAGATCATCCGCTGCCTGATGCAGATGGAGACCGCGCTCGCGCCTGGAGGCGAGTTCTACGCGACGTTCTTCGAGAACGAGCAGGGGAAGCGCAACCTCGACGACGTCCACCAGACGGCGGAGGTCGTGACCCACTTCGACCGGGACTTCTTCCACTACGACGTCGGCTCGTTCGAGTGGGCCTGCGAGGGGACGGCGCTGAGCGTCGAGTACCTGGGCGACTGGAGCAACCCGGTCAACCAGAAGATGCTGGTCTTCCGGAAGAGCTAGCCACCCGAAAGGGGTTCACCAGGAAGCGCCCCGCGTTGACGAGCGCCGGCGCGGGGTCGTCGGGCGCGAAGACGCCGTCGACGTACGGCGGGCGCTGCAACGCGACCCCGCCGCCGCTCATCAGGCTGATCGCCCAGCGCTTGCCGCTGCTGTTCGTCCGCGCGGCCGGGACGTCCGTCCCGATCAGGTCGTGGTACGCGATCTGCGTCACGTCCGCCCCGCAGGCGCCGGTGAGCCCGTGCCACTGCCACAGGCGCGGGTTGACCTCGATCAGCTTCAGGCGGCCGTCGCGCGGGTCGCGCTTCCACTCGACCTGCGCGATCCCGTGGAAGTCGAGCGCCCGCAGGAGCCGCAGTCCCGACTCTACGACCTCGTCGTCCCAGACCGCCTCGCCGACGCGCGCGCTGCCCATGTTCTCCGCGGTCTGGCGCAGCTTCCTGCCGGAGAACACCGCGAGCGGGACCCCCTCGGCCGAGATGTACGTGCCGAGCGACCAGAGGCACTCGTCCCCTCCCGGGATGAACTCCTGCACCATCGGCTCGTACTCGGCCGTCATGCGATAGGCGTGTTCGAGCTCGGCGCGCGTCCGGCAGACGAAGGCCTGCCGCTTGTGGATCCGCTTGAAGACGATGTTCTCCGACGGCTTCGCGAACAGCGGGTAGCCGATCTGGGCGGCCGCCTCCAGCGCCTCCTGGAACGAGCGGGGGTGAGCCGTCGCCGGCGTTCCCATCCCGAGATCGTCGGCGGTAGCGAGCTGATGTCGCTTGCTCTGGAGCGGTTCCAGCACCTTCCAGTCCGGAAACGGATAGAGGTAGTGGTCTTGGAGCTCGGCGCGGCGGATCGCCAGTGCGTTCAGATGCTCGTCGTGGGTCGGGAAGATGGGCGCGGGACGACCGAGCTCGTCGGCGAGTTCGAGGAGGAACGCGATGAAGCCGTCTTGGTCCGGGAGCGGGTCCGGCGCAACGAGGGGCAGGGCGTAGCGCGAGCGGAAGCCGAGAGCCCAGGGGCGGTGGTCGAGCGCGATCGTGGGGACTCCGGCGCGGCCGAGTGAGCGGATCGCGCCGAGCCCGTTCACCCAGCCGACCTCGCAGACGACGGCCGGGGGCAGCGGGCCGGTGCCGACGTAGGCCGCCACGTCTCGTAGCCGGCGGGGCTTTGCCTGGAGGAACCTGGGCGCCAACCGGCGGCCGTGCGTGGTCGGCAGGGCTTCCACTTCGACAGCCTACTCGCGCGGTGCCGGGGCCATTCCGAGGTGGGCGCGGCGGGATCCCGCTCGGGCCACGAGGGCCCACGCGGCGAAGGCGACGACCGAGGCGACCGCCGCGGCGACCAGCACGACGTCCGCGTGCGGGAAGTCGAGCAGCTTGATCCCGCTCAGCGTCAGCACCGCTGCCAGCCCGAGCCTGAGCACGCGCTCGGGCATCCTCAGCGTGAACTGGCTCGAGATCAGGACGCCCGGGATCGACCCGAGCAGGAGCCAGCCGACCGTGCCGAGGTCGACGTTGCCCGCGACGAGGTGGCCGAAGCCGGCGACCCAGAGCAGCGCCGCGGCGTGGAAGATGTCGGTGCCGACGATCTTGGCCGCACGGAGCGGGAAGACGACCAGCATCGTCAGCCCGAAGAAGACGCCCGTGCCGACCGACGTCAGCCCGACGATGAAGCCGCCGAAGAAGCCGATCGCGACCGCGGCGAGCCGGTCGCGCCGGGTGAGCAGGAAGGGCGCATCGCTCCGCTCCCGGTAGTGCACGAAGCTCTTGGCGAGCAGCCCTGCCGCGCCCAGCAGCAGCGCCACCCCGAGCACCCTGGCCATCGTCGACTGCGCACCGTCGCCGTAGGCGCTTTCGAGCCGGCTCGCCGTCCAGACGCCGACGAGCGACATCGGCGCGCTCGCGAGGAACATCCAGCCGCTCAGCCGCGCGTGGACGGTGCCGAGCCGCCGGTGCCGGGCCGCGCCGACGCTCTTGAAGATCGCGCCGTGCAGGATGTCGGTGCCGATCGCGACGGTGGGGTTGAAGCCGAACACGATCACGAGCAGCGGCGTCATCA
>DATIFC010000103.1:0-10196 GCA_035455445.1 Gaiellaceae bacterium | reverse complement strand
CATGCGGGCCGCGAGGTTCGAATGCGGTGTTGGCGGAGTCATGCCCGTTCCTCCTTCGCTCGACGACACACCTCGACGCTACGAGGGCGGCGGCGGGGTGTCGTCGGCGGGAAGTCGGATTCACCCTCCTACTTCAGGATGACGCGAACGGCTGGGAAATTGGGTGCGGCGACCGGGCGATCGACAGGCCGAGAGCGGGTTATCGTTGCCACTCGGGGCAGAGTTGCGCAGCGGAGCCGTGCACGCGCCTCGGAGGGCGAGATGAAACAGGATCGGACCGAGCGTCTGGGCAGCGGAACCGTCGTCGGCTCCGAGCGGGCCGACCGGGCGGGCGAGACGCGCCCGCTCACCGAGCTGATCCGTGAGCGCGATTGGGCGGCTACGCCGATCGGCCCGATGGGCGAGTGGCCGCAGAGCCTCCGCACCGCGCTCAGCATCTGCCTGGAGTCGCGGTTTCCGATCCTGATCTGGTGGGGGCCCGAGTTCGTGATGCTCTACAACGACGCGTACGCCCCGCTCATCGGGAGCAAGCACCCGGATGCGATCGGCCAGCGAGGCGAAGACTGCTTCCCCGAGATCTGGGAGATCATCGGGCCGATGCTCGCCGGGGTCGCCGAGCACGGCCAGGCGACGTGGTCCGACGACCAGCTGCTCGTGCTCGAGCGGCGCGGCTTTCCCGAGGAGTGCTACTTCACGTTCTCGTACAGCCCGATCCGGGACGAGTCCGGCGGGATCGGCGGCGTCTTCACCGCCGTCGCCGAGACCACGAGCCACGTCGTCGGGGCGCGCCGTCTCCGCATCCTCAGGGACCTGAGCGCCGCGACCGCCGAGGCGCGAACGCCCGAGGACGTCTGCCGCCGCGCGGCCGTCGTCCTCCGCGGCAGCGTCTCCGTGGCGTTCTCGCTCGCGTACCTGTTCGAGGACGACCCGGCGGTCGCGCGGCTCGCGGCGAGCTCGGACGTCGCGGAAGGTCGGGCGGCGGTCGCGCCGCGCCTCGTCCGTCTCGGGGACGGGGGGACGGGGCCGTGGCCGCTGGCGGAGATCGCCGCAGGCTCCGCGCCGCTGCTGCTGGAAGACGTCGCCGAGCGCGTCGGCGAAGACGCCGCCGCCGCGCTGAGCAAGCGGGCGCTCGTCGTGCCGCTCGCCTACGGGACGCCCGAGCCCCGCGGCGCCGTCGTGCTCGGTCTGAGCGACCGTCGGCCGGCAGACGACGATTACCTCGCTTTCCTGAGGCTGGTGGCACGGCAGCTCGCCTCCGCGATCGCCGACGCGCAGGCGTACGAGGCCGAGCGCAGGCGGGCCGACGCGCTCGCCGAGGTCGACCGGGCGAAGACGCTCTTCTTCACGAACGCGAGCCACGAGCTGCGGACGCCGCTGACGCTGATCCTCTCGCCCCTCGAGGAGCTGCTCGCGCGAACGGAGACGCCGGACGGCGGCGAGCTGCGCGAGGCACTCGACCTGATGCGGAGGAACGCCCTCCGGCTGCTCCGGCTCGTGAACACGCTCCTGGACTTCTCGCGCGCCGAGTCGGCCCGCATCGACGCTCTCTTCCAGCCGACGGACCTGGCGGCGGTCACGGCCGACCTGGCGAGCGCTTTCCGCTCGGCGATCGAGTCGGCCGGGCTGCGGCTCGTTGTCGACTGCCCGGCGCTACCGGAGCCCGTCTGGGTCGACCGCGAGGCCTGGGAGAAGATCGTCCTGAACCTCCTCTCGAACGCGCTCAAGTTCACCTTCGCCGGCGAGATCGAGGTCGCGCTCCGCCTCGAGGACGACGACGCGGTCTTGGGGGTGCGCGACAGCGGCGTCGGAATCCCGCAGCACGAGCTGCCGCACGTGTTCGAGCGGTTCCACCGGATTCGCGAGACGGGCGGTCGGAGCCACGAGGGAAGCGGGATCGGCCTCGCGCTCGTGCAGGAGCTCACGCGGCTCCACGGCGGCGCAGTCTCGGTCGAGAGCGAGCTCGGCGAGGGCACCGCGTTCACCGTGCGGCTGCCGCGCGGGAGCAACCACCTCCCAGCCGAGCTGCTCGGAGGGTCGGAAGGCACGGGCGCGCGTAGCCTCGGCGCCGCGCCGTACGTCGAGGAGGCGCTGCGCTGGATCTCCGACGACGGGCCGCCGGGCGACGGGGGGCCGGAGATGTTGCGCGACGACCTCGTCCGCGACGCCGGCATCGCCCGCCACGGCGATGCCCGGATCCTGATCGCCGACGACAACGCCGACATGCGCGGCTACCTCGCTCGCCTGCTCCGCCGCTACTGGGACGTCGAGACGGTCGCGGACGGGGCGGCCGCCCTCGCGGCGGCGCGGAGACAGGCACCCGACCTCGTGCTCTCGGACGTGATGATGCCCGGGCTCGACGGCTTCGAGCTCCTCCGGGAGCTGCGCGCCGACCCGGCGACGAGCAGTGTCCCGGTGGTCCTCGTCTCGGCGCGCGCCGGCCCCGAGAGCGCCGTCGAAGGGCTCGAGGCGGGAGCCGACGACTACCTGGTCAAGCCGTTCTCGGCCAGGGAGCTCGTCGCTCGGGTGCGCGCGAACCTCGAGCTCTCCCGGCTGCGCGTGGACCTGGCACAGCTCGAGGCCGTCGCGGAAGAGCGCGAGCGGGCCGAGCGGGTGCTGATGACGCTTCCGGACGGCGTCTTCACGGTCTCTGCCGGCGGCGCGATCGAGCTGTGGAACCCCGCGGCCGAGCGGATCACCGGCGTCGCCGCGGAGACGGCACTCGGAGCGCCGGCGGAGCAGGTGCTCCCGGGCTGGGGCCGGCTGGCCGACCGCCTGACCTCGCGCGGCCGCCGGAAGACGACCCATCCGCTCGCCATCGGCGACCGCGAGGCCTGGCTCTCGGTCGTCGCGAGCCCCTACGCCGACGGAGTGCTCTACGCCTTCCGCGACGCGACCGAGACCGCCACCCTGGAGCAGATGCGCCGGGATCTCGTGACCACGGTCTCGCACGAGCTGCGCACCCCGGTCAGCTCCCTCTACGGCGCGGCAGCGACCCTGGCGCGCGCGGATCTCGAGCTCACGCCGGAGACGCGCGAGCAGCTGATCCAGACGCTGCACGCCGAGAGCGAGCGACTTGCGCGAACCGTCGACCAGCTCGCCACCGTGAGCAGACTCGGTGGCGACGAGACGCTCGCCGCGAGCGGCGAATGCGACGTCGTCGCTCTCGCCCGGCGCGCGCTCGACCGCGCTCGCGAGCGCTGCCCGGAGAACCTGGTCGTGAGCGGGCGGCTCCCCAATGGTCCGGAGGTGCTCGCGCTCGACGAGGAGCGGCTCGAGCAGATCCTCGACACGCTGCTCGACAACGCGATCCGCTACAGCCCCGAGGGAGGGCAGATCGAGCTCGCCGTGGCGCGCTCGGACGGAGTGGTGCGCTTCAGCGTCAGCGACACCGGCATCGGCATCGCGCCGGAGCACCACGCCCACGTAGGCGAGAGGTTCTTCCGCGTCGACCCCGGGCTCCAGGGCGGCGTCGCCGGCCTGGGGCTCGGGCTGTACATCTGCCGGCGGCTGCTGGCGCTGATGGGCGGAAGGCTCTGGTTCGAGTCCGCCGAGGGCGACGGCTCGACCTTCTTCGTCGAGGTTCCGGCGGACGACCGACCCCGCTAGCGGCGCGAGAGCGGCGCCGGAGGCTTGGTGCCGAGGCCGGAGCTCGTATCCGGCGCAAGACGCCGCGCCTTCCTCCCCCGCGGCGGCTGCGTGGACGGCCACCAGTTCCAGCGGCCGAGGATCGCCATCAGCGAGGGGACGAGCAGCGCGCGCACGATCGAGGCGTCGATCAGGACGGCGAGCGAGATCCCGATCCCGACCTCCTTGACGATGATGATCTGCGAGGTCGCGAACGCCCCGACGGCGATGCAGAAGAGCAGCGCGGCGGCGGTGACGATGCGGCCTGTCCGCTCGAGCCCCACCGCGACCGCCTCGCGGTTCGGCAGGCCGGCGTCCCAGGCCTCCTTGATCCGCGTGAGCAGGAAGACGCCGTAGTCGGTGGCGAGGCCGAAGGCGACCACGAACAGCAGCACCGGCACCGTCAGCTCGAGCGCGCCCTGGCTCCGGTAGTCGAGCAGCCCCTCGAGCCGGCCGTCCTGGAAGACGAAGACGAGGATCCCGAAGGTCGCGCAGATGGTCAGCATGTTCATCGCGAGCGCCTTCAGCGGCAGCACCAGCGACCGGGTCGCCGCCCAGAGCAGCAGGTAGGTGACCGCGGCGAGGAGGCTCAGCGCGAGCGGCAGGCCGGCGGCGAGCGCGCGCTTCTGGTCGAGGAACTGCGCCGTCGAGCCTCCGACCAGCGCGCCTCGCGGAAGCGCCCGCATCTGCCGGACGAGGCGCTGCGAGGCGCCGTCGAGGAACGGCTTGCCCGAGGTCGCGCGCACCTCCCAGACGCCCGGCCCGAGTCGCCGCGGGGACAGCACGAGCGGCGCGCGCACCGCGGCGGCGTAGGCGCGGGCGTCGGCCTCGCTGCCGCGAACGACCGCGTACACGGGCGACACGGCCGTGGGCGGGAAGTCGCTTCTGAGCGCCGCGTCGACCACGCGCGACGAGAGCTTCGGCGGCAGCACGGACGGGTCGACGCCCGTGAAGCGCACCGAGAGGAAGGGCAGCGCGAGCACGACGAGCAACGCGGTCGCGGCCACTGCGACCGGCACCGGCCGCCGCATCAGCGCGTGCGCGAGGCGGTACCAGCCCCCGCGCTCGCCACGCGCGGCACGCTCGGCCGCGCGGCGCCAGCGGCGAGGCGAGAGCGCGTTGACCCGCTCGCCGAGCAGGACGAAGAGCGAGGGCAGGACGGTCAGCGAGATCAGGCCCGCGAGCGGCGCCACGAGCCCGCCCGCGATGCCCATCGAGCGCAGGAAGCCGAGCGGGAAGACGGCGAGCGTCGCGATGGCGGCCGCGATCGTCACGGAGCTGAAGGCGACGGTGCGCCCGGCGGTCGCCATCGTCCGGCGCACTGCCTCAGGGCCGGCGCCGAGCCGGGCCAGCTCCTCGCGGTAGCGCGAGACCAGCAGGAGGCTGTAGTCGATCCCGAGGCCGAGGCCGATCCCGGTGACGATGTTCAGGGCGTAGGTCGAGACCGGCATTGCGACGTCGACCAGGCGCAGGACGAGCAGGCCGCCCAGGATCGTCAGGGCCCCGCAGAGGAGCGGCAGGAGGGCCGCGACGAGGCTGCGGAAGACCCAGAGCGCGAGCAGGAAGAGCAGCGGGAAGGCGAGCTCCTCGGCAAAGGTCAGGTCGTGCTGGACCTGGTCGTTCACCTGCGTGATCGCGAGCGCCGTGCCGCCCACCGCGACGCCGCTCACTCCCGCGAGCCGCCCGTCGACGCGAACCGCGGCCTCGCGCCAGACGCGCTGCGACGAGCCGGCGCGCGCGTAGGCCGCGAGCAGCGCCTGCCCTCCGTCCCTCGAGCGCAGCGGCGCGGCGACCAACGGAAACGTCGGCTCCGAGCGGATCACCCCGGCGACACGCGCGAGCCGCCGAGGCGTCGGGCGGCGCACGAGCACGAGCAGCTGCGGCGCGGCCGAGAGCCCCGAGGCGGCCTCGACGGCGCGCTGGGCGCGCAGGCTCTCGCTGCCGTGGGCGACGAAGTCGTTCGAGCCGCGCCCGAGCAGCCGCGGCGTCGCGAGGCCGAACGCCGCGGCGACGACGGCGAACGCGAGGGCCGCCGCGAGCACGCGCCGCGGCGCGCGAACCACCAGCTCGCCGAGAACTCGCACGCTCACCTCCGGGTGTACCAGGAGTGTGTCCGGCGTGCGGCTCGAACGGCATCCGTACCACCACCGAGGGGCTTGCGCCCAACTACGGATGGTGGGAGGTGCCCGCGCTGCAAGGCTCGAGCGGAGGAGCGTCATCGAGGACGAGCACCGGGGCGAGGCGCGGCGCCACATCGACGAGCACGCCCGCGGCGAGGCCGAGCGCATCGCCAGGCTCTCGCGGATCCGGGAGTTCGTGCTCGGCTTCCAGGACGGGCTGCTGGTGCCGCTCGGGGTCGTCACCGGGATGGCGGCGGCGGAGGCCGTCGCTGGCTGCATCGCCATGGGCGGCGGCTCCTACCTCGCGAGCGAGGCCGAGGAGGCGCTCTACGCCGCGGAGATTCGCGACGAGGGGCAGGAGGTGGTCGACGCGCCCGAGCGCGAGGTCGCCGAGCTGGCGCTCGTGCTCGAGGACGAGGGGCTGCCCCGCGCGGACGCCGAGCGGGTCGCGACGGGGCTCGCGGCGAACCCGAACGTCTTCCTGCGCACGAAGACCCAGAAGGAGCTGGGCTGTCGCCCGAGACCGGCGGAGCGGCGAAGGGCGACGCGCTGCTGGTCGGCCTCGCCTACCTCGCCGCCGCGATCGTGCCGCTCTGGCCCTATACCTTCCTGCCGCTCGTCTGGCCGGCGCTCGGCGTCAGCCTGGCCTGCACGATGGTGGCGCTGTTCGCGCTGGGGCTCGTGAAGGCGACGGTCGCGCGCCAGTCACGCGGTCGCGGCGGGCTGCAGGTGCTGCTCATCGGCTCGGCGAGTGCCGGGGTCGGCTTCGCGATCGGCCACCTGGTGACCGCGATCGTGTAGAGGTCTGCTACTAGTCGGCGCCCGGAACGACGTCCGCGAACCGGTCGAGGTGCTGCGGCCGCAGCTGGACGATCATGTTCTGGCCCTGGTCGAGCGGAGTGATCGAGGCCCGGCCGGCGCCGAGGGCGGTGATCTCCAGGCGATCCGGGTACCAGGCGATCTCGACGGGCCCGTAGGCCGAGGCGTCCTCGTCGGTCGCCGTGACCGTGATCTCGCCGGTCGGGGTCGCCCGCACCTTCGTCGTGTAGGTCGTCGTCATGTGGCGCTCCTCTCCTCTGCGGACTGCGACTCGAGGCCGGCGAGCAGCTCCCAGCGCTCGTCGACGTGGGACTGGATCAGCTCGACGTCCTCGGCCGTGAGGTGGCCGAAGCGGCCCTGGCTCTCGAGGAACTCGCGCACCGGCACCGGGTGCCTGGGCCTGAAGGTGATCCGCCAGCGCCCGCCGTCGCACTCGACGAGCGGGAAGTAGCGCGACTCGACCGCCAGCCGCGCGACCTCGGTCGACTGCGCCGTCGGGTAGCGCCAGCCGGGCGGGCACGGCCCGAGGACGTGCAGGAACCGGAAGCCCTCGAGCTCGGCGGCCCGGGTCACCTTCGCGCGGAAGTCCTTGAGCATCGGCACCGAGCCGAGCGCGAGCGTCGCGACGTAGGGGATCCCGTGGGCCGCCATGATCCTCGCGAGGTCCTTCTTCTGCCCACGCTTGGGGGCGCTCGCCGGGGTCGTCGTCGTCCACGCGCCCTCGGGGGTCGCGCCGGACTTCTGGACGCCGGTGTTCATGTACGCCTCGTTGTCGTTGAGGCAGTAGACGACATCCTCGTTCCGCTCCGCGGCCGCCGAGACTCCCGAGAAGCCGATGTCGGAGGTCGCCCCGTCGCCGCCCCAGACGACGACGGTCGCATCCTCGACGCCGCGCAGCCGCAGCGCCGCCTTGATGCCCGACGCCTCGGCGGGCGCCGAGGCGAACGGCGTCAGGTGGACCGAGACGCCGAAGGCGTTCACCGGGTAGATCCCGGCGATGATCGTCCAGCACGAGGCCGGGATCACGAGGACGATCTCCGAGTCCGGCCTGGCGGCGCGCAGGGCGCCGAGCACGTGCCGGACGTTGATGGCCGGCGCGCAGCCGGCGCACGCGGCGTGCCCGGGATGGAGCAGCCGCTCCTCGCCGACGATCTCCTCGAGCCAGGCTGCCATCGTCACACGCCCTCCGGGACGTACACCGGCTCCGGGCGTCCTCCCCGGGCCTCGGTGGATCTGGTCTGGTCGAGCGCCCAGCGCAGCGTGGCCGGGGTCACCTCCGCCCCGCCCAGGCCGCACACGACGTTCCGTGCCGCCTCGACGTGCGCGAGCTCGAGCGAGGTGACGTCGTTGCCGAGCGGGCCCAGCGCGCCGAAGGCAGCGGCGCGGTCGACCACCGTCACGTACGAGGCGTTCGCGAGCGCGGCCGTGAGCTCGGCGGCCGGGAAGGGGCGGTATGCGTGGACGCGGACGACCAGCAGGTCGTCGTCGGCGGCGAGCAGCTCCTGTGCCGTGTCCCCGATCGTCCCGATCGCCACCAGCGCCGTCTCGGCCTCGGGGTTGCCGGTGAGCTCGAGCGCGCCGACCTTCTCGCGGCGGAAGTGCGAGCCGAACTCGTCCGCGACCTTCGCGATGACGGTGCGGGCGTCGTCCATCGCCTCCGCGACGTTGCGCTGGAAGGCGTAGTAGTCGTTCGCCTCCGGGAGGGCCGAGAAGACGCGCGGCCGGCCCGGGTCGAGCAGCCAGTCCTCGGGCGGGCGCAGCTCGGGGATGAACTCGTCGACCACCGCCTGGCGCGGGACGTCGAGCACCTCCGAGGTGTGCGAGAGCAGGAAGCCCTCGGCGCAGACGAGCACCGGCAGCAGCGCGGTCTCGGCGATCCGGTAGGCGCAGAGGACGCTGTCGAGCACCTCCTGCGCGGAGGAGCAGTAGAGCTGGATCCAGCCGGTGTCGCGCTGGCTCATGCTGTCGGAGAGGTCGGGCTCGATGCTCCACGGCGCGAAGACCGCCCGGTTGACGTTGACGACGACGAGCGGGACTCGCTCGCGGGAGGCCCGGTGCAGCTGCTCGTGGGCGTAGAGCAGGCCCTGCGAGGAGGTGGCGGTGAAGGTGCGCACCCCGGTCCGGGCCGCAGCGATCACGTAGCCGAACATCGAGTGCTCGCTCTCGACGTTCGCGTACTCGACGTCCGTCCGTCCCGCGACCAGCTCGGCGAGCTTCTCGACGATCAGCGTCTGCGGCGTTATCGGGTAGCAGGCGATCGCCCGCGCCCGCGCCAGCACGGCCGCGTAGGCCGCGGCCTCGTTCGCCGTCAGCACGACCCGTCCGTGGGGAAGCGGCTCGCTCACCCTCGCACCTCCTCCATCTCGATCGCGTTCCGGACGGGGCAGACCACCTCGCAGATGCCGCAGCCCTTGCAGTAGAGGTAGTCGATCGTCATCGAGTCGTCCGTCCTCGAGATCACGCCCTCCGGGCAGAAGAGCGCGCAGAGCGCACACGCGGTGCACCCGTCCAGCAGCACGGGCCGGTCGAGTGACCAGGTGCCGGTGTGCAGGTGGAGCGAGTCCCTGGTGCTGACCGGGAAGAGCGGCGCGACCCGTGGCGGCGCCGACGTCGCGACCGCCGGCTCGACAGGCTCGTCGCCGGCGAGCCGGTGCTGCCTCGTGCAGCGCTCGTAGCCCTCCCTCGCGGCCGCGACGTTCGCCTCGGCGAGCGCGCCCATCCGCGAGGCGATCGCCTCCTCCAGGAAGCCGAGCCCCTGCGGGACGAGCAGCCGCATGCACGCGCCGAGCAGCGCGACGTTGCCCATCGGCCGGCCCTCGGAGGAGAGGATCCCGTTCTGCTGGGCGATCCGCGAGGCAGGCACGCGGGCGATCTCGAACTCACCCGTGTGCGGGAAGCGCGCCTCGCGGTTCAGCACGACGAGGCCGCCCGGCCGGACCGCGCGCAGCGCCTCGGGCGAGGGCGGCGAGGGCGAGACGACCACGAGCACGTCGCAGTCGCGCACCTTGTAGCGGCGGTGGATCGGCGCCTCGTCGTCCCAGCGCACCGACGCCGAGATCGGCGCCCCGCGGCGCTCGGCCTTGAACTCGGGGAAGCTCTGCACCCAGAAGCCCGCGCGCGCCAAGGCGTCCGCCAGGATCTGCGAGGCGAGGACGACGCCCTCGCCGCCCCGGCCGACGATCAGCATCTCCTTCACGGGCAGCGCTCCTTTTCCGGCAGCCTCACTATCGCGCCGGCAGCCGGCGTGCCCATCAGGGAGTGCGCTGACCTGCGCGCGGGACAATTACCGATGCCCTCGCGCGCGGGCCGAAGCGCGATGCTTCGCCGATGGCCCCGAGCGTCGAGACTCCCGTCCCGGGCCCGATCGAGCGCCTCGGCGCCGGCGAGGCGCTGGAGCTGCTCGGGAGCTCGCCCGGCGGCCTCGGCTCGGAGGAGGCGCGGGAGCGTCTCGCGCGCTACGGGGCGAACCGCCTGCCGGAGCTGCGCCGACGCTCGCGTCTCTCCCGCTTCCTCGCGCAGTTCAAGGACTTCTTCGCGATCCTGCTCGAGGTCGCGGGCGCGATCACCCTCGCGGCGTACGCGATCCAGGGCGACCCGACGAACCTCAAGGTCGCGATCGCGGTGTTCGCGGTG
>DATIFC010000102.1:0-18428 GCA_035455445.1 Gaiellaceae bacterium | reverse complement strand
GGAGCAGAAGGCCAAGCTCGCGCGGAAGCATCAAATCTCGGTCCACGTCAAGGAGATCAAGCTCAGGCCCAAGATCGGGATCCACGACTACAACACCAAGAAGGGGCACGTCGAGCGCTTCCTCAACCAGCGCGCGAAGGTGAAGGTGACGATCATGTTCCGCGGCCGGGAGCAAAGCCACCCGGAGCGCGGGCGCGACCTGCTGATGCGGCTGGCCGAGGACGTGAAGGAGATCGGGCAGGTAGAGTCCCCGCCTCTCCAGGACGGCCGCAACATGGTGATGGTCTTGGGACCCACGAAGAACGCGGGAGTCACGAGAGACGATGCCAAAGCAGAAGAGACACAGCGCCGCCAAGAAGCGGTTCAGGGTGACGGGAACGGGCAAGCTGACACGCCGTCGCAGGAACCGGACGACGCCGCCGGGCCACCTGGTGAAGCACGGGCAAGCCAAGCGGAAGCGCGTCCGGCAGGCTAGGCCGAGCGCGCGCAGCGACCAGAAGGCGATCAAGAAGCTGCTGGGGCGGGGCTGACCGGTGCCTCGCGTCAAGCGATCCGTCCACGCGCGCAAGAAGCGCCGCAAGGTGCTCGGACAGGCGCGCGGCTACTGGGGGCTCAAGCACTCGAGCTACAAGCGGGCCAAGGAGCAGGTCGACAAGTCGCTCGTCTACGCCTACCGCGACCGCAAGAACAAGAAGCGCACCTTCCGGCGGCTCTGGATCATGCGCATCAACGCCGCGGCGCGGCGCGAGGGCCTCTCTTACAACCAGTTCGTCTCGGGCCTGCGCAAGGCCGAGATCCCGCTCGACCGCAAGGTGCTCGCCGACCTCGCGGTGAGCGACCCGGAAGCGTTCGGCAAGATCGCGGCGCAGGCCAAGGCCGCGCTCGAGGCCTGAGCACCCTCCCGGCGATCTTCCGCCACCAGGCGGAGCACTTCGACCAGCAGGGGTCGCCGGTGTACGCGCACCTGGCGCGGCGCTGCGCCTCCGAGCCGCTGGTCGGCGAGCTGATCGAGGAGCTCAGCTGGGACGTGCCGCTGCGGCTCTTCGGCGGCGTGCACTACCTCGAGCTGGCGGGGATCGAGCCGTACGCGCTCTCGGGGGAGTGGGCGGACTTCCGCGGCGCCCTGGAGTCGCAGCGCGAGTTCCTCGCCCGCTTCGTGCGCGAGCAGGGCGTGCAGACGAACGAGGTGCAGCGCTGCTTCGCGCTGCTGCCGGCCTTCCTCGCGCTCGCGGGCGACCACGGCGCCTCGACGCTCGACCTCGTCGAGCTCGGGCCGGCGGCGGGGCTGAACCTGCTCTGGGACCGCTACGCCTACCGCTACCGCGCCGGGCGCTGGGGCTCGTCGGAGCTGCTGCTGCAGGGCGTCGAGTATGCGCCGGTGCCGCCCGAGGTGCTCTCCCGGCGGATCGCGGTGCGGCGCCGGGTGGGGATCGACCTCAACCCGGTCGACCTCACCACCGACCACGGCGCGAGGCTGCTGCACGCGTTCATCTGGCCCGGCCGCGTGGAGCGCGCGCAGCGGCTGCGGCAGGCGATCGCGATCCTGCGCCGCGAGCCGCCGACGCTCGTGCGCGGCGACTACGTCGAGCTGTTGCCGGCGCTCCTGCGCGAGCGGGACGAGGAGGCGCTGACGGTCGTCTTCCAGACCGCGTCGACGGGCTACATCGGACACGAGCGGCGGGCCGAGCTGCGCGGGCTGCTCGAGGCCGCGGGACGGGAGGCGCCGCTCGGCTGGGCCTCGACGCGCGCGGTCGAGGAGCAGGAGGAGGACCGCCATGACAGCTACGAGCTCGAGGTCGCGCTCTGGCCCGGCGGCGAGCGGCGCTTCCTGCTGCGCTGCGACTTCCACGGCAACTGGATCCGCTGGCGCGCGTGATCTCGTCGCGCGACAACCCGAAGCTGAAGACGGTGCGCAAGCTCGGCTCGCGGCGGCAACGGGAGAAGCTCGGCCTCTTTGCGGCAGAGGGTGAGGATCTGGTCGTGGCCGCGCTGGAGAGCGGCTGGCAGCTCGAGTTCGCGCTCGCAGACGCGGCGCGGCAGCCTGCCCTCGCGCTGCGGGCCGAGCCTGTCGCCTCGCACCTGCTGGCGGAGGTCTCCACGCTGGGCCACGCACCGCGGGTGATCGGCGTCTTCCGGGCGGCGCGGCCGCGGAGTGAGCGGCCGGCGCTCGGGCTCGAGCTGTGGCGCGTGGGCGACCCCGGCAACGTGGGCACGCTCGCCCGCGCCTGCGACGCGTTCGGCGCCTACCTCGCGCTCTCGCCCGGATGCGCCGACCCGTTCGGGCCGAAGGCCCTGCGCGCCTCGGCCGGCTCGATCTTCCGCGTGCCGCTCGTGGACTTCTCGCCCGAGGGGGCGGTCGCGCTCGTCGCGCACGGCGCGCCGCCGCTCGCGCAGCTCGATCCCGCGCGATCGCGCTTCGTGCTCGGCTCGGAGCGCGAGGGGCTGCCGGAGGACGTCGTGGCCGCCTGCGCGGCCGGCGCGACGATCCCGCTCGCGGGGAACGCCGAGTCGCTGAACGTCGCGATGGCCGGGACGATCGCCCTCTACGATTGGCACCGGTCGCATGGAGCTGGCTGACTGGATCGAGGGCTACAGGCGTGCATGGGAGGACCGTGACCCCGATGCGGCCGCGGCGCTGTTCACGGAGGACGCCTCCTACCGCTCGTCAGCGTTCGGCGAGCCGCCGAGCCTCGGGCACGAGGGGGTGCGCGCGTACTGGGCCCGCGCGACCGGTACGCAGGAGGACGTCGAGGTCGTGATGGGCGAGCCGCTCGTCGGCGGCGACCACGCCGCCGTCGAGTGGTGGACGAGGATGCGCGCCGACGGCGAGGAGATCACGCTGGTCGGCTGCCTCCTGCTTCGCTTCGCACCCGACGGCCGCTGCGAGGATCTCCGTGAGTACTGGAACTACGAGAGCGGACGGCGCCGGCCTCACGAGGGCTGGGGCAGCTGGCGCCGCGGGTAGGATGCGCGCGATGGCGAGGATCACGGGGGTCTGGACGTCTCCGGGACGCAAGAGCGGCCGCTCGGTCGGGCACGAGCGGCGGCGGGCGATCGTCGGCGAGGGGCTCGAGGGCTGCGCGCACGCGAACCCGCCGAGGCGCGAGGTGCTGTTCGTCTCGGCGGAGCATCTCGAGTCGGTCGGCGTCGAGCCCGGCGCGATCCGAGAGAACCTGACGGTCGAGGGCGCCGACGTGCAGGCATGGCCGGTCGGCCAGCGCGTCCGCGTCGGGGACGAGGCCGTCTTCGAGATCACGATGGTCTGCGACCCGTGCCACCGGATGGACGAGCTGCGCGAGGGCCTGCGCGCGGAGCTCGACGGCAAGCGCGGGATGCTGGCGCGGATCGTCGAGCCCGGCGAGGTCGCCGTCGGCGATCCCGTCGAGCTGCTCTAGGCCGGCCGGCGCGCGACCCAGACCGTGTCCTCGCCGCCGCCGTAGGGGCGGCGGTCGAACCAGCCGTAGCAGCCGATCACCTGGAAGCCCGCGCGCTCCAGCAAGGAGCGCCACTCGTCGTTCGAGAGCCAGGCCAGCACGAGGCTCGTCTCCCCGTTCTCGCCCCGCACCGACAGCGTCAGCGTGCGGGCCCGCGAGTCCCAGTCGGCGCGCTCGAAGATCCCGGGCTCGCGCTCGAGCCAGCGGCCGTGGGTCTCCGCGATGTCGTCGGCGCCCGGGGCGAAGACGTCGAAGACGAACCGCCCGCCGGGGACGAGCAGGCCGTACACCGCCCGCAGCGACCGCAGGCGCGCCTCGTCGTCGAGCAGGTGCAGGTAGGACCGGAACGGGCACGTGACGAGCGCGACGCGCTCCGCGACCGGCGGTCCCTCGAGCTCGCCGACGCGCAGGTCGAGCAGGTCGGCCACGCCGGCGAGCCCCGCCTGCTCGCGGCAGACGTCCAGCATCCCGGGCGAGGAGTCGACGCCGATCACGCGCACCCCGGCGGCGGCCGTCGGCACGGCGATCCGGCCGGTGCCGACCCCGAGCTCCACGACCGGAGGCCCCGCGCGCTTCGCCTCCTCGACGTAGAAGGTCACGTCCTCGGTGACGCTCACGCTCCACGGGTCGTAGAGCCGCGCGATCGAGTCGTACGCACTCACGCCGGCCGGCGCGTGACCCACACGAACTCCCGCGACTCGTCGCCGAACGGCCGCCGATCGAAGTCGCCGTAGAGCGCCTCGACCTCGAGCCCGGCAACGTCGATCAGCCCGAGCCACTCGTTCTTCGTCGCCCACCAGAGCGAGGAGGTGCCGCCGCCGTCGAGCGTGATGTCGATCCGGTTGTCGCCGACCGCGTAGCGCAGCGAGTGGCCCACCGGTTCCTCCCGGTGCTCACCGTCGAGCCGGGCGGCGATCGCGTGGTCGAACGCGAACGCGTTCCAGGCGAAGCGGCCGCCCGGCCGCAGCGCGGCGGCGACGCGCTCGAAGACGCGGCGGCGGTCGGCCCAGGTGGGCACGTGCAGCAGCCCGCGGAAGGGGCAGTAGACGAGGCCGGCCGGCTCGTCGAACAGGAGGTCGCGCATGTCGGCCTCGCGCAGCTCCAGCTCGACGCCGGCCGCGGCAGCGCGCTCCCGGGCCTGCGCGAGCATCGCGGGCGAGGTGTCGATCCCGAGCACCGGCCTTCCGGTCGCCTCGGCGACCGGGATCGCCACGCGGCCGCTGCCGACGGCCAGCTCGACCAGCGGCCCCTCCGTCTCGCGGGCGAGCTCGACGTAGAACGGCACGTCCTCCGTCATCTCTGCAGACCACTCGTCGTAGCGCTCGGCGAAGCCCTCGTCCCAGCTCATCGCGACGATGCTACGACCGATACAGTCGCCGCGTGGACTGGCAGGGGTACGGAGACGAGGCGCAGAGCGCGATCGCGGCCGCCGGGAGCGCGTCCGAGCTCGACGAGGCGAGGGTGCGCTACCTCGGCCGCAAGAGCGACCTGGCGCAGGCGCTGCGGGGGGTCCGCGACCGCGAGACCGGCATGACCCTCAACACGCTCCGCGCCTCGCTCGAGGCCGCGCTCGAGGCGCGCCGCGCGGAGCTGGAGCGGGCCGAGCTCGACCGCGCGCTCACCGAGGAGGTCGTCGACGTCACGCTCCCGGGCGACGAGCTGCCGCTCGGGCACCTGCACCCGATTACCCAGGCCCGGCGACAGATCGAGGACGCCTTCCTCGGCCTGGGCTACGAGATCCGCGACGACCGCGAGGTCGAGACGACCGAGTTCAACTTCGACAAGCTCGCCTTCGACCCGTGGCACCCGGCGCGCTCGCACCGCGCGACGTTCTTCTTCGACGAGAACCGGCTGCTGCGCACCGAGACCTCGCCGAGCCAGATCCACGCGCTGGAGGAGCGGGAGCCGCCCATCTACATGGTCTCGATCGGCCGCTGCTACCGGCGGGACGCGATCGACGCGACGCACTACCCGATCTTCCACCAGTTCGAGGGCCTCGCCGTCGACCGCGGCCTTACGCTCGCCGACCTGAAGGGGACGCTGCTGCACGTGATGCGGGCGGTCTTCGGCCCCGAGCGGCGCGTGCGCTTCCGCACGCACTACTTCCCGTTCACCGAGCCCTCGATGGAGCCCGACGTCTCGTGCGGGATCTGCGGCGGCGCGGGATGCCGCACCTGCCGCTACTCGGGCTGGCTCGAGATGGGCGGCTCGGGGATGGTCGATCCGCGCGTCTTCGAGAACGTCGGCGTCGACCCGGAGGAGTGGAGCGGCTTCGCCTTCGGCTGCGGGATCGAGCGCGTCGCGCAGCTGAAGTACGACTTCCCCGACATCCGCGCGCTCTGGGAGGGGGACCTCCGCGTCCTGACGCAGTTCTGATGCGCGTCCCGGTCTCGTGGCTGCGGGACTACGTGCCCGTCGAGATGCCGCTCCCCGAGCTGGCGGAGCGCCTCTCGATCTCCTCCGCCGAGATCGAGGGGATCGAGCGCCGGGGGGTGCCCGACGAGGACGGCAACCTCGGGCTCTTCCGCGTCGGGCGCGTGCTCGAGGCCGAGAAGCACCCGAACGCCGATCGCCTGCAGCTCTGCCGCGTCGACGTGGGGGAGGGCGACGCGCGGCAGATCGTCTGCGGGGCGTGGAACTTCGGCGCCGGCGCGACCGTCGCCGTGGCGCTCCCGGGCGCGCGCCTGCCGGGCGGCCTGCAGCTCGAGCAGCGCACGGTGCGCGGCGAGCTCTCGGACGGGATGATCCTCGCCGAGGACGAGGTCGAGCTCGGCACCGACCACTCGGGGATCATGGTGCTGCCGGAGGCCGAGCCGGGGACGCCGCTCGGCGACGTGCTGCCGCTCGTCGAGGACGTGCTGCTCGTCGAGTCGACGGGCAACCGCCCCGACCTGCTCTCGGTCTACGGCGTCGCGCGCGAGGTCGCCGCGCTCTACGACCTCCCTCTGAGCCCTGTCCCGGGGACAGACCCCGGGCCAGCGCCCGAAGCGGTGGTGGACGTCTCCGTGGACGACTTCGGCGGCTGCCCGCGCTACGTGGGCCGCGTCTTCCGGGACGTGTCCGTGGGACAGTCCCCGGTGTGGCTGCGCGCGCGGCTGGCGAACGCCGGCATGCGCCCGATCTCGAACGTCGTCGACGCGACGAACTACGTGATGCTCGCGCTCGGCAACCCGCTGCACGCCTTCGACCTGGCGACGCTGCACGGCGGTCGCATCGTCGTCCGCCGCGCCGAGCCGGGCGAGTCGATCCGCACCCTCGACGGCGTCGACCGGCGCCTCGAGCCCGACGACCTGATGATCGCCGACGCAGACCGCTCCGTCGCGCTCGCCGGGATCATGGGCGGCGAGGAGACCGAGATCGGCGAGGGGACGACCGAGGTGCTGCTCGAGGCCGCGAACTTCGAGCCGACCGGGATCTTCCGCACGTCCGAGCGGCTGCGGCTGCGCACGGAGGGCTCGAACCGCTGGGAGAAGGGCGTCGACCCGTACCTCGCCGAGCCGGCCGCCCGCCTCGCCACCGAGCTGCTCGTCGAGACCGCCGGCGCGACCTGGGCGGGCCACGTCGACGTGCAGCAAGGGCTGCCGGAGCGGCCGGTCGTCAGGTTCCGGCCGGAGCGCGTGGACGAGGTGATCGGGATCGAGACGCCTGCCGAGGGGCAGATCGCGTGGCTCGAACGCGTCGGGTTCGAGGCGCGCGACGGGGAGGTCCTCGCGCCGACGTGGCGCGCCCGCGACGTCACGCGGGAGATCGACGTGGTCGAGGAGGTCGCGCGGGAGCGGCTGGAGGCGGTGCCGTTCACGCTCCCCGCGCGCCGGGAGATGTTCGGGGCGCTGACCCCTGTGCAGCGCCTGCGGCGCCGGATCGAGAACCTGCTCGTCGGCCTCGGCCTGACCGAGACCTACACGCCGTCCCTGCGGGCCGACGACGCGAATGAGCGGGCCTGGCGCCTGCCCGAGCCGATCTCCGTCGAGCTCTCGGTGCTGCGGACGCGCCTGCTGCCGAGCCTCGTCGAGGCTGCGCGCCGGAACGTCGAGCTCGGCGCCGAGCACGTCGCGCTGTTCGAGGTCGCCCGCGTCTACCTTCCGGACGGTGAGCTCCCGGACGAGGAGACGCGCGTCGCGGGACTCGTCGACGGCGGTTGGTCGCGGGCGAAGGGGATCGTCGACGCGCTGTACGCCGCGCTCAAGGCCGAGCCGCGCTTCGGGCGCGCCGAAGACGAGCTGTTGCACCCGGGCAAGGCCGCCGCGACCGCCGCCGGCGTGGTCGGCGAGCTCCACCCCGGTGCGCTGGAGGGAACGTGGGGCGGCTTCGAGCTCGATCTCGCGCGGTTGCTCGAGGTCGCGAGGGAGGAGGTGCGCTACACGGACGTCGTCTCGTTCCCGGCCGTGCGACAGGATCTCGCCTTCACCGTCCCGGAGGAGGTGCCGGCGGCCGACCTCGTCGCGGCGGCGCACGAGGCCGCCGGCGGCGAGCTGCGCGAGATGCGCCCCTTCGACGTCTACCGCGGCGAGCAGGTGGGCGGGGGCCGCAAGTCGGTCGCCTTCGCGGTCAGCTTCCAGTCCTCCGAGCGGACGCTCACCGACGACGACGCGGCCGCGCTGCGCGGGCGGATCGTCTCCGCACTCGCCGATCGCTTCGGCGCGGAGCTGCGGGCCTAGAGCATCTCCGGCGCGAGCCGGGCGGCCAGCGCCGCGAGCACCTTGCTCTGGATCTCGGGCTGGTCTCTCAGCAGCCGCCGGAAGGAGCGGTCGGTGATCACGAGCGCGCGGACCGGCCTCGTCGCGGTGACCGTCGCGGTGCGCGGCGAGTCCGACACGAGCGCGATCTCGCCGAAGAAGTCGCCGCCGGACAGCTGGTTGATGCTGCGGCCGTCCTTCGTGACGTCGGCCTCGCCCTCGAGCAGCACGAAGAACTCCCGGCCACGCGAGCCCTGACGTGTCATCTCCTTGCCCTCGGCCAGGTCGATCTCGTCTGCCAGCTGTGCGATCTGCTCCAGCTCGCGCTTGGAGCAGTTCGAGAACAGCGGTGCGTGCCTGATCAGCTCGACCTTCTGGTTCCGCCTGAGCACGGGAGGAGTCTAAGGCACCGACTCGGCGGTGCCGACCAGGAGAGGCCGCGCCGGCTTTGCCGGTGCGGCCGTTCAATCTCGCACCGACTCGGCGGTGCCGACCAGGAGAGGCCGCGCCGGCTTGCCAGGCCTCCGGCTGTGCGCGGCAAACCGAATCGACGTCTCGCGGCGTATGGCATAGCGTGTCCACGTCGATCACCGAGGAGGGTCTTCCCGTGCCGTCGTTCCGTCCCCTGTTGCTGCTTCCACTCGTTCTCGCCGCCGTGCTGCTGCCCGGCTCGGCGAGCTCCGCCGCCAAGGGCATTGCGTTGACCGCCACCGTCGGCCCCGGCTTCACGATCAAGCTCGTCGACGCCAACGGCCGAAACGTCACGCAGCTCGACCCTGGCGCCTACTCGATCACGATCAAGAACCTCTCGCCGGCCCAGGAGCACAACTTCCACCTGACCGGCCCCGGAGGAGTGGACAGGGCCTCGGCCTTCGACAACACGACGGTCACCTGGGACGTGACCCTGGTGGACGGCACCTACAGGTACAAGTGCGACGCCCACAGCACGATCATGAAGGGCTCCTTCCACGTCGGCGCCCTGCCGCCGCCCCCGGCGAAGCTGAGCGGCAAGGTCGGCCCCAAGCGGACGATCTCGCTCAGGACGGCGTCCGGCGCGACCGTCAAGTCGCTCAAGGCCGGCCGCTTCAAGATCGCGGTCCGGGACGCGACGAAGGCCGACAACTTCCACCTGCTCGGACCCGGCGTCAACAGGAAGACCGGCGTCAAGTTCCGCGGCGCCGCCACCTGGACGGTCACGCTGAAGGCGGGCAAGTACACCGTGCGCTCGGACGCGCACAGGAAGCTCCGCCGCAGCTTCTCCGTGTCGGGCTAGTCGCGGTCGACGAAGGAGAACGGGCCGAAGCGCGCCTTCGTCCTGCCCTCGCGGCCGCGCCGCACCAGCAGGCGCATGGTCGCGCCGATCCCGCCGGAGACGACGAATCCGATCCCGAGCGCCGCGGCCGCCGCGACGGGCACCTTGCCCTTCAGCTTCGCGTTCACGTCCATGCCGGCGCGCAGGTCGTCGACCGCGAGCGCCAGCCGCTCGCGCTCGGCCTCGATGTCGCGCCGGACCTGCTCGGGCGTGCGTCCGTTAGCGCCGGCCATCGCTCCTCAGCGCCTCCTGGGTGAGCTTCGCCTCTGCGATCGCCTGCTCGGGGACCGGCGGGGTGCCCTTCTTGATCGAGCGCATGGCCAGCAGGCCGAGGATGCCCGCGACCAGGAGGATGCCGCCCGTCACGATCAGGAGGGACGCCCACCACGGCAGCGCGGTCGCGATCCCTGCCGCGATCGTCGCGAGCGCGAAGCCCAGCGCGAAGACGAGCAGCACGGCCGCGCCGAGGGCGAACCCGATCCCGATCCCGAGCGCCGCGACCTTGCGCTTGAGCTCGAGCGCCGCGAGCTCCAGCTCGAGGCGGACGAGCGTGCTCGCGTGCTCGGCGACGCCCTTCGCGCTGGCGCCGAGGCCCTGTGCCTCGCGCTCAGTCTCTGGGGTGTGCATGGCCCCTCCAGTCGATCACCTTGGCGAGCAGGATCCCGGCCGCGAGCGCCGCGCCGACGATCACGACCGGGGGCGGCCCGCCACGGCGCTTCTTCGCCTTCTTCCTCTTCGGCCCAGGACGCGAGGTGGGCTGCGCCTCCGGGGGCGCGGGCGGCGGGCTCTCCGGCTCCTGGCTCGACGGCGCGCTCCCCTTCGCGCGTGCCTTGACGAGGCTCGGCTTCAGCTTGCGCAGGAAGGCTGCATCCGCGCGCAGCTCGTCCGAGAGCCACTCGCCGACGCCGTCGCCGCGGGCAGCCGCCCGGTCGGCGAGCCGCTGCAGGCGGGTGGCGCCGCGCTCGACGAGCAGGTCGCCTTTCGTCATTTCTTCACCGGCGGCGGCTCGCCCGTCGCGACGCGCCAGATCCCGGACGCCGCGCGGCGCGCGGCCATCGTTGCACCCGCCGCGAGGCCCGCGTAGAGACCGGCCCAGAGCAGCTTGCGCAGCATGCCGGGGTCGTTGCCTGACGATGACTCGGCCAAACCTGGGAGCTACTGTAACTCCGTGGAACCCGAGGCGCGCTCGCTGACAAAGGCGGAGCGGCAGCGGTTGATCGCGAGCGTCGTCTCCCGCCGCCGCATCGGCAGCCAGCTCGCGCTCGCCGAAGCGCTTGCGAAGGCAGGTTGCACGGTCACGCAGGCGACGGTCTCGCGCGACATCCGCGAGCTGCGGCTGGAGAAGACGAGCGACGCGCTCGGGCGGCCGCGCTACGTGCTCCCGGGGCGCGACGGCCGCGGCGATCCGCGCGAGTCGCTGAACGGCGTGCTCCGCCAGTTCGGCCTACGCGCCACGGCGGCGCAGAACATCGTCGTGATCCAGTCGGAGCTCGGCTCGGCCCCCGCGATCGCACGTGCGCTCGACCGGCTCGGTCACCCGAAAGTCGTCGGCACCCTCGCGGGCGACGACACCTGCCTCGTGATCACCCGCGCGCCGGGGGACGCGCGCACCGTCGCCCGCGAGCTCGCGCGCGCGATCGGCTGACGTCGCACCTGCTTCCAAGTAACAGTCTGTTACTTGAGGGGCGAGCGCGTGAGAGCAGGCCGCTCCGCGGGTCCGCGCGAGCTAGTAACAGTCTGTTACTTGTCAGCGGCGGCGGATGGGCCCGCCGGGCGGGGGCTCGTAGGCTTCGAGCCGTGCGAACTCGTCCTTCGAGATCGAGAGGCGCACGCAGCCCTCGACGATCTCCTCCACGAGCTCGGCCGGAACGTAGCGCGGCTTGCTCAGCAGGCCGCTGCCGACCGTGAGCCCGTCGAAGATGTCGCGCGACGAGTCGCCGAGGGTCTCCTCGACCGTCCCGAGCTTGCCACCGTCGCTGCCGGCGACATCCCAGCCACGCTCGACCACGAACCAGGAGACGGGATCGGCCACTGCGGTGCCTAGACGACGCGGCCGCCGACGTACCACACGGGGCCTTGCGTGTAGACGGGCTTCGTGTCGGAGAGCGCACGCAGGATACGCAGCGTGCCGCGGATGTTTTCCTCGTCGAGCCGCTCGAAGCACCGCTGCGTCATCTGCGGGGATGCGCCGTAGCCGAAACGGCGCGCGACGCGGAAGCGGAAGGCGGTGCGGGCGGGCACGCGCACGGGATTGACCGGGGCGAGCAGGAGCGCGCCGCGCTCCAGGTAGTCGGTCGAGCGGAGCTCGAGCTCGACGTGAAGGTCGCTCCAGTCGTCGGGCAGGGCTGCGGAGAGCTGCTCCCACTGGCCTGCCAGCGTCGCCTGTGCCTCCTCCGCCGCGGCCGCGGTCTCGTCGACGCGGACGAGGTCGAGGGTGCCGGTGATCCCCTCGGCGTCGTGGCGCGCCAGCAGCCGCCGAACAAGGTTGGGCGAGGAGCTCCCCCCACGCCGCGAGACCTGGAACGCGACGAAGCTTCCGTGGCGCCCGGCGAGGGCGGGGGCGAGCAGCTGCGCGGCGCGGGCGGCGCGGTCGCGATCGTCCACGATCAGCCGCAACCGTGCGTCCTCCCACCCCTCCGGCAGGCCGTCCTCGATCGCCCGCCACTGGTCGACGAGAGCCATGGGGCTGAGCATAGACTCAGGCTCGTGGCGAAGGTCGAGGCCAGGAGGGGTCTGTCGGACGAGCGGCTGCGCGAGTTCCTGCGCGAGATGCTGCTGATCAGGCGCTTCGAGGAGAAGGTCGAGGAACGCTTCCGCGCCGGCGAGCTGCCGGGTTTCCTGCACGTCGCAATCGGCCAGGAGGCGGTCGCGGTCGGCGTCTGCCAGGCGATGGAGGACGGCGACGTCTTCGCCTCCACGCACCGCGCCCACGGGCACACGCTCGCGCGCGGGACGCACCCGAACGCCGTCATGGCAGAGCTGTACGGGAAGATCGAGGGCTGCTCGCACGGCTACGGCGGCTCGATGCACCTCTACGACGTCGAGCGCGGCAACCTCGGCGCGAACGCGGTCGTCGGCGGCGGCCTGCCCGCGATCACGGGCGCGGCGCTCGCCTTCAAGCTCCGCGGCGAGCCGCGTGTCGCGGTCGCGTTCTTCGGCGACGGGGCGACGAACATCGGCACCTTCCACGAGTCGCTCAACCTCGCCCAGCTCTGGCAGGTCCCGGCCGTCTTCGTGCTCGAGGACAACGGCTGGGCCGAGTCCACGCCCGAGTCGCAGCACTCGCCGATTCGCGACCTGAGCAAGCGCGCCGAGGCCTTCGGGATGAAGGTGATGAAGGTCGACGGCCAGGACGTGGGGGAGGTGCATCGCGTCGCCTCGCGCGCCCTCAAGCACGCGCGCGACGGCAAGGGGCCGGTCTTCCTGCACGTCGACACCGAGCGCCTGGTCGGCCACTACATCGGCGACCCGCAGGTCTACCGCGACAAGGAGCAGCTGCGCGAGCTGCAGGAGACGCGCGACCCGATCACGCTCCTGCGTGAGAATCTCGGCGTCTCGGACGAGGAGTTCGAGGCCGACGACCGCGAGGTGGTGGAGCTCGTCGAGGCTTCGGTCGAGTTCGCGAAAGCCGGCACCGACCCCAAGCCGGAGGACGCGCTGAAAAACATCTATGCGTGACCTCGATGCATCCGTTCCCCGGTTGGCGGCGCAGACGGACGCGCGGGCGGTGCCCGCACGTCCTGGAAGCAGCGCCGACGAGCGGCGCCTCGGATGCCTGAGCTGAGCTACCGCGAGGCCGTCCGGGACGCGCTCGCGACGGCGATGCGCAGGGACGAGGACGTCTTCATCATGGGCGAGGACATCGCCGAGATGGGCGGCTCGATGGGCGTCACGGCCGGGATGCTCGACGAGTTCGGCGCCGAGCGCGTCCGCAACACGCCGATCTCGGAGATCGCAATCGTGGGCGCCGGGATCGGCGCGGCAATGCAGGGGATGCGGCCGGTCGTCGAGGTGATGTACGAGGACTTCCTGACGGTCTCGATGGAGCAGATCGTCAACCAGGCGGCCAAGCACCGCTACATGTCCGGCGGGCAGCTGAAGGTGCCGCTGACGATCCGCACGCAGGGTGGCGCGGGGTGGTCGCCGGGCGCCCAGCACGCGCAGCAGGTCGAGGCGTGGTTCGTCCACGTGCCAGGCCTGAAGGTCGTCTTCGCTTCGACGCCGACCGACGTGCGCGGGCTGCTCTGGTCGGCGATCTACGACGACAATCCGGTCATCTTCTTCGAGCACCGCACGCTCTACGGGCTCAAGGAAGAGGTGCCCGACGAGCTCGAGCCGATCGAGCTCGGGAAGGGTCGTCTCCACCGCGAGGGCTCGGACGTGACCGTGGTGGCGACGGGGCGGCTCCTGCACGAGGCGCTGAAGGCGGCGGAGGAGGCCGAGTCGGCGGGGGTCTCGGTCGAGGTCTGGGATCCGCGCACGCTGCAGCCGCTCGACGTCGAGGGGCTCGTCACGTCGGTGAAGAAGACCAACCGCTGCGTCGTCGCGCACGAGGCCGTGACGCGGATGGGCTTCGGCGCCGAGATCGCGGCGGTGGTGCAGGAGCAGGCGTTCGACTGGCTCGACGCGCCGATCGAGCGCGTGGGCGCCAGGTTCGCGCCGCTGCCGTTCGCGCCGGTGATGGAGGAGTACGTGGTGCCCCACGCCCTCGACGTCCTCGAGGCGGTCAAGCGGGCGGTCGCCCGTGGCTAGCGAGATCAAGCTCCCTCGCCTGGGCCAGGGGATGGAGTCGGGGACGATCGTCAAGTGGCTCAAGGCCGAGGGCGAGCGAGTCGAGAAGGGCGAGCCTCTCTACGAGCTCGACACCGACAAGGTGACGCAGGAGGTCGAGGCGGACGCCTCCGGCGTGCTGCTCCGCATCGCCGTGCAGGAGGGCGAGGTGCCCGTCGGCCGCACGATCGCGATCGTCGGCGACGAGGGTGAGGAGGTTCCGGCCGCGGCGGAGGAGCCGGAGGCCCCGCCGGGCGCGGCCGAGAGCGCCGTCCCGACCGTCGAGGCCCCTTCGCAGGCGCCCGCGCGCGAGCCCGACCGCGACGAGGGGCGAGCGGCCGCGCAGCAGGAGGTGGCGGCCCGGCGCGACGGAGGCCGTGTGAAGGCCTCGCCGCTCGCGCGCCGGATCGCCCGCGAGCGCGGGATCGACCTCGCGTCGCTCTCGGGGACGGGGCCGGAGGGCCGGATCGTCGCCGAGGACGTCGAGCGCGCCGGGGCCGGCGAGCCTCCCGCTGCGGCCCCCGTGCCGGTCGGCGAGGTCGAGCGCCGCGAGCTGACGAGCATCCGCAGGACGATCGCCACGCGCCTCACCGAGGCGTGGCAGATCCCGGTCTTCCAGCTGCAGGCGTCGGTCGACATGAGCCGTGCGAACGGGCTCGTCGCCAGGCTTCGGGAGGACGAGCAGGGCCCCAGGGCGACGGTCACCGACGTCCTGACGAAGGTCTGCGCCGCGGCGCTGATCCGCCACCGCGAGGTGAACGCGCAGTGGACGGAGGACGCGATCCTGCTCTTCCCGACCGCGAACGTCGGGATCGCGGTGGCGACGCCGCAGGGCCTCGTGGTGCCGGTCATCCGCGGCGCCGAGCGACTGCGCCTGGCGGAGATCGCCGCCGCGAGGGCCGACCTCGTGGCACGCGCCCGCGACGGGAAGCTGCGGCGCGAGGACCTCGAGGACGGGACGTTCACGATCTCGAACCTCGGCATGTTCCGGGTCGAGCGGTTCACGGCCGTTCTGAACCCGCCGCAGGCCGCGATCGTCGCGGTCGGCGCCACCGAGGAGAAGCCCGTCGCGCTCGACGGCGACGTCGTGGTGCGGCCGATGCTGACGCTGTCGGCGACGTTCGACCACCGCGCCGTCGACGGCGCGCCCGCCGCCGAGTTCCTCCAGACGGTCAAGGAGCTGCTGGAGGAGCCCGGCCTGATGCTCTAGCGTCTGGCGATGCGCATCTGGTACCGGGTCAGCGATCTCGACGCGGCACGGGCGTTCTACCGGGAGGTGCTCGGGTTCACCGAGACGTTCGTCGACGAGGACGAGCGCTGGGCCTCGCTCGACCGCGGTGACACGGAGATCGCGATCGGCGAGGCGGACGACGCCGGCTCGGATCCGGAGGGCCAGGTCGCGACCATCGACGTCGAGGACGTGAAGGCGGAACGTGAGCGGCTCGCGGCCGCGGGTGTGGAGGTCGGCACGGTGCTCGAGCTGACCGGCGCGATGCGGCTACTCGACGTCTTCGACCGCGACGGCAACCGCATCCAGCTCACCGAGGAGGTGCAGTGATCCGGCCGGGCGGCCCGCAGGACGTGCCCTTCATGCGGGACATGCTCCGCCACGCGTACTACTGGCGCGTCGACCGCGTCTCCTCGACCGGGGAGCCGCCGGTGCAGCGCTACGTCGAGCGCTGGGGCCGCCCGGGCGACACGGCGCTGATCGCCATCCAGGACTTCCAGCGCGTCGGCGCCGCCTGGTACCGGTTGTTCAGGCGGGAGAACGCCGGCTACGGGTTCATCGACGAGGAGACGCCGGAGCTGTCGATCGCGGTCGTGCCGAGCAAGCGCGGCAGCGGGCTCGGCTCGGAGTTGCTGGACGCGCTGCTGGCACGGGCGCGCGCCGACGGCTACGGGGCGATCAGCCTCAGCGTCGAGCAAGGGAGCCCGGCGATCGCGCTGTACGCGCGGCACGGCTTCCAGGAGGCCGAGGAGGACGACGGCGCCGTGACGATGCGCTGCGAGCTCGGCTGAAGCCCCGCGCAGCCCTTACGTCCTCGAACCAGGATCACGCGCGCGCGAGAACCCTTCCCACCGGGGGCCTTCGGCCCCTTGCCCCGGTTGTTGAGCCTAGCGGCGAAATCGTCACGCGTGTGTGACGGGTCCGTGTCGGAAGCGTGACGTCTGGTTCACCGGCACGAGCGGACGCCCGCCCGAGGGGCGTCCCCCCGAGCGGCGACCCGGCCGTGGCGAGCGCCGCCGCTCCGGGCGACCCTCGCTAGGATCGCGCCCGACCCGAAGCGACGAGAGGAAGACGATGGAATGTGACGTTGCCGTCCTGGGAGGCGGCCCCGGCGGCTACACCGCGGCGATCCGCGCCGCGCAGCTGGGCGCCAAGACGGTCTGCATCGAGAAGGAGCCCGAGCTCGGCGGTACCTGCCTCCGCGTTGGCTGCATCCCGACCAAGGCCTGGGTGCAGACCGCGTTCGCGATCAAGGAGGCCGACGAGACCTTCGCCAAGCTCGGCGTCGACGTCGGCGCGCCGAGCCTCGACTTCGCCACCGCGAACCAGTGGAAGGACGGCGTCGTCAGGCAGATGACCTCCGGTGTGGCGACGCTTTTCAAGGCGAACGGGGTCGAGTGGGTCAAGGGCACAGGCCGCTTCGGTGACGCGAACACGATCCACGTCGAGGGCGCCGAGCCCGTCACCTTCCGGAGCGCCGTCGTGGCGACCGGCTCGTACCCTCTGCGGCCGCCGATCGACGGCCTCGACTCGCCGCGCTGCGTCGACTCGACCGGCCTGCTCGCGCAGACCGAGGTGCCGCGCCGCCTGGTCGTGCTCGGCGGCGGCATCATCGGCTGCGAGTTCGCCTCGATCTTCAGCCGCTTCGGCTCGGAGGTGACGATCGTCGAGATGCTCCCGCAGCTGATCCCGCAGGAGGACGCGGAGGCGGCGCAGGAGCTCGCCAAGCAGTTCGGGCGCCGCGGGATCACTCTCCATCTGGAGACCACCTGCGATCGCGTCGAGGACACCGGCAGCGGCCTCCGCGTGCACCACGGCGGCGAGACGACCGAGGCCGACCTGATGCTCGTCTCGACCGGCCGCGGGCCGACGGTCGAGAACCTCGGGCTGGAGGAGATCGGCGTGGAGTACGACCGCCGCACGGGCATCGCCGCCGACGAGCACCGGCGCACGACGGTGCCGCACATCTACGCCGTCGGCGACTGCGCGGGCTACTGGCAGCTCGCGCACACCGCCTTCCGCGAGGGCGAGGTCGCCGCCGAGAACGCGATGGGGCACGAGGCCGTCGTCGACAACCGCGGCGTCCCGCGGCCGATCTACACCGACCCGGAGATTGCGTCGGTCGGCCTCACGGAGGCCGAGGCGCGCGAGCAGCACGGCGACGACGTTGCGGTGGGGAGGTTCCCGTGGGTCGCGAACGCGCGTGCCGTGATGCAGAACGAGACCGTGGGCTGGGTGAAGTCGATCCACGAGACGCGCTACGGCGAGCTGCTCGGCCTGGTGATGGTGGGCCCGCACGTGACCGACCTGGTCGAGGCCGGCACCGTCGCCCTCGACGCGGAGGCGACGGTGGAGACGGTCGCGGACGGAATGGCGGCGCACCCGACCCTCTCCGAGGCGATCAAGGAAGCGGGCCTCGTCGCGCTCGGCCGTCCGATTCACATCGCTACCCGAAAGCGCGCCGCGGCCGCCACGTAGCCGTATCCACACGGCGCCGTTAGCCGTTCGAGCAACGTGGAGGCACCCGGCGTCCGCCGTCCGCTGCGCCTGTTCGGCCACCGGGCCGACCGGTCGTTCGAGCAGCTCTACCGCCGGCACGCGGGCGAGGTCTACCGGTACGCGCTGGCCCTGCTCGCGAACCCTGCCGACGCCGAGGACGTCACCCAGACGACCTTCCTCAACGCCTACCGCGCCTTCCAGCGGGGCGAGCGGCCGCAGAAGCCGCACAACTGGCTGATCGCCATCGCGCACAACGTCTGCCGGATGCGCTGGCGACAGGCGGGCTCGCGCCCGCGCGAGGTCGCGCTCGAGGACGCGCCCGAGCAGGCAGCGCACGGCGACGAGCGCCCCGACCTCGACGAGGTGCTGACGGCGCTCGCGCAGCTCTCCTTCAACCAGCGCGCGGCGCTCGTCATGCGCGAGCTCGAGGGCCGCTCCTACGCGGAGATCGGCGAGATCCTCGGTGTCTCGGTCAGCGCGGTCGAGACGCTGATCTTCCGCGCCAGGCG
>DATIFC010000101.1:0-9078 GCA_035455445.1 Gaiellaceae bacterium | reverse complement strand
TGGGCGACTACGTCGCCTGGCTGACCTTCGGGGCGGCCGCGATCGGAGGTCTGGTCGCGCTGCTCGGACGCTAGACCGCCTGCGCGGCTGCCTCGCGGGCCGCCTGTGGAGCGATCGGCACACGATCGCCACGAAGCCGTCACACATCTGCGCGCCTCGAGCGGATACCGTCCCTAACCCCCACCCACCCAGGGGCGCGCGTGAAGATGAGCACGCGCGGCGGTGAGCCGGTCAGGCGACCTTCAGCGCTTCGATCTCGCGGTTCACGGCCAGCTGCTCGAGGGCGTTCGCCTCGATCTGCCGCACCCGCTCCCGCGTCAGGCCCAGCTCGCGGCCGATCGCCTCGAGCGACGCCGGGTCGCGGTCGCCGTTCAGCCCGTAGCGCCTCTTGACAACCTCGCGCTCGCGCTCGGGGAGCTGGGCCACCGCCCGCCTGAGCACGTCCTGCTCGAGGCTGACGGTCAGCTCCTCCTCCGGCGGTGACGCGTCGGAGGCGAACAGGTCGCCGAGCGCCCCCTCGTTCTCCGAGCCGATCGGCTTGTCGAGGCTCGCGATCGCCCGCGCGGCCTGCCGCACCTCGCGCAGCTGCTTCAGCGGCAGCTTGGCCTGCTTGGCGATCTCCTCGTCCGTCGGCTGCCTCCCGAGCTTCGGGGCGAGCGCCCGCTCGGCCCGTGCGATCCGCTGCTCGCGGTCTGCGATGTGCACCGGGATCCGGATCGTCCGCGACTTGTTCGCAACGCCGCGCTGCACGGCCTGGCGGATCCACCAGGTCGCGTACGTCGAGAACTTGAAGCCGCGGCGCCAGTCGAACTTCTCGACCGCGCGGATCAGCCCGATGATCCCCTCCTGGATCAGGTCGAGCAGCGAGAGCCCGTGGCCCTGGTAGCGCTTGGCGATCGAGACGACGAGCCGCAGGTTCGAGTTGATCATCCGCTCCTTCGCCTCGGCGTCGCCGCGCTCGATGCGCTTCGCGAGCTGGACCTCCTCCTCCTTCGTCAGCAGCGGCCAGCGGCCGGCCTCGTTGAGGAAGAGCTGCAGGGCGTCCGTCGTCGCGACCGCGAGGTCGCCGTTGACGTAGGTGCTCTCGTCCTCCTGGTCGCGGCTGCAGTCGTCCGTGAGCTCGATGCCGCGGTCCTCCAGGTCCTCGTAGAGCCGCGAGATCTCGGCGTCGGCCAGCTCGTGCTCGGCGACGAGCTCGTTGAGGTGCGAGAGGTTGACGCAGCCTTCCTCCTCGCCCCGTGCGACCAGCGCCTGGATCTGCTCGTTCGTGATCTCGCTCATGCGACCACTCTTCCCGCTCGGGCGGCCTCCAACGCTCGCCCGGAAGGCTAGATCAACCCGCAGGCGCGCGCAGTGTTTGGCCACGGCCAGTAGCCGCGGCCGCTGCGGTGGGCGCGCTCGGCGACCCACATCTGCTCGAGCGCCGTCCAGCGGTTCGCCCAGCCGCGGCGCAGGAGCAGCCGCGGTGCGTAGGTGCGCATGAAGCCGCGATCCATCTGCAGGCCGCCCCAGTACGGGTCGCCGGAGTCCCGCCAGCTGCCCTCGTAGCGGTGGATGCAGAGCCAGCCGGCCTTGTGCGGCGGGTGCGCAGCGAGTCTCGCGACGGAGCGAGCCTGCCGCCGCCAGTAGCGCAACGCCCGCGTCGCGTGCAGCGGCGCCTTGAGCATCGAGCGCCGCCGGATCCCCATCACCGTCTGCCAGTACCAGACGGTGCGGCGCAGGCGGCGGACGAGCAGCGGGTTGACATGGCGCCTCGGCTTGCCTGCCTTCGAAGCCGCCGTCGTGGTCGGAAACGCCCGCCGCTGCGGCGGCGACGACGCGGACGCCAGCGTCGAGGCAGCCGCAGCCACGATGAGTAAGGCAGCGAGCACGGGTAGCAGCAACAGCTTTGGATTCACCGCAGAGAGCCTCCTTCGGGCCCGACTCCATTCGGCGCTCCCGGGCGCGTCCGCGGGCGGCGCGGGATCACGTGCTCGGTGGCCTGGTCGGTTCGACCTTTTCCTGGGATGTGGGACGCCTAAACCTTCGCCTGGTTAGGCAATCGTCGTGACGATCGGCACGACGTGCGGCGGAAACCCGCTTGCTACGGTCGCCGAATGCGCCGCCTCGTCGTCCTCCTGAGCGCGATCGTCGCCGTCGACATCATGTTCTTCACGGCGCTCGTGCCGCTCCTGCCCCACTTCACGTCGCGGTACGACCTCTCCAAGGCGGCGGCCGGCGTCCTGATGGGGATGTACGCCGCGGGCGTGCTTGCGGCCTCGGTGCCGAGCGGCTTGGCGGCGGCCCGGCTCGGCCCGCGGGCCGCCGCCCTCGCCGGCGTCTCGCTGACCGCCGTCGCCAGCCTCGCGTTCGCGTTCGCCGGGGACGCCTGGACGCTCGGCGCCGCGCGCCTCCTCCAGGGCGTCGGCAGCGCGCTCTCCTGGGCCGGCGCCCTCGCGTGGCTCGTGGCCGCCGCGCCCCGCGGGCGGCGAGGCCAGCTGATCGGGACGACGATGGGAGCCGCCGTCTTCGGCGCCCTCCTCGGGCCCGTGCTCGGCGCGGTCGCGACCGTTGCAGGCGTGACCGCGACCTTCGTCGGAGTGAGCGTGCTCGGGCTCGGGCTCGCGGGCTGGGTGCTGGCGACCCCGGGAGTCTCGGCACAGCCGCAGTCCCTCTCGGCGCTCGGGCGCGCCGACCGGCGGCTGCTCGGCGGGATGTGGATGCTCGTGCTCGCGGCGCTCCTGTTCGGGGTGCTCGACGTGCTCGCGCCGCTGCAGCTCCACGCGGAGGGCTGGGGCGGCGTCGCCATCGGCGGGATCTTCCTGACCACCGCGGCGGTCGAGACGGTGGTCAACCCGGTCATCGGCCGCTTCTGCGACCGCCGCGGCGTGCTCCTGCCGATCCGCGTCATCCTGCTCGCTTCGGCCGTCCTCTCCCTCGCGCTCGCCTGGGCGACCGCCGCCCCGGCCGTCGCGGTGCTCGTCGTCGCCAGCGCGATCGCCTACGGCGGCCTCTTCACGCCCGGGATGGCGCTGATCACGGACGCAGCCGAGCGCCGCGGGATCGCCGCGGCGATCGCGTTCGGCGCGATGAACGGCGCCTGGGCGGCCGGCAACGTCGTCGGCCCCGTCCTAGGCGGCTGGCTGGCGGATGCCGCCGGCGACAACCTCCCGTACCTCCTGCTCGCCGCGGTCTGCGCGGCGACCCTGGTGGCGACGTGGACGGCCGCGCCGCGCTACGTCCAGCCGAGGTCGCGGCCGAGCAGCCCGTAGAGCCGGCGGTTCGGCTCCCCGAACTCGGCCGCCAGCCGCTCGCGCGTCTCCGGCCTCATCGGCGCATACTCGCGCTCGTAGACCCGCGGGTAGGCGTCGAGCCGGTGCGGCGCCGCCCCGAGGAACTCGAGCACGCGCGCGTGCGCGGCCGCCGGGTCGGCGCCGAGGTCGTCGCTCGGCAGCACGAGCAGCTGCTCGCGGGGAAAGACCGCGAGCCAGCGCTCGAGCTGCTCGGCGTACCGGCCGCGCGCCTTGTAGGTGTGGCTCCACCACCCGCGGCTGAAGTAGCGCGGGTCGGCGACCATCCGCTCCTCCTCTCCGCGCAGCCGCTCCTCCTCGGCTTCGAGCGCGTCCTCGAACGAGAGGGGCTCCCGGCCGAGCACGACCTCGTGGTTGTAGTGCGAGAGCGCGCGGTCGACCGGGTTGCGCACCAGCACGACGAGGCGCGCTTCCGGCACGAGCTCCCTCACGCGCTGCGGAGCGAGCGGGTGGAAGACGTAGCTCGGGCTCGCCTCGCCGACGAGCTTCCCCCGTGTGCGCGCGAGGTTCGGGAAGTTGCCGCGGTACCACGCCTCGCCGCGGGCCCAGTGGCGGTCGAAGAAGCTGACCTCCTTCCAGGACGGCCCCGTGATCGCCGGGTGGCGGCGGAGGTAGGCGTAGAGCGCGGTGGTGCCGGCCTTCTGGGCGCCGAGGATGAGGAAGTCGGGCAGCGGCCGCGCGACCGAGGTCGCCCACCCGTACGCCCAGACGCCGTTGCGCAGCACCGCCCGCGCCGGCTCCGGGATCGTCGGGATCAGCGTCGCGGGCGCGCGCATCAGGCGCGCGGGCGCTCGCGGTAGGCGCGCGCCTCGGCGACCAGCGCCTCGAAGAGCCGCATGTCCTCGCCGGCCTCCGGGTGCCAGAGCACCCCGAGGGCGAACCGCCGCGAGGAGTCCTCGAGGGCCTCGACGGTCCCGTCCTCGGCCCGCGCCGCCACGCGCAGCCCCGTGCCGAGCCGGCCGAAGCCCTGGTGGTGGTGCGACTTCACCGGCGCGTGATGGCCGAGCAGGGCGCCGAGCCGCGTGTCCGGGTCGACGTGGATGTCGTGGTCGGCGTACTCGCCGGGCGTGTGCCTGTGCTTGTGGTCGCCGACGACGTCCGGGAGGTGCTGGACGAGGTCGCCCCCGAGCGCGACGTTCAGCACCTGCGAGCCGCGGCAGACGGCCAGCATCGGCATGTCGCGGGCGAGCGCCGCCTGCAGCAGCTCGAGCTCCGCGCGGTCGCGCTGCTCCACGATCCCGTTCGTCTCGGGATGCGCGTCCTGTCCGTACGTCGTCGGGTCGAGGTCTGACCCGCCCGAGAAGATCACGCCGTCGAGCGCGTCGAGCGTCTCCTCGACGCCGTCGTCGCTCGGCGGCACGAGCAGGGGACGGCCGCCCGCCCGCTCGACCGCGCGCACGTAGTCGGCGGGCACGAGCGCCGTGTCCTCCTCCCAGGAGCCGAAGACCGCGGGCGTGATGTACGTCGTGATGCCGACGAGCGGTCTCATCCGTGCGACGAGGAGACTACGCGGGCCGGTGCCGCGCGATCAACTGGCGTCCCATCGCCTGCGCGCGGCGGGCGGCTTCGTGGTCGCCCTCCCCTGCGGCGACGATCGACCCCTTCATCAGGATGTGCCACGAGTGAGCGAACTCGTCGGGGTCGCGCAGCCCGGCCTCGGCGGCCAGCCGGCGGACGATCGAGCGGATGTTCGCGAGGTGGCCTGCGCTCGCCGCGCCGATCGGCGACCGGCGGTCGTTCATCTCGAGCAGGACGTTGACGAAGGAGCAGCCTTCGAAGTCCTCGCGGCGGAACCACTCGTCGAAGAGGTCGAAGATCGCGAGCAGCTGCTCCTCGGGGGTGTCGGCCCGGCGGCGCGCCTCGGCCTCGACCCACTCCTTCGTCCAGAGCTGCTCGCGCTGCTGCAGGAACGCGAGCACAAGCTCGTCCTTTGAGGCGAAATGGCGGTAGAGCGTGGCCTTCGCGACCTCCGCGCGCCTGATCACCTCGTCGACCCCCACGGCCCGCACGCCGTGGTGCGAGAAGAGCTCGTAGGCGCTGGCCAGAATGCGATCGCGCGCGCCGAGCGGGACAGAGCCTGCCGCGTGCAGCACGGCCGCCAGTGTAGCTGCGCCCCTCGCTTGACAGACAGATCTGTCTGGGTGTAGACAGCGTTTCCCGCCGCGAATCGAGGCGACCCCGTCACCGCCACGACACCCAGCCGCTCCCTCTTCCGAGAGGTCAACGAGCGCATCCGGGACGTCAACGAGGCGCTCACCCTCGGGCCGGCGACCTACGAGCTCGTGTGCGAGTGCGACGCGTGCGCCTGCATGACGCGCGTGGACGTGCCCCGCGAGGTCTACGAGAAGGTACGCCTGAGCACGGACCGCTTCCTCGTGGTCGCCGGCCACGAGCGCGGCGACCGCCTCGTCGCGGGCACGGGCTCCTACAGCGTCGTCGCGGTCGCCGAGGCCGCGCCGCCCGTCCCGGTCGCGAGCTAGCCCCCGCCGGCCCGTACGGTACGGCCATGCCGGTCTGGTCCCCCGAGGTCGTCGTCGACGAGCCGCTCGTGCGCCGGCTGCTCGGGCAGTTCCCGGAGCTCGAGGCGCGGCCGCTGCGCAAGCTCGCCGAGGGCTGGGACAACACGGTCTGGCTCGTCGACGAGCGCTACGCGTTCCGGTTCCCGCACCGCGAGATCGCCGTCCCCGGCGTGGAGCGCGAGCTCGCGGTCCTGCCGAAGCTCCCCGCGCTGCCGCTGCCCGTCCCGCGGCCCGTCTTCGTCGGCGCACCCGACGGCGGGTACGCCTGGCCCTTCTTCGGCTGCGAGCTCCTGCCGGGGGCCGAGAGCGGCGACGCGGAGCTGGACGACGGCGCGCGGGTCGAGGTCGGGCTCGCTCTCGCCCGCTTCCTGCGCGAGCTGCACGCGCTCGAGCTCGACGAGCCGCTGCCCCTGGACGCGAACCGGCGGACCGACACGCATCGACGCACGGCCCTTGCGCGGGAGCAGCTCGCCGAGCTGGCGCGGCACGGCGTCTGGAGCGCGCCCCCTCGGGTCGAGGAGCTCTTCGCCGAGGCCGAGCGGCTGCCGCCGCCCGAGGAGCCGGTGCTCGTCCACGGGGATCTCCACTTCCGGCACCTGCTGGTCGACCGGGGCCGCGCGAGCGGCGTGATCGACTGGGGCGACGTCTGCCGCTCCGACCCCGCCATCGACCTGCCGCTGCTGTGGAGCCTCGTGCCGCCCGGCGGGCGCGCGGCCGTCCTGGAGGCGTACGGAGCCGTCAACGAGGCGCAGCTGCTGCGGGCGCGGCTGCTGGCGATCCAGCTCTGCGCCGCGCTCGCGCACTACGGACGGGTCGAGGGGAACGCGGCGGTCGAGCGCGAGGCGGTCGGCGGGCTCGAGCGCGCGCTGCTCGACTAGGCGAGCGCGGCGATCCACTCGGCGAAGAGCGGGTCGACGATCGCCTGCCGGCGGCCTTCGGGCTCGATCTCCGCGCGCGCGCTCAGCCGCTGCAGCGCCTTCTGCGCGCTGGCCTTGCTGAGCGCGAGCCGCTCCAGCACCGCGCTCCGGTACGGCGAGCCGTCCCCCGCGATGATCGCCCGCACGGTCTTCTGCTCGGCGGTGTCGAGGCCACGCCACTGGGCCTCGAACTCCGGCTGGAGCTCGCCCAGCGCGGCCGCGTGGGCCCGCTCCCACTCGTCCAGCGACGCCGAGCCGTTCGGCTCCACCTCCTCCCAGAGCCGGTGCGCCAGCAGCATCGCGCGCTGTGGGTGGCCCTTGGCCGAGGCGAGCAGCGGGTTCAGCGCCTCGCCGACCGCGCGCGTGCTCTCGCGGAAGCGGGCGGCGACGTAGTCGGCGAGGTCCGTGTCCCGGAGCCGGCCGAGGCGCACGGGAACGGCCGAGCCGTAGAGCGGTGCCTCCTTGTGCTCGAAGAGCTGCTTCATCAGGCCCGGCTCGGAGCCGGCGAAGACGTACGAGGCGACGTCGCCCTGGAACTGGATGTGGCTGCGCAGGATCCCGTCGAGCTCGGGCACCTTGCGGACGTCCTGGAACTCGTCGAGCGCGATGTACGCGCGAAAGCCGCCCGACTCCTCGAGCCGCAGCGGCAGGTCGAGCAGCGCGTGCAGGGCCGGCAACGGGTCGGTCTTCGGCTCCAGCTGCAGCCGCGCGCTGATCCCGAACGCGCCCAGCGAGAGCCCGAGGCCCGTCTTCTGCAGGAACTCCTCCACGCGGCCGCGGATCGCGCCGCGCAACTCCTTCGCGTAGGCCCGCTCGAAGCGCACCGCGACGTCGGCCAGGGAGACGACGCCGTAGAGGTCGACGAGCACCGGCACGAGCCCCTCCTGCCGCTCGCCGTCGGCGAGCGCCCGCCGCAGCAGGCTCGTCTTCCCGTATTTGCGCGGCGCGTAGAGCCGGACGTAGTGGCCACCGACCGCGTTCCTGAGCAGGAGCCGCGTCTCCTCGTCGCGGTCGACGATCTGCTCGGGAGCGATCGGGCGCGAGTAGACGAACGGGTTGACGTCGGTGATCATGCTTCCCGCAGGATACCTCGCGGTACTCCGGCGAGATACTTATACGCGGCAGTTGCCACAAGGACCGTCGAGGAGTACCCTCGGCGTCGATACCTCTGGGGGGAGGAGCGCTGTGGTCTCACCGGCGAGATCCCGGCTGCGGCGCAAGGCTCGGTACACCGCGCTCGTCCTCGCCGCGCTGAGCCTGCTGGCGCTCCCGCCCGCCCCCGGCGCGCGGGTCGCGCTGGTCGACACCACGCCGCCGGTGGTCACCTACTCGGTCGACGGTATCGAGGGGACGAACGACTGGTACCGCGGCAGCGTCGGCGGCAACTACATCGTCCTCCACTGGTCGGTCAGCGACCCCGAGTCGCCGATCATCTCGACCACCGGCTGCGAGCCCGCGATCCAGATCAACGGCCCCAACACCGGAACGAGGCGCACCTGCTCGGCGACGAGCGACGGCGGCACCACGACGGTGACGACGCGCCTGCTCAAGATCGACGCGACGCCGCCGGCGACGACCGCCGCGCCGAGCCGCCCGCCGAACGGGGCCGGCTGGTACCGCGCCCCGCTCTCGGTCGGCTGGAGCGGCACCGACGCCACGTCAGGCATCGCCTCGTGCAGTGCGACCGTCTCCTACGCCGGCCCGGACACGACCGGGACGAGCGAGACGGGCAGCTGCACCGACAACGCCGGCAACAGCTCCTCCGACACCTTCGTCGTGCGCTACGACACGGTCGCGCCGACCACCGTCGCCACGCCGAGCCGCCCGCCGAACGGCGCCGGCTGGTACCGGGCGCCGGTCTCGATCGACTGGGTCGGGAGCGACGCCACCTCCGGCCTCGCCGCCTGCAGCGCGACCCTCGCCTATGCGGGGCCGGACACGACCGGGACGAGCGAGACCGGCAGCTGCACCGACAACGCCGGCAACAGCTCGTCCGACACCTTCGTGGTCAGGTACGACACGACGCCTCCGAACACGGCCGCCACGCCGAGCCGGCCGCCGAACGGGGCCGGCTGGTACCGGGCGCCGCTCTCGATCTCCTGGGGCGGGACGGACGCGACCTCCGGCATCGACTCCTGCAGCGCGACGGTCGGCCTCGGCGGCCCGGACACGCAGGGCGCGACCCGCAGCGGCACCTGCACGGACCGGGCCGGCAACAGCTCCGGAGACTCGCTCGTCGTCCGGTACGACGCCACCGCGCCGACCGGCGTGACCGCGGCCGCGGGCCGGGCCCCCGACCACGACGGCTGGTACAACCACCCGGTCGCGATCGGCTGGAGCGGAAGCGACGCG
>DATIFC010000100.1:0-3274 GCA_035455445.1 Gaiellaceae bacterium | reverse complement strand
CGCGCGCGCGACGCGGGGATCGAGCACATGACGCTCGACGTGGCGACCGACAACCACGCCGGCCGCGAGGCCTGGCGGCGCATGGGCTTCACCGAGTGGGCGCTGCGCCTGACGGCGCCGCTCGAGCGGCTGGAGCGCGCGGGCGAGGAGGGCGAGTCGTACGCGTCGCTGCACGTCCAGACCGACAACCGGGACGCGGTCGAGGCGGCCGTCGCCAAGTACCTGCCGCGCCTCGGCGGCTCCGGCGGGCGCGTCGAAGGCCCGCGTAACGGCTGGGTCGCCGTCTACGCCGAGCTCGTCGACCGCGACCGCCGCGCGCGGGAGCGGTTGGCCTCGGAGCTCTCGAACGCGACGGCGGCCGTGGTGTGCGCGATCGGCGTCGAGGGCGGCGCCGTCGTCCGCTACGTCCTCTTCGAGCGCGGCAGCGTGGTCGACGAGTACCAGTCGGTGCCCGACTACTTCGGCCCCGTCGCGCCGGGCGACGTGGTCGCGCTCGGCTCCAACCCGACCGTCGTCTCGAGGCTCACCGGCGCAGAGCCCGCACAGGTGCGGGCGGCGGCACGGACGGCCTCGTCCCCGGACGAGCTCCCGCCGCCCGACGACCTGCTCGCCGAGATCGCCGGGGTGATGGGGCTCGAGGGCGCCGGCCGCGGGTAGGCTCAGCGCCGTGCCGACCCTCTACACCGCCGACCGCTGTCCCTACGCGGCCCGCACGCGCATCGCGCTCGCCGAGAAGGGGATCGCGTACGAGGCGGTCGAGATCGACCTCGACGACCGGCCGGCTTGGATCTACGAGAAGAACGCGCTCGGCCGCGTGCCGGTCTACGAGGAGGACGAGGGCCTCGTTCTGCCTGAGTCCGAGGTGATCATGGAGTACCTCGAGGAGCGCTACCCGGAGCCGGCGCTGTGGCCGGCCGACCCGGCGGAGCGCGCGCTCGGGCGTCTCCGGCTGCACCGCTTCGACGACCGGCTCGGCGACGCCTACTACGCCGCGCGCCGCGGCGACGGGCGCGAGCAGCTCGACGCACGGCTCGCCGAGCTCGACCGCGCGCTCGAGGAGCTGCCGTGGCTCTCCGGCCGCGCGTACGGCCTCGTCGACATCGGCTACGTCCCCTGGATCCTGCGCGGCCTCGAGCGGTTCGACCTGGAGCTCGGGCCGGCGCTCGCCGACTGGCTCGAGCGCTGCTCCGTGCGGCCGGCGGTCGCCCAGGAACGCGCGGTCGTAGCCGCGCTCTAAGTGAGTTCTGCGAGGGTCGTCCTGCTGCACGCCTACCCGCTCGACGAGCGGATGTGGGAGCCGCAGCTCGAGGCGTTGCAGGAGTACGACCTGGCCGCGCCGCGGCTCTACGGCCGCGGGTCGACGATCGACGACATCGCCTCGTCGGTGCTGGCCGAAGAGGACGGCGAGCTCGCGCTCGTCGGCGCGTCGCTGGGCGGGTACACCGCCCTCGCGATGGCGCAGCTGGAGCCGGGGCGGGTGCGAGCGCTGGCGCTCGTGGGCGCGCGGGTGGACGCCGACTCACCGGAGCGGCGCGAGAGCCGGGCCGTCACCAGGGAGCTGATCGAGACCGGCGGCGCCGAGGCGTTGTGGGACGACCAGCGGACGCGGCTCCTCCTCGAGGGCGCCGACCCGGCCGCCGTCGAGCTCGCGTCCGAGATGGCCCTCGGCCGCTCGGCGGGCGAGCTGCTGGAGGCGCTGGTCGCGATTCGAGATCGCGAGGACCGCTCGGACACGCTGGCCGCCTTCGACGGACCGGTGCTCGTTGCGGTGGGCCAGGGCGATCTCTTCTACCCGCCCGAGGAGGCGCAGGCTCAGGCGGAGCTCGCCCCGCACGGCCGCTTCCGGGCGTTCGCCGGGGCACGCCACCTGCCGAGCCTCGAGCAGCCGGACGAGTTCAACGCCACGCTGGCAGGGTTCCTCGCCGATGTCTGAGCTGCCGCCCCTCGTCGATGCGGCCTGGCTGCAGGAGCACCTCGAGGACGACGACCTGCTCGTCGGCGACGTCCGCGGCCCGAACGCGCACCAGCGCGGCCACCTGCCGCGCTCGATCCCGCTCGTGCTCGGCTCGCCGCCGCCGCTCGCGACGCGCGAGACGATCCAGGAGTTCGCGACCGAGGTGCAGCGCCGCCTCGGCCGCCACGGCGTCACCGGCGAGGAACGGCTCGTGCTCTACGACCGCGGCGACTGCGTCGGCGCGGCGGCCTCGGCCCAGGCGGCGCTGCTCGCCGGCCACCCGCGGGTCTCCGTGCTCGCGGAAGGCGTGGCCGGCTGGCCCGGCGAGCTCGAGCTTGGCCCGGTCGAGCTGCAGAAGACGAGGACGAGCCTCGAGCGGCGCCTGGAGGCCGTCCCCACCTGGGAGGAGCTCCGTGACCGGCTCGCGGACGAGCGCCTGACGATTCTCGACGTGCGCAGCGAGGACGAGTTCGGCGGCCGCGGCGGCTACCCGTGCGACCCGCGCCAGGGGCACATCCCCGGGGCGCGGCACCTCGCGGTCGAGCGCCTCTTCGCCGCGCCGGGCCGCCCGCACGAGCCCTGGGGGATCCGCGAGCTCGTCGGCCTCGACGAGGGCGCGGAGCTCGTCGCCTACTGCCACTCCGGCTCGCGCTCGGCGCTCGCCGCGCTCGCGCTCAGGGCGGCCGGCTACGACGCCCGCAACTACCCGGGCTCGTGGCACGAGTGGTCGCGCCACGAGGACCTGCCGCTGGAACGCTGAGCGGGGCCTTCCGGGGAAGGCCCCGCCTCAGCCGGATCGTTACCGGTGCCGCTTCTTCTTCGGCTTGAGCACCTTGATCTGGTTGCTCGTGACCGCGGCGATGTCCTCGCCCGCGCACGGAACCGGGAGGCCCGACGGCGACGGGCCGGTGCACTGCGTGCCGTAGTTCTCGAAGCGCGTCTGGAAGAACGTCGCGAACCTGACGTTCGGACGCGCGATCGAGTACTTGCCGTTTGCCGGCAGCTTGCCGCTGCGCGCGACGCGCTTGCCCGTGCCGGCCGTGAGGGCGTTCGGCGCCGGCCTCGCCTTCTTGCCGGCGTAGAGGTTGAGGCGGATGCCTTTCGGGTTCAGGCCCGCCACCTTCAGCTGGCCGGCGAGCTTGAAGCCCCTCTTCGCCTTGACCTTCTTCAGGGTGAGGCTGGTCGGAAGGCCGACGTACGTCCGCCACTCGACCGTGCCGGCCGCGTTCGGCGTGCCCGTGCCGGGCGTGTACGGCGTGTAGATGCCCGCCCACTCGTAGCCGCCGTTGGTGCCGGCGTTCGTGAAGACGCCCTTGACCG
>DATIFC010000099.1:0-8221 GCA_035455445.1 Gaiellaceae bacterium | reverse complement strand
TAGTCCCAGGCGTCGAGCACGGGGAAGCGCGCGTCGGCGTCGAGGCACGACGCGGCGAAGAGGGCCACGCCGAGGTCGCCGGTGAAGAGCGAATAGCGGCCGTGCCCGACCTCCGCGCGCGTCCGCTCGACCTGGCCGAGCGCGTGGACGGCGAAGCGCCGCGCCCGCTCCAGCCAGCGTTCGTCGCCCGTCCGCTCGAACGTCTTCAGCAGCGCGTAGCCGTTCCCGGCCGTGCCGTGGCAGATCGACGCGCCCTTCTCCTCTTGGTGCGCCCCGGCTCGCCAGGTGAGCTCCGCACCTGCAACGAGGAGCTCCTCGTCCAGGTACGGCCCAGCGGTCCCGACGATCCCCGGCGCGCCGTGGCACCACTGCAGCCGGATCTGGCCTTCCTTGGGCACGAGCTCCCCACCCATAACCGCTGGCCATGTCGCGAGGGCGTCCTCGACGATCGCCTCCCGCGCGAGGATCGCCGCCGTCTCGTGCTCGAGTCGCTCGGGCCGGTTTTCCGCCTGCAGGAGCGCGTGCACGTTGCCGACGAGACCGTGCACGGGGCCGAGGCCCCGGAATTCCCTGCCGTACAGCCGCTGCGTCCAGACGCCGTCCGCGTCGCGGCGATCGAGCAGTGCCTCCGCGCTCTCACGCCAGGCCTCTTCCCAGCGCTCCTCGCCTGTCCAGGCGCCCATGACCCGCGCCGCAAGCATCGTCCCCGGTGAGCCCCACATCACCTCGTCGGCCGCGTTGTCGACGTTCTCGCGGATGCGGTCGAGCAGCGCCGTCGCGAGCTCCGGGCGCGGATCGAGCCGCCACGAGACCAGCAGCAGTCCCGTGTCGCCGCCGAGCAACGACGAGGCGCTGGGCGACGGCAGCTCGATCTCGCCGCCGGAGAGGTCCGGCTCGGCGCGCCAAAGCTCGAGCGTCCAGTGTGCGGCCCCGGTGAGGTCGATCGCCGTCTCCGCCAGCCCGCGCCTGCGCAGGACATCGAGCGCGAGCACCACGCCGCTGGCTCCGCAGTAGAGATCCTTCAGCGGCGGCGTCGAGTTCCACGCGTCCCACTCGTTTGCCGCCCAGAGCCGTTCTGGGTCGAAGTGCTCGTCGGCGTCGGCGACGATCGCCGCGATCCCCGCCCGGACACGTGCCTCGTCCCACGTTTCGTTCGTGAGCGGCTCGAACGCCTCCGGCCGGTAGAGCACTAGGCCACTGCCGGGACCTGCTCGTCGCGCGGCAGGCGCCGGGAGACGATCTGCGAGACGCCGTCGCCGCCCATCGTCACGCCGTAGAGCACGTCCGCGGCCTCCATCGTCTTCTTCTGGTGCGTGACGACGATGAACTGCGCGCGGTCCGAGTAGCGGCGCAGAAGCTCGACGAAGCGGCCGATGTTGGCGTCGTCGAGCGCGGCCTCGACCTCGTCGAGGAGGTAGAACGGGCACGGCCTGGCGAGGAAGAGCGCGAACAGGAACGAGATCGCGCCGAGGGCCTTCTCGCCGCCCGAGAGCAGCGAGAGCCGCGTCACGCGCTTGCCGACCGGGCGGAGCTCCACCTCGACCCCGGGTTCGGCGTCCTCGGCGTCCTCGACCGGCTCCGTCAGCCGCAGCCGCCCGGTCCCGCCGGGGAAGAGCGTGGCCGCCACCTCCTCGAAGTGCGAGCTCACGGCGGCGAAGGTCTCGTCGAAGCGCCGCTCGACGGTCTCGGCGAGCTCGGCGCGCAGCTCCTCCAGCTCCTTCAGGCTCGCCTCGAGGTCGGCGCGCTGCTCGGCGAGCTCGGTCAGGCGCTCCTTCTCGCGCTCGTACTCCTCCTTCGCGAGCGGGTTGACCTGGCCGAGCGTCTCGCGGCGGCGCTCGAGCCTCTCGACCCTCGCGGCGAGCTCGTCGCCGTCGTCGCCCTCGGCCGGCTCCGCCCCGGCCTCCTCCAGCCGGCGCCGCGCCTCCGCCGCCTGCTCCTCGAGATGCGCCCGCTCGACGTCGATCGCGCTTGCGCGCTCGCCGGCCTCTGCCGCGGCCCGCCTGACCTCGGCCTCCTCTCCGCCGAGCCGTCGCAGCTCGGCCGCCAGCTCGCCGGCGCGGGTAGCGCCAGCGTCCACGCGCGCGCGCAGCGGCGCCTCGAACCGCTCCGCGGCGGCCGAGGCCGCAGAGAGCGCCCCGGCGAGCCGGTCGGCCAGCTCGGCCAGGGGCCCGGTCGGGAGCGGCTCGACCTGCGCCGGCAGCCCCTCCACGCGCCGCTCCAGGTCGTCGGCCTCGGCCGCGAGCGCGCGCCGCCGGGCGTCGAGCTGGAGCAGCACCGCCTCGGCGGTCTCGCCCGCGAACCAGAGCTCGCCGCGCGCCGCGTCGAAGCAGTGGCCCTCACGCGTGACGAGGACGCCGCTCTCCGCTCGCGTCAGCTCGGCCGGCTCGGCCAGCCACACGTCCGCGAGCAGCTCGGCGACTCGCTCGCCCCCGGGCCGGGCGCGCACGCGGCTCGAGAGGGCCTCCGCCCCGAGCAGCGGCGGCCGTGCAGCGCGCCCTGCCCCCGCTCGGGGCGGCACCAGCACCGCCAGATCGCCGAGGCCGGCCTTGCGCGCCCGCTCGACGAGCGCGAGCGCTCCGGGCGTGTCGGCGGCCACCAGCGCGGCCGCGCGGGCGCCGAGCGCGGCGGCAACCGCCCGCTCGTACCCGGCCTCGACCTCGAGCAGCGACAGCGCCAGCCGCTCCCCCTCCTCGGCCAGCGCCCGTGCCGCCGGCGGCAGCCCCTCGCGCTCGGCGAGCGAGCGCTCCAGGGCGGCGAGCCGCTCCCGCGCCAGGCGCGCCTGCTCGCGCAGGGCCTCGCGCTCCGGGTTCGCACGCATCCGCGGCAGCGGCTCCGCCCGCAGCCGCTCGGCGAGCTCTCGTCCGGCGTCGCGCCGCAGCTCGAGCCGCTCGGACGCACTGCGCAGCCGGTAGAGCGCCGAGGTCGCGCCGTCGCCCCGTCCCGCCGCCGCCGCCAGCTCCTCCTCGACGCGGTTGCGCTCCGCCAGCAGCGCCTCGAGCCGCTCGCCCGTGCGGCGCCGCTCGAGCGCCGCCGCCGTGCGCCGCTCCTCGACCTCGGCCAGCCGGTCGTCGATCCCGGCGAGGTCGAGCTGGGCCAGCCGAGCCCGCAGCGCCGCGATCTCGCCGCGCAGCTTCTCCGCGCGCTCGGCGGCGGTCGCCTGCAAGGCGAGGGGCCGCAGCCGGGCCTTCACCTCGGCCTCGAGATCGCGCGCCCGCTCGACCTGGATCTGGACGCGCGCGAGCTTCAGCTCCGCGCGGTGCCGCCGGCGCTTGAACTTCCCGAGCCCGGCCGCGTCCTCGATCAGGGCGCGCCGCTCCTCGGGCTTCGAGGCGAGGATCTGCTCGACCTTGCCCTGGCTGATGACCGAGCCGTGGCTGCCGCCGAGGCCGACGTCGGCGAGCAGCTCGACGAGGTCGGTGCGGCGCACCGCCGCGCGGTTGACCAGGTACTGGCCCTCGCCGCCGCGGTGCAGTCGCCTGGTGACCGAGATCTCGCTGAAGTCGAGCTCGGGAAAGGCGCCGTCCTCGTTGTCGAACAGCAGCTCGACCTCGCAGTGATCCGCCGGCGCGTGTCCCGGCGAGCCCGCGAAGAGCACGTCGTCGGGCTTCTCCGCGCGCAGCTCGTGCGGACTCAGCGAGCCCGAGGCCCAGAGCAGCGCGTCGGCGACGTTCGACTTGCCCGAGCCGTTCGGGCCGACGACGACGGCGACGCCGGGCTCCAGGCGAACCTCGACCGGCTCCGGGAACGACTTGAAGCCGCGCAGCTTGATCGCTCGCAGGTGCACGCGCGCGGGAGGCTACTCGGTGCGGCGGATATCCCCGCGCGCCCCAAGCGGGGTCAGGTCTTGCACTGACGCATTTCGGCGCCGAAACGGCAACATTCCATCCACGAGGGCGGTGGAGGAATCGTCACGTACTTCTGACGGCCCTGTGGCAATGCAAGACCTGACCCCGGGGCAGGCGGCTCGGCTAGGCGGCGTCGTCGAGCCGGTCGAGCGCCTGCCGCGCCGCCGCCTGCTCCGCAGCCTTCTTGGAGCGGCCGGTGCCGACGCCGGCCTCCTGCCCGTCGATCATGGCCGCGCAGGTGAAGGTGCGGTCGTGCGGGGGCCCCTTGACGTCCAGCACGTTGTAGACGACCTGCCTTCCCTGCCGCGCGAGCTCCTCCTGGAGCTCGGTCTTGTGGTCGACGTGGCTCGTCAGCGCGTACTCGATGCGGCCGTCGAAGGCCCCGACCACCGCCTCGCGAATCGGCTCGAAGCCGTGCTGCAGGTAGAGCGCGGCCAGCGAGGCCTCGAGCAGCGCCGCCAGCACGTTGCGGTTGCGCGAGAGCCGTTCGAGCTCGTCGCCGGGCGCCTGCTGCTCCCCCCGCTCCGACAGCCGCTCGCCGAGCCCGAGCTCGCGCGCGACCACTGCGCACGAGGCGCGCGAGACGACGTGCGAGCGGATCTTCGCCATCCGCCCCTCGGAGAAGTCCGGGTACCGGTCGTAGAGCGCCCGCGCGATCGCGAGCTCGAGCACGCTGTCGCCGAGGAACTCGAGGCGCTCGTACGAGGACGCGCGGTCGGGCACCCAGGAGCTGTGCGTGAAGACGTTCTCCAGCAGCTCGCCCGGCAGGCCGTCGATGAGCCGCGAGAGCTCCTCGGGCCGGCCGCTCGGGGCCTTGCTACTGGTGCGTTGAGACGTAGTCGACGGCTTGCCCGACGGTCTGGATCTTCTGCGCGTCCTCGTCCGAGATCTTGATCCCGAACTGGTCCTCCAGCTCCATGATCAGCTCCACGAGATCGAGCGAGTCGGCGTCGAGGTCCTCCTGGAAGGAAGCATCCTCCGTGATCTCGTTCTCGTCGACGCCGAGCTGCTCCGTCAGGACTTCCTTGACCCGCTCGAACACTTCCTCTCGCGACGCTGCCATCTCACCTCACTTGCCGGGGGCTTCAGAGCGCGCGGATGCTAACACTCTTTCCGGCAGGCGCTGCGCGAGCCTGCCGACGACGTCGTGCTCCACGCCCCGCGCGGCCAGGCGGATCGCGTTCGCGATCGCGCGCCGCGACGAGTTCCCGTGTGCGATCACCGCGAGCCCGCGCAGGCCGAGCAGGTAGGCGCCGCCGTAGGTCTCGGGGTCGAGCCGGTTGCGCATCCCGCGCGCGGCGGGGCGGACCAACAGCCCGCCGACGCGCCCGCGGCGGGTGGCGACGATCTCCTCGCGCAGGGCGTCGAGCAGGATCGTGATCGTCCCTTCGAGCAGCTTCAGGACGACGTTGCCGGTGAACCCGTCGCAGACGACGACGTCGGAAGCGCCGAGCAGCAGGTCGCGGCTCTCGGTGTTGCCGCCGAAGCGCAGGCCCTCCGCCTCCGCGAGCAGCGCGTGCGCCTCCAGCGTGAGCGCGTTGCCCTTCTCGGGCTCCTCACCGATCGAGAGCAGCCGCACCGTCGGGTCGCCGATCTCGAGCACCTCCTCGGCGAAGACGGCGCCCATGTGCGCGAACTGGAGCAGGTGCTCGGGCCGGGCATCGGCGTTCGCGCCGGAGTCGATCAGCACCGAGGGCCCGTGCTTGGCGGGGATGACGACGGCGATCGCCGGCCGCGCGACGCCCTTCACCCGCCGCAGCTCGACGAAGCACGCGGCCAGCATCGCGCCGGTGTTCCCGGCGGAGACGACCGCCTCCGCCTCGCCCCGGCCGACCGCTCGGCAGGCCGCGACGAGCGAGCTGTCCGGCTTGGCGCGGACCGCGTCGGCCGGCTTCTCGTCCATCCCGATCGCGTCCGGGGCCTCGACGAGCTCGAGGCCGCCAGTGTCGAGGCCGGCCGGGCCGAACAGCACGGGCCGGATGCCGTCCTCCGCGGCCTCGAGCGCGCCCGCGACGACCTCCTCCGGCGCGCGGTCACCGCCCAGCGCATCGACGGCGATCCGTATCTGAGGCGTCGCTTGCGATACCGCCTCAGAGGACGCGCGAGCTCTGCTCGTGCGTCCGTCCAAACTACGGGGCCGGCGTGCGGAGCGGCTCGATCTCGCGGCCGCCGTAGGTCCTGCAGTTCGGGCACATCCGGTGCGGCTGCTTGGGGCGGCCGCACTGCGGGCAGGTGTTCACGCGCGGCGCCTCGAGCCGGTGCGTGGCTCGGCGCTTGTCGCGGCGGGACTTGGACGTTTTCTTCTTCGGGACGGCCATCGGCGGGCGAGTATAGCCGTAGCCCGCTTTGCCGAACCTTTACCGAGGGCTGACGCCCTCTTCGCCTCGCCTTGCCCGCCCGGAACCCGGCCCGAGCGAGCCTGTACAGGCAAGCAACGCGAGGGAGAAAGCGAGGCAGGAGATGTTCAAGCTGGCAGCAATCGTCGGAGGCGTCCTCCTGCTGGCGGGTGTCGCGCTCGCCGGCACGGTGACGAGCCTCGACTCGACCAACAGCCCGACGCTCGGCAAGCTGCCGCTGGCGGCGGCGACGACCGCGGGCCAGGACGACCTGAGCCGCGGGCGCGAGGCGCGCGGGCGCGCCCAGGAGCCCGGCGAGGACCTGCGCGGCCCGTGCGACGAGGCCGAGCACGCGTCAGACCCGCGCTGCGCGGCGGCAGGGCGGACGACCACCGTGCGGCACGACGACCGCGGCTCCAACCGCGGCCACGACGCCGGTGACGACCACGCCGGCCAGTCCGGCCGCGGCGGAGGCGGTGAGCCCGGCCACGGCGGCCACGGGCGCGACGACTGACCCCCGTCCCCCCGAACACGAGACGGCCCGGCTCTCCCCCGGGCCGTCTCGGCGTCACAATCTCGCTATGAGCAGGCCCAGGCGCACGATTCTCCTCGTCGAGGACGAGACCTCGATCGTCGAGCCGCTGGCCGAGGCGCTGCGCAGCGAGGGCTTCGACACGCTGCTCGCGGGCACCGTCGCCGAGGCGCTCGAGCAGGCGCGGCGCGACCCCGACCTCGTGCTGCTCGACGTGATGCTGCCGGACGGCTCCGGCTTCGACGTCTGCCGCGAGCTGCGGCAGCGCTCGCAGGTGCCGATCATCATGCTCACCGCGCGCGGCGAGGAGGCCGACCGCGTGGTGGGGCTCGAGCTCGGCGCCGACGACTACGTGGTCAAGCCGTTCAGCGGGCGCGAGGTGGTCGCGCGCATTCGCGCCGTCCTGCGCCGCACCGCGGCTCCGGAGCCGTCCGACGAGCGTCCGCTCGAGGTCGGGGACGTGCGACTCGACCCCGCACGGCGCGAGGTGACGCTGGGGGGCGAGGTGCTCGAGCTCAGCCGCAAGGAGTTCGAGCTGCTCCACCTGCTGATGCACAACGCCGGCTCGGTGGTGACGCGCGAGCGGCTGATCGACGAGGTCTGGGACCCGAACTGGTTCGGCTCGACGAAGACGCTCGACGTCCACGTCAGCGGCATCCGCCGCAAGCTCGGCGACGATCCCGCCCGGCCGCGCTACCTCCACACCGTGCGCGGCGTCGGCTTCCGGTTCTCGTCGCCGGACGACCTGGGATGAGCCTCCGCACGCAGCTGCTCGGGGCGTTCGCCTACGTGCTGCTGCTGATCATCGTTGCGCTCGAGGTGCCGCTGGCCCTGAACCTCGCGCGGCGAATCGACGCCGAGGTGAAGAACGAGGCCGCGGCCCAGGCGTTCGTCGTCGCGGCAGGCGCCTCGGGCAGCATGGGCGACCGCAGGGAGCTGAACGAGCTCGTGCGGCGCTCGGGGCGGCAGCTCGGCGCGCGCGTGATCGTCGTCGACGCGCCCCGGGGAATCCTGCTCGCGGACTCGACGGTCGCGCAGCCGCCGCGCCTGTCGTACCGGTCGCGGCCCGAGGTCGCCGATGCGCTCCGCGGCAACCGCGCCCAGGGCGAGCGCCACAGCGCGACGCTCGGCCAGGACCTGCTCTACACGGCGGTGCCGATCACGAACACCGGCCGCGTCGTCGGCGTGGCCCGCGTGACGCAGAGCCTCGCGGCCGTCCACTCCCGGATCCGGCGCGGCGTGCTGGCGCTGATCGGGATCGGCGCGTTCGCGATGATCGTCGGGCTCGCGCTCGCGTGGTTTCTCGCGAACTCGCTCTCGCAGCCGCTCCGGAACCTCGCCACCACCGCGCGACGGTTGGAGGCAGGTGATCTCGAGGCACGTGCCGAGCCGGCGGGAGCGGCCGAGCAGCGCGAGGTGGCCACGGCCTTCAACGACATGGCCGAACGCGTCGGCGTCGTGCTGGCGGCGCAGCGGGAATTCGTCGCGAACGCGTCCCACCAGCTCCG
>DATIFC010000098.1:0-9684 GCA_035455445.1 Gaiellaceae bacterium | reverse complement strand
CCGGCGCGGCAGACCGGCGTCGCCACCGGGATGAACACGATCGTGCGCACCATCGGCGGCGCGATCGGCAGCCAGGTCGCAGCCGGCATCGTGACCGCCACGCTCGCCGCGAGCGGCGCACCGACGGAGCGTGGGTTCACGATCGCCTTCGCCGCCTCGGCCGCGGCGCTCGCGATCGGCTTCCTGGTGGCGCTGGGCGTCCCGCGCCCGCATCGTGCGCCGGACGCGCTCGCCGAGGCCGCCTGACGCCCCGGCTGTAGGGTCCGGCTCGCCGTGGAGCCACTGGGTTCGGACGTGCCGGAGCTAGGCCCGGCCGTGGCGGCTACCGCCCCCGCGGGAGGAGCGGCCGGGCTTTCGAGCGAGGAGGCCGCCCGCCGGCTGGCCGAGGCCGGCCCGAACGCGATCGTCGAGGCGAAGGGGCCCTCGCACGTGCGCGAGCTGCTGGCGAACTTCGTCCAGCTGTTCGCGCTGCTGCTCTGGGCCGGCGCGCTGCTGGCGCTGATCGGCGGCCTGCCGCAGCTGGCGGCCGCGATCGTGGCGGTGATCGTCGTCAACGCGCTGTTCGCGTTCGCCCAGGAGTACCGGGCGGAGCGGGCGGTGGCCGCGCTGCGCCAGATGCTGCCGCTGCGCGTCCGCGTCCGGCGCGACGGCGAGACCGTCGAGGTCCCGAACGAGGACGTCGTCCCGGGAGACCTGCTGCTGCTCGCGCCCGGCGATCGGGTAGCGGCGGACGCGGACCTCGTCTCCTCGAGCGACCTGCGCGTCGACGAGTCGACCCTGACGGGCGAGTCCTACCCGGTCGCGCCGGAGCAGGGCGTCCTCGCCGGGACGTACGTCACCGGCGGCACGGGAGAGGCGCTCGTGACGGCGACCGGGATGGCGACCCGGTTCGGTCGCATCGCCGAGCTCGCCCAGCGGACACGCCGCGAGCGCAGCCCGCTGGAGCGGGAGCTCGACCGGCTGACCCGGCTCGTGGCGGTCCTGGCCGTAGGGATCGGCACGCTCTTCTTCGTCGTCGCCGGCTCGGTCGGGATGAGCCTCTCGGACGGCTTCCTGTTCTCGATCGGGGTCACCGTGGCGCTCGTCCCGGAGGGGCTGCTCCCGACGGTGACGCTCGCGCTCGCCCTCGCCACGCAGCGGATGGCCGGGCGGAACGCGCTCGTGCGGCGGCTCTCGTCGGTGGAGACGCTCGGGGAGACGACGGTGATCTGCACCGACAAGACCGGGACGCTGACCGAGAACGAGATGACCGTCCTCCGCGTCTGGGCCCCGGGCGGCCAGGCGACCGTCGAGGGGACCGGCTACGAGCCGTTCGGGCGCTTCCGCGCGGGCGACGAGGTGATCGACCCGGCGCCCTTTGGAGAGCTGCTCCGGGCGGGACTGCTCTGCGGCGACGCGCGGCTCGTCCACACCACCGAGGGCTGGTCGGTCCTGGGCGACCCGACGGAGGCCGCGCTCGTCGTGCTCGCCGAGAAGGGCGGCCTGCGCCACGAGCAGGAGGCCGCTCGCGCTCCGCGGCTCTTCGAGATCCCGTTCAGCTCCGAGCGGAAGCGGATGACGACCGTCCACCTCGTCGGCAACGAGCGCGTGGCGTACGTGAAGGGTGCCGCCGAGGTCGTCCTGCCGCTCGCGACGCTCGACGAGGGAGCGAGATCCGAGGCGGCTGCCGCGGCGGCCGCGATGGAGCACGAGGCCCTGCGCGTGCTGGCGCTCGCGCGGCGCGTGCTGCCGGCGGGCGAGGCCGACGATGCCGACGCCGTCGAGCGGGACCTCGAGCTGCTCGGCCTGGTCGGGATGCTCGACCCGCCGCGCCCGGAGGTCCCCGAGGCGGTCAGCCGCTGCCGTGAGGCGGGGATCCGGATCGTGATGGTCACCGGCGACAGCGGTCGCACCGCCGAGGCGATCGCGCGCCGGATCGGGCTCGTCGCGGACGGCGTCCACGTGATCACCGGCGGCGAGCTCGCCGAGCTGGACGACGACGGCCTCCGCCGGGTGCTCGCGGAGCGCCAGGTGATCTTCGCCCGGATCGACCCCGAGCAGAAGCTCCGCCTCGCCGAGCGCCTCCGCGCCGACGGGGAGGTCGTCGCGATGACGGGCGACGGCGTCAACGACGCGCCCGCGCTCAAGCACGCGGACATCGGGGTCGCGATGGGCCGGGGCGGGACCGAGGTCGCCAAGGAGGCGGCCGACCTGATCCTGATCGACGACAACTTCGCGTCGGTCGTCGCCGCGGTCGAGGAAGGGCGAGCCGTCTACGACAACATCCGCCGCTTCGCGGGCTACCACTTCAGCTCGAACGTCGGCGAGCTCGTCCCCTTCCTGGTCTGGGGCATCACCGGGGGCGCGGTGCCCCTGCCGCTCGTCGTGATGCAGGTGCTCGCGATCGATCTCGGCACGGACATGCTCCCGGCGATCGCGCTCGGCTCCGAGCGGGCGGAGCCGGGGACGATGTCGAGGCCGCCGCGGCCGCGCAGCCAGCGACTCCTCGACCGGGGCGTCCTCGCCAGGATCTTCGGCTCGGTCGGCCCGCTCGAGGCGCTGGCGGCGATGGCGAGCTTCTTCTTCGCCTACCTTCTCGCCGGGTGGCGGCCGTGGGAGCCGCTGGCCGACAGCGGCAACCTCTACCTGCGGGCGACGACGATGACGATGGCGGGGATCGTGATGGCCCAGGTCGGGGCGGGGCTCGCCTGGCGGACGAGCCGCCGTCCGGTCACGGCGGTCGGCTTCTTCTCGAACCGGCTGCTCCTGGTGGGAATCGCCTTCGAGATCTCGATGATCGCGCTGCTGGCGTACACCCCCGGGCTCCAGCGGGTCTTCCACACGAGCGGCCTGGGCGGGTGGGAATGGCTCTTCCTCCTGCTGTGGCCGCCGCTCGTCCTCGGGGTCGAGGAGGGGCGCAAGGCCGTCCTGCGGAGACGCGGTGTCTAGGGAAACCGCCGGGCCGCCTGCGGCCGGCGGCCTGACGGACGCCGAGGCGGCGCGCCGGCTCGCGGCCCGGCCTCCCACCGAGCCGACGCGGTCGACCCGCTCGTACGGGAGCATCGTCCGGGCCAACGTCTTCACGGTCTTCAACGCGATCCTCGCCTTCTTCGGCGCGCTCACGCTCGCGTTCGGGTCGTGGCAGGACGCGCTCTTCCTGGGGATCCTGGTGGCGAACTCGTCGATCGGGATCGTCCAGGAGGTTCGTGCGAAGCGGGCGCTCGACCGGCTCTCCGCGCTCGTGGCGCCGACGGCGACCGTCCTGCGCGAGGGGCCCCCGCAGCGGCTGCCGCGCGAGCAGGTCGTGGAGGGCGACCTCGTCGTGCTCCAGCCGGGCGACCAGCTGATCGGGGACGGGCGCCTGGAGTCGAGCGAGGGGCTGCTGCTCGACGAGTCGATCCTGAGCGGCGAGTCGGAGCCGGTGCGCCACCGGCCGGGCGACGAGCTGCGCTCCGGGTCGTTCGTCGTCGAGGGGGCCGGCCGCTACACGCTCACGGCGGTCGGCGCGGAGAGCTACGCGGAGCGCGTCACCGGCGAGGCGCGCCGCTTCCGGCACCCGCGCTCGCCGCTCGAGCGCGCGATGAACGGCCTCCTGTACGCGCTCGTCGGGGTGATGGTGCCGCTCGGCGCGCTGCTCGGGTATGCGCTCTGGGAGCGCCAGGCGCCGCTCCGCCGCGCCGTCTCGACCTCGGTGGCCGCGGTCGTGACGCTCGTGCCCGAGGGCCTGATCCTGCTCGTCAGCGTCACCTTCGCCGTCTCCGCGCTGCGGATGGCCCGCCGTGGCGCGCTGACGCAGCAGCTGAACGCGATCGAGTCGCTCGCCTCCGTCGACGTGGTCTGTACGGACAAGACCGGAACGCTCACCGAGGCGCGCCTCCGCGTCGTCGACACGGCCCCCGCGACGGGCGTCGACGGCGGCGAGCTGGCCCGCGCGCTCGGCGAGTTCGCCGCGGCGGCCGGGACGAGGAACGCCTCCCTGGAGGCGGTGGCCGAGCGCTTCCCCGGCCCGCCGCGCCGGCCCGAGGAGGAGGTGCCGTTCTCCTCGCGCTGGCGCTGGAGCGGCGTCCGCCTCGACGGCGTCAGCTACGTCCTCGGCGCGCCCGAGGAGCTTCCCCTGGACGGCCTCGGCGAGCGGGCGGAGCGGGAGGCCCTGGCCGGCAGGCGGGTGCTGGCGTTCGCCCGCACGGCCGCCGCGCTCGACGGCCGCGACCCGGCCGAGGGCCCGCCCGGTGGGCTCGAGCTTCTCGGCCTCGTGGTGCTCGCGGAGCGCCTGCGGCCGAACGCGCGCGGCACGGTCGAGTTCTTCCACGCCGAGGGGGTCGAGCTGAAGGTGCTCTCCGGGGACCGGCCGGAGACCGTCGCCGCGATCGCTGCGGACGTCGGCATCGACGCCGGGCCGGGCCCGCTCGACGGACGTTCCCTCCCCGGCGACGAGCAGGCCCTGCGGGCGCTGCTGCGGGGTCGGAACGTGATCGGCCGCATCTCGCCGGAGGGCAAGCGCCGGGTGATCGAGGCGCTGCGCGCCGACGGCCGCTACGTGGCGATGATCGGCGACGGCGTCAACGACGTGCCGGGGCTGAAGGCGGCCCGGCTCTCGATCGCGCAGGGCAGCGGCGTGCAGATGGCGCGCAGCGTCGCCGACCTCGTGCTCGTCGAGAACGACTTCTCCGTCGTGCCGAGGCTCGTCGGCGAGGGCCGCCGGATACTCCGCAACCTGCAGCGCGTGACGAAGCTCTTCGTCGCGAAGTCGACCGTGGCCGCGTTCCTGATCCTCGTGATCGGGATCTCGCCCACGGCCTACCCGCTGCTCCCGCGCCACCTGACGCTCGTGGCCTCGCTCGCGGTCGGGATCCCGTCCTTCTTCCTCGCGCTCGCCCCGAGCAGCGGCAGGGTCACCTTCCGTCGCTTCCTGCTCGAGGTGGCCCACTTCTCCGTCCCGGCGGGGACGGCGGTCGGCCTCGGCCTGGTCGCGGGGTACCTGACCGCGCTGCAGGTGGTGAACCTGCCCCTCGTCGAGGCGCGGACGGTGGCGACGACGGTGATGGTCTTCGTCAGCCTCTACCTGATCGTGCTGCTCGAGGCGTCCGGGCGGCTGCGCGGCACCGCGGTCGGCGTCCTCTGCCTCGCGCTCGCGGCCGTGTACGTGCTCGTCCTGCTCGTGCCCTTCACCCGCTCGTTCTTCGCGCTCGCCCGGCCGGACCTCGCGATCGTGCTGATCTCGGCCGGGGGGATCGCCGTCGCCGTGGGCGGCCTCGCCCTGAGCTCCGACACCTTCATCCCCGGCCACCGTGCAGCCGAGGCGGAGGCGGAGTAGCTACGCGTCGGGGCCGTGCGCGACGAGCCGGTGCAGCGCGTCGGCCTGCGCGACGTCGGTGAGGCAGATCAGCCTGTCGCCGGCCTGCAGGCGCTCGCCCTCGGCCGGGAGGATCCGCGAGGCGCGGACGAGGGCGACCGGCACGCAGCCTTCGGGCCACGGAACCTCGGCGACGCTCCGCTCGACGAGCTGCGAGCGCTCGGGCAGGGCCGCCTCGACGATCGCGCCCTGGCCCTCGGGCAGCCTGAGCAGCTGGACGACGTCGCCGACGGCCACCTCCTCCTCGATCAGCTGCGCAATCGTGTGGGGCGCGCTGACGACGACGTCGACGCCGATGTCGGGCTCGTAGAGCCAGGCGTTGAGGGCGTTCTTGACCCGGGCGACCACGCGCGGCACCTCGAGCTCGAACTTGGCCAGGTTCGCGACGACGATGTTGTCCTCGTCGTCGCCGGTGGCGGCGACGACGACGTCCATGCCGCGGCCCCCCGCCGCCTCGAGCACTGACGGCTCCGAGGCGTCCCCGTGGATCACGCGTGCGCCGGACTCCTGGCGGGCGCGCGCGACGACGGCCTCGTCGCTCTCGATCACCGTCACGGTGTGGTCGGCCTCGGTCAGGACGCGGGCGAGGTAGCGCCCGACGTTGCCTGCCCCTGCGATCAGGACGTTCACGGGCGGATCCCCAGGAAGGACTCGAAGCGCGGGTACGCCTCGCGCGCGACGACGAAGCGGACGACGTCGCCCTGCTCGAACTGCATGCCGAGCGTCGGTGGGGTGGCCACCCCCGAGCGGACGATCACCGACACCGCGATCTCGCCGACCACCGTCACGTCCTGCACCGTCTTCCCGGCCAGGGTCGGCGGGAGGACGACGCGAACCTGGACGACCTCGCCGTTGCCGAACTCCTGCTCGGCCTCGATCTCGCCGTGCAGCAGGATGTCGCGGATCCGGTGCGCCGACCACTCGACGGGCGAGACGGTGCGGATCCCCTGGCGCAGGTAGATGTGCGCCCGGTCGGGGTCGTAGATGCGGGCGGCGACGATCGGGACGCGGAAGCGCCGCTTGGCGACGAGGGCCGCGACGACGTTGCGGTTGTCGCCGGTCGCGGCGGCGACGAAGGCGTCCGCCCGCTCGATGCGCGCCGACTCGAGCACGTGCCGGTCGTAGCCGAAGCCGACGATCCTCTCGCCGGAGAACGAGGGGCGCAGCTTCTCGAACGCCTCCGGGTCGCGGTCGATCACGGCCACCTGGTGCCCCGCCGAGTCGAGCGCGTTCGCGACCCTGCTGCCGAGGCGTCCACATCCCATCACGACCACGCGCATGCCCTACATCCTCCCTCGCAGCCTGGCCCGGCGGCGGACGAACGCCTTCCGCAGCTCCTCCGCGACGAGCGCGAGGACGCCGAAGCCGGCCGGAACGAGCCACCAGGAGGCCGGGATCGCGGCCGTGCCCAGCAGGCTCTGCAGCGGCGGCGCGTAGGAGATCGCGAGCATGATCCCGACCGCCAGCAGCTCGGCGTAGACCAGCCGCCGGTTGGAGAAGAATCCGACCGCGAACACGCTCCGGCGGTCGGTGCGGACCGCGAAGCCGTTGAAGACCTGCGAGAAGACGATGCCGGCCTGGGTCATCGTGATCGCCTGGTGGTAGAGATGCGAGGAGCCGGAGAGCGGGTCGCCCCAGTGCCAGCCGCCGGCGAAGAGGGCGAAGTAGAACGACGCCGTGGCGCCGATCGCCTGGATCGAGCCGAGGAAGAGGAAGCGGCCGATCACCGCCCGCGACATCAGCCGCTCGCTCCTCGGCCGGGGCGGCTGCTCGAGCAGGCCCGGCTCGGGCTCCTCCGCGCCGAGCGCGAGCGCGGGCAGCACGTCGCTGCCGAGGTCGATCGAGAGCACCTGCAGCGCGTTCAGGGGCACGACCGGCAACCCGGTCAGCGTCGCGAAGACGATCGGGAAGAGCTCGCCGATGTTGTGCGTGAACAGGTAGATGAGGAAGCGGCGGATGTTGTTGTAGACGGCCCGCCCGCCCTCGATCGCCTTGACGATCGTCGCGAAGGAGTCGTCGAGCAGCACCATCACCGAGGCCTCCTTGGCCACGTCCGTGCCGGCGAGCCCCATCGCGATGCCGATGTCGGCCCGCCTCAGCGCAGGTGCGTCGTTGACGCCGTCGCCCGTCACCGCGACGACCTGGTCGAGCTCCTTCAGCGCCGCGACGACGCGCAGCTTGTCGGCCGGCGCCACCCGCGCGAAGAGCAGCTCCTGCTCCTCCAGCCGCGAGAGCCGCTCGCGCAGCGCCGCGTCGTCCATCGTCTCGAGCTCGGCGCCGGTGAGGATCTCCGGGTGCTGCTCGGAGACGATCCCGATCTTGCGCGCGATCGCCTCCGCCGTCAGGCCGTAGTCGCCGGTGATCATCACGATTGCGATCCCGGCCGAGCGCGCCTGCGCCACGGCCGCGGTCACCTCCGGCCGCGGCGGGTCCTGCAGGCCGACGAGGCCCAGGAAGACGAGCTCGCGCTCGACCGCGTCGGCCTCCCGCGGCGCGTCGCGCGGAAGCTCGCGGGTGGCCAGCGCGAGCACCCGCAGGCCCTGCGCGGCCAGCTCGTCCACCTCGCGCTCGACCTCGCGGCGGTCGGCCCCGGTCAGCTCGCGCTCGCCCTCGGCGGTCGCGATCCGGGTGCAGCGCGGAAGGATCTCCGTGGAGGCGCCCTTTGCCCAGACACGGCTCCGGTCCCGCTCGCGGTCGACGACGGCCATCCGCTTGCGCCGGGAGTCGAAGGGGATCTCGTGCAGGCGGGGCGCCTGCCGCAGCTCCGCCTCCACGTCGAGCCCGCCCTTGCGCGCCAGCACGAGCAGCGCTCCCTCCGTCGGGTCGCCGAGGACCGTCCAGCCGTGCTGCTCGTCCTCCACCAGCCGCGCGTTGTTGCAGTGCAGGCCGGCCTGCAGGAGGAGCGCGAGCGGCGGGGGTGGGACCGCCGGCACCCCTTGCCCGTCGGCGGCGATCACCCCCTCCGGCTCGTAGCCGACGCCCGTGACCTCGTAGGGCCGCCCTCCCGCCGAGACCGCTGCCGCGGTCATCTCGCCGGCGGTCAGCGTCCCCGTCTTGTCGGTGCAGACGACGGTCGTCGAGCCGAGCGTCTCCACCGAGCTGAGCCGCTTGATCAGCGCGTGCTCCGCAGCCATGCGCTGCACGCCGATCGCGAGCGAGACCGACATCACCGCCGGCAGCCCTTCGGGGACGAGCGCGACCATCACGCCGAGCGCGTAGAGGAACGCGTCGACGAAGGGCGCTCCGGCGACGGTTCGCAGGACGAAGAGCAGGGCGCCGAGCCCGATCGCGATCACCGCCACCCGCCGCGCGGCGCCCGCCACCTCGCGCTGCAGCGGGCTCGGCTCGTCCTCGACCGATCCCGCGAGGCGGTAGATGTGGCCGAACTCGGTCTCGGCCCCGGTCGCGTAGACGACGGCGCGGCCCGTGCCGGAAGCGACGCTCGTGCCGGCGAAGACGAGGTTGCGGGCCTGGATGCGAGGCACCTCCTCGAGCACCGGCTCCGACTGCCGGCGCACCGGGTCGGACTCGCCGGTCAGCGCGGCGTCGCTCGTGGCCAGGGCGAACGCCTCGAGCAGCCGGCAGTCGGCCGAGACTGCGTCGCCCTCGGCGAGGAGCACGACGTCGCCCGGCACGAGCTCGTCCGCCCCGACGTCGCTCGGAACCGCGTCGCGGAGCACGTGTGCCCGCGCGGGCAGGAGGCTCCGCAGCGCCTCTGCCGTGCGCTCGGCGCGGTACTCCTGCACGAACCCGATCACGGCGTTCAGCAGCACCACCGCGAACACCGCGATCGCGACCTTGAGGTTCGTCGGGTCGCCCTGGATCGCGTACGCCGCGAGGGTGATCGCGCCCGCGACCTCGAGCAGGATCGCGAAGAAGTCCTTGAACTGTGCGAGGAAGCGGGAGAGACGCGAGCGTCGGCGCAGCTCCGGCAGGCGGTTCGCCCCGTAGCGCGCGAGACGCTCCCGCGCCTCCTCCGAGCCGAGGCCGCCGGGCGAGCTGCCGAGCTGCTCCAGCGCCTCGCCCGCGCCGAGGCGCTCGATCGAGCCCGGGACGGGAGTCTCCATGCTCGGAGCCATCGGCGAAGCATCGCGCTTCGGCCCGCGCGCGAGGGCATCGGTAATTATCCCGCGCGCAGGTCAGCGCACTCCCTGATGGGCGCGCCGCCTGCCGGCGCGATAGTGAGGCTGCCGGAAAAGGAGCGCTGCCCGTGAAGGAGATGCTGATCGTCGGCCGCGGCGGCGAGGGCGTCGTCCTCGCCTCGCAGATCCTGGCGGACGCCTTGGCGCGCGCGGGCTTCTGGGTGCAGAGCGTCCCCGAGTTCAAGGCCGAGCGCCGCGGGGCGCCGATCT
>DATIFC010000097.1:0-4695 GCA_035455445.1 Gaiellaceae bacterium | reverse complement strand
CGAAGCGGTGATCTCCGAGCTCGTCTACGGACGGCGCCCGGTGCGCGAGGCGCTGCGCGGGCCGCGCGAGGTGCTGGAGCTGTTCGCGACCGAGCGGGCGCTGAAGGCCGAGCCGGCGCTGCGCGAGGCGGGGCCGCGCCTGCACGTGAGGCTCGAGCGGGAGCTGACCGCCGAGGCGGGGACGCAGGACCACCAGGGCGTGGTCGCGCGGGTCGAGCCGTATCGCTATGCCGACGCGCACGAGCTGGCGGCCGGGGCTGCGCCGCTGCTCGCCGTGCTCGACTCCGTCACCGACCCGCGCAACCTCGGCGCGGTGATCCGCAGCGTCGAGGGTGCGGGAGCGGACGGGGTCGTGCTCCCGGCGCACAACGCGGCGCGGATCACGCCCGCGGTTGCGCGCGCCTCGGCGGGCGCGGTCGAGCACGTGCGCGTCGCGGTGGTGAAGAACCTCGCCCGCTACCTCGGCGAGATCAAGGGGCCGAACCTCTGGATCTGGGCCGCCGCCGGCGAGGCGGAGACCTCGCTCTGGGAGGCCGACCTCGCCGGCGGCGCGGTCTTCGTCCTCGGGGCCGAGGGCAAGGGCCTGCGCCCCCTCGTGCGCCGTACCTGCGACGACGCGGTCTCGATCCCGCTCTACGGCGGCGTCGAGTCGCTGAACGTCAGCGTCGCCGCGGCGCTGCTCCTCTACGAGGCCAGGCGGCAGCGTGGCTGAGCCGACGCTGTACCTCTTCGACGGCTACAACCTGCTGCACGCGGGCGAGTTCGAGGACCCGCGGGAGCTCGTCGACCGGCTCGCCAGTTTCGTCGCGCTGAGCGGCGCCCGCGGGGTGGTCGTCTTCGACGGGGTCGGCCAGGATCGGGCTTACGGCGCGCTCGAGGTCCGCTACGCCGAGCACGCCGACGCCCTGCTCGAACGACTGGCCGCCGAGCACCGCGGCCGCGAGGCCGTGTGCCTCGTCTCCTCCGACTCTGCGATCCGCGGCACCTCGGGCCAGGAGGTACAGAAGCGCAGCTCGCGAACCTTCCTCCAGGACCTCGACGAGCCGTCGCACGAGGACCCGGGCAGATCGCAGCTACGGGATCGTGTAGACGAAGAGACGCGAAAACGCTTGGAAAAGCTGCGCAGAGGGCAAGGGTCCGGTTAAGTTCACCAACACGCAAGGTCTTGTAAACGTGTTGGGACCTTGCTATCTTGACCGTCAACCTCAGGGTGAGGCTTGAGCAGCTCGCCCGTCCTCGAGAGGGGAGAGCCGTGCCAGCCCGCACCGCGCAGACCGCCTACTCGCCTCAGAAGCTCCAGCGAGAGCTCGCCGACCTTCAGCTCGTCATGCGCGCGCGCAACGGCGACCAGCGTTCGCTCGACGAGCTCATCCGCCGCTACTCGGGCTTCGTCCGCCTGAAGGCCAGCTCGTACTTCCTTGCCGGCGGCGACGCGGAAGACCTGATCCAGGAAGGCCTGATCGGCCTCTACAAGGCCGTGCGGGACTTCAGCGCCGAGAAGTCGTCGTTCCGCAGCTTCGCCGAGCTCTGCGTGACGCGGCAGATCATCACTGCGATCAAGACGGCCACGCGCTTCAAGCACGCGCCGCTGAACAGCTACGTGTCGTTCAGCCACACGCCCGCGGGACAGGAGGCCGACGGCGATTGCACGCTCGGCGACGCGCTTCCCGGCCCGTCGGTCGACGACCCCTCGGTGTGCGTGATCTCGACCGAGGAGCTGCAGAGCCTCGTCTTCACGCTCGGCTCGGGCCTCTCGAAGCTCGAGGCCGACGCGCTCAAGCTCTACCTCGAGGGCGAGTCGTACGAGGAGATGGCCGACCGCCTCGGCTGCGACACGAAGACGATCGACAACGCGCTCCAGCGTGTGAAGCGCAAGGTGCTCGCGCACCAGCAGTCGCGGCAGGTCCTGCAGTAGTACTTGCGCGAGCGGATATCTTTCTGATATCTAGATATCCGCGATGGCGCGACCGCGGAAGCAGACCGACGAGACGGCGCTCTTCGTCCGCATCCCCTCCGCGGAGGCGGCGAAGCTGCACCGGGCCGCCGACGCGCTCGGCGCGCCCAAGCGCGAGCTGATCGCGAACCTCGTCGCGCGCTACGTCGACCCGGAGGATCCGGCCGCGCTCAGCGCGCTCGGCGGCGCGCAGGCCGAATGGAGCGTCGGCCAGCACTCGTTCCGGCCCGCGGCGGAGCTCGAGATCCTCACTCCCGAGCAGCTCGCCGGGCTGCTGCAGGTCGCGGAGGAGGTCGTGGTCGAGCTGGCCGAGAGCGGCGAGCTTCCGGGCCGCAAGATCGGGGAGGACTGGCGCTTCTCGCGCGAGGCGATCCTCGCCTGGCTCGCCGCAGAATGAGGATCGGGCGGATCGAGGCGGCGTGGGGGGCCGACGCGCTGCGGCCGGCCCTCGGCTGGAAGGTCTGGCGCGTCGAGGACGGCGTGCTGCTGAGCGTGCTCTACGGCGACCGCTGGCCGGTCGACGAGCCCGTGCGCGCGTCGTGTCGGCGGCACGTGCACGTCGCGCACGAGGCGCCGTCGCCGTCGTGCGAGTGCGGCATCCACGCGGGCCGACAGCTCGCCGCGTGGAACCACTACCTCGCGGTCGGCTCGGAGGCGCGGGTGTTCGGACGCGCGCTCCTCTGGGGCTCGGTCGTCGAGGGCGCCGCGGGCTGGCGGGGCGAGCTCGCGCGTCCGGTCGAGATCTTCGTGCCGTCCGCGGTCGAGAACGCTCACGAGGTCGGCGAGGCGCTGCGGGCCTACGGCGTGCCCGTGAACGTGCTCACCGAGGTCGAGGAGCCGGTGCCCGCATGACCCCGCTCGTGCCGATGGTGATCGAGCAGACCTCCCGCGGCGAGCGCTCGTTCGACATCTACTCCCGTCTGCTCAACGACCGGATCGTGATGCTGGGGTCCACGATCGACGACGAGGTGGCGAACGTCGTCGTCGCGCAGCTCCTGCACCTCGAGTCGGACGACCCCGACAAGGACATCTCCCTCTACGTCAACTCGCCCGGCGGCGACGTCTACGCGGGCCTCGCGATCTACGACACGATGACCTTCGTGAAGCCGGACGTCCGGACGATCTGCGTCGACACGGCGATGTCGATGGGCGCCGTGCTGCTCGCGGCCGGGGCGACGGGGAAGCGAAGCGCGCTGCCCAACGCGAAGATCCTGATCCACCAGGTCTGGACGGGCCAGTTCGGCGGCCAGGCGTCCGACGTCGAGATCCGCGCTCGCGAGGTGCTCGACCTCAAGCGGCGCGTCGAGCAGATCCTCGCCGACCACACCGGCCAGCCGCTCGAGCGCGTCTCGCAGGACACCGACCGCGATCACTTCATGACTGCGCCGGAAGCGGTCGAGTACGGGCTGATCGACGAGGTCCTCGCGAGCCGCCCGGCGCTAGGCTGAGCACCAGCGCCGGAGTAGCTCAGCTGGTCAGAGCAACCGCCTTGTAAGCGGTAGGTCGTGGGTTCGAATCCCGCCTCCGGCTCTGAAACCGCTCGCCCTCTTCTCCCGTAGCGCACGACGGGACCTCGAACCCGGAAGGGAGTGTGGGAGATGGGAGAGCATCGAAGAGGAAGGTCGCGCGCACTGCTCGTGCTGGCCCTCGTGGCCGGCGCGGCGTTGGCTGTGGTTGCGCCGCTGAGCGCGGCGAAGCCGACGGAGTTCACGGTCACACCGCTGGTCTCGGACCAGCCCGGGGTCGCGCCGGTGACCGACTCCGACCTGGTCAATCCTTGGGGATTGGTCTCAGGGCCGACGACCTTCTGGTGGGCGTCGGACAACGGCATGGACAAGTCGACGCTGTACAACGGATCCGGGACGAAACAGGGCCTCGTCGTCTCGGTGCCGGGCGGCCCGACGGGCACGGTCTTCAACTCGACGACCGGCTTCGTGCTGCCGACCGGAGGCAAGGCGCTGTTCTTGTTCGACGGTGAGGACGGGATCGTCCGCGCCTGGAACGGCGCTCAGGGCACGACCGCGATCGTCGTCAAGAACCGCTCCGACGTCGGGGCGATCTACAAGGGCCTCGCGATCGCCGACACGGCCAACGGGCCGCGGCTCTACGCCGCGGACTTCCACAACGGGCGCATCGACGTCCTCGACGGCAGCTTCGGCCTGGTGCCGAACAGCGGGTTCGAAGACCCGTCGCTGCCGAAGGGCTTCGCGCCCTTCAACGTCCAGGTGCTCGGCAACCGCGTGTTCGTCGCGTACGCGAAGCAGGATGCGGACGCCGAGGACGAGGTCGCGGGCCAGGGCCTGGGGCGCGTCGACGTCTACGACCTCGAAGGGAACCTGCTCGGCGGGATCGACGGGCACGGCCAGCTGAACGCGCCGTGGGGCCTCGCGATCGCTCCCGCCAGCTTCGGCGCCCTTGCGGGCGACCTGCTCGTCGGCAACTTCGGCGACGGGCAGATCAACGCCTTCCGGGAGGCCAACCCGGGGCAGTTCGTGCACGTCGGCGAGCTGCGCGGGTCCGACAGCAGGCCGCTCGTGATCGACGGCCTCTGGGCGTTGCAGGTGAGCCAGGGCGGCAACAACGGCACCGCCGGGCAGCTGTTCTTCACCGCCGGGCCGGACGGCGAGTCGCACGGGTTGTTCGGCAAGATCGCGCCGAACTAGAGCGGCGCCGGGGGCGGCGCGCTTGCGGCCGCGCCGCCCCTACGCCAGCGACTGGATCAGGTCGGCTGCGCGCACGGT
>DATIFC010000096.1:0-14241 GCA_035455445.1 Gaiellaceae bacterium | reverse complement strand
ACCTGGTTCACGCCCGCGAGCCGGAACTCGACCGGGTCCTCCACCGTGATGATGTTGATCTCCGGCCGGTTGATCTCGGTCAGCGCCGCGTAGAGGGTGGTCGACTTGCCCGAGCCCGTCGGCCCGGTGACGAGGATCGCGCCGGTCGGGCGGCGGATCAGGCCCTCCATCTTCACGCGCATGGCGTCCGAGAGCCCGAGCTCGGTCAGCGTCGGCGCCCTCTTCGACTTGTCGAGGAGCCGCATCACGACGGCCTCGCCCTCCACCGTCGGCAACGTCGCGACGCGGATGTCGAGCATCCGGCCCGCGGCGGCCGCGTTGAGCGAGATGCGCCCGTCCTGCGGCTTGCGGCGCTCGGCGATGTCGAGCTTCGCGAGCACCTTCAGGCGCGTGGTCACGCCGGGCATCATCCGCCGCGGGATCCGCTGCACCTCGTGCAGCACGCCGTCGATCCGCAGCCGCACCGCCAGCGCGTCCTCCTGCGGCTCGAAGTGGATGTCGCTGGCCCCGTCCTCGGCGGCCTGGAAGATGATCGAGTTGACGAGCCGGACGAGCGGGACGTCGGAGATCCCGTCGTCGACCTCGAGGTCGTCGCCCTCCTCCTCCTGGGCCTCCTCGCCGAGGAACCCCTCCTCCTCGTCGATCGCGGCGCGGGCACCGAAGGCCTCGGAGGCGCGGACGAGGCGGCGGATCTCGTTCTCGATGTCCTCGCGCGAGGCGACGCCGAGCTCGAGCGCGTAGCGCGTGGCGAGTCGCAGCTCGTCGATCGCGTGGACGTTGCCGGGATCGCCGATCGCGACGCGCAGGGTCTCGCCGTCGAGCGCGTAGGGCACGGCGATCACCCGCTCGAGCACGTGCACCGGGATCTGCTCGGCCGCCTCCTGCGCGACACCGACGAGGGGAAGGTCGACGAAGGGCAGCTGGAAGCGGCTGGCGAGCGTGCGCGCGAGGCCCTCGCTCGTCGCGACCCCCTCGTCGAGGATCGCCTGCGCGAACGAGCCGCCCTGCTTCACGCGCCCGCGGACCGTCGCGAGACGGTCGGGGCTGACGAGCCCCGTCGCCTCGATCAGGTCGGCGACCAGCTCCGCGACCTCGTTGACCGGGAAGGGCGCGCCCAGGCCGGGATCGCCCGCGAGCGGGGCCTCACCCTCTCCGGAGCGCCCGGAGATGCGGAGCTTGTTGGGCCGCTTCAGGTCCATGGGATCCCTCGAACGAGGTATCGGCAGAACGCGCTCGCGACGTGAGCGGCTAGAACGTGCCCAGGTAGGCGTCCAGCAGTTGCTGCCCGGCGAACAGGGCGACGAGGGCGCCGAGCGCCAGGAACGGCGCGAAGGGGATGCCCATCTTGCGCGCGGCCGAGCCGTGGCGGGCGAGGAGCACGACGCTCGGCACGAGCGCCGCCACCATCCCGACCATCACCCCCACCCCGACGGTGCGGCCGAGCATCGCGCCCAGCAACAGCGCGAGCTTGACGTCGCCCATGCCCATCCCGGCCGGGTACACGAGCGCCGCGACGAACAGGAAGCCGGAGGCGCCGAGCGCGCCGAGCGCCCACTCGGGGCTGGGATGCAGCGCCGTCTGCGCGAGGAGCACGACGAGCGCCGCCGGCAACACGATCCGGTTGGGGACGATCCTGTGCGTCAGGTCGATCGCGCTCAGCACGACGAGCACGAGGCAGAAGAACGAGGCGACGAGCGCGTCGCCGCTCGGCCCGAAGGCGACGAAGCTGCCGGCGACGAGGCCCGCCGTGGCGAGCTCGACGGCGGGGTAGAGCGGGCTGATGCGCGAACCGCAGGAGCGGCAGCGGCCGCGCAGGAGCAGCCACGAGGCGACCGGGACGTTGTCGTACCACGCGAGCTCGTGGCCGCAGCTCATGCAGGCCGAGGCCGGCCGCACGACGGAGCGGCGGAGCGGCACCCTGGCCGCCACGACGTTCAGGAAGCTGCCGAGCGCCAGCGCAGGCCAGAAGGCGGCGAAGCCGAGCGCGAGGTCCACGGTTGTCCTATCGGCGCCCCGAGGGCCGGGGTTGAGGGTTCAGCCGGTGAAGCCCTGGGGCGGGTTCGGCTGGGCGTACACCTCTTCGTTGGACGGCATCCCGACCGGCACGATCGAGATCGTCGGGAAGGCGTTGGTCGTCAGGTTGTTGGCCAGGATGATCTGGCTGCCGACGATCGGGCCGTCGACGTTGACGTTGTTCCCGAACTCGACCGCGTTCGTGGCGTAGAGGCCGCCCTGGTAGGAGTAGTTGTTGTCGACGAAGATGCTGTCGCCGGGGTTGACCTGGCCGCCGTTCCCGTTCGCCACGATCATCAGCATGTCGAAGTCGGGGTTCCAGCCCGCGAAGTTGCACGCGCCGGCGGAGATCGAGGCGCAGAGCGTGCCCGTGGCGCGAAACGTGCCGGTCAGGTAGATCGTCCCCTGGCCGTTGTACGAGTTCACCGCACCGTCGGTGATCCTGGCGCTGCCGTCGATGTAGACCGTGCCGCTGATGGTCAGCGTCTTGGTCGTCGCGTTCCAGGCGAGCTCGCCGCTCGCCGGGGTCTTCCACTCGAGCGTCTGGCCGGTGGCGTGAGCGGTCGCCACGCTGCTGTTGGCGCCTCGCGTGACCGTCCATGTGGTGGTGCCGAAGCCGGCCGTGACGGTCATGAACTCGTCGTCGACACGGATCACGAACGGCGTCGTGGGGAAGCCGCTGGCCGAGCTGACAGTCACGGTGGTCTGCGACGCGGTCAGCGCACCGTTCAACGTCGTGCTCGCGCCCGGGCCGACGCGGCAGAAGTAGGAGGTGTTCGGTGTGAGGTCGGCCACGGAGGCGACGCTGTTGTCGCGGTTCGGGTAGTTGTTGTCGAAGGTCGGCGGCGTGCCGCTCGAGGTCGTGCACGACTGCGAGGGGCCCGGGATCGCGTTCTCGTACCACGTCGAGAAGTCCGCGGCCGGCGGAGCGACGACCGGCGCGGGCTGGTTGACGCCGACGTTCACGCCGTCGGAGAGCTTGCTGTAGATGTGGCGGGCGTCCTGGTTGCCGCCGCATGCGCCCCAGGAGCCGGTCGCGTAGCGGCAGTTGCTCCCGACGTAGGTCTCGACGCGTGTCGCCATGCTGGTCGACGCGCCCACGGCCGCGTTGTTGGAGACGTCCAGCGTGCCGCCGACGATGACGGTCGACTGGTTCAGCTGCACGTTCGGGCTGAGGCAGAGGTTGCCCGCGACGTACATGCGCGACGCGCCGCTGATGTTGTTGTTCAGCGTCTGGTCGCAGGTGCTGCCCGTGTGACCCGCGTAGAGGTAGTTCCACACCGGGTTGTTGAGGGGCTGCGTGGTGGTCGGCGTCACGGTCACCGTCGCCTCGAGCGTGCGCGCCACATCGGTTGTCGGTCGGTTCGGGTTGCTCGACCGGCCGATCGAGGTCAGGTACCAGACCGCGTACTTGCGCACGAGCGTGCCGCACCAGTCGACCGTGCCGCCGTCGATCGTCGAGTGCCTCCAGGTCGACGTCGAGGTTCGGTCGGCGGTCGCGTCGCTGTACTTCTTGTCGTTGTTCGTGCACTTCGGCAGCGTGTCGGGATCGAGCGCGTTGTTCGTCGGGAGGTTCAGGACCGACATCGAGTTGTTGATCCCGGCCTCGGCGAGCGAGAACGCCGACTGGCGCGAGCGCGTCTGGGTCGCCTGCTTGGCACTCGACGTCGAGTAGGCGATCGCGGTTGTTCCCGCAATCGCGAGCACGGTCATGATCCCGATCGCCATGACGAGTGCCATTCCGCGCTCAGACTCGACCCGCAGGCGTAGCCACCGCCGCATGAGCTCACCATCGGCACTTGCGCGCCCGCCCGTCCTCCCTCGAACGGGTATCAGGAGCGCGTGCTGTTGCGGAGAACGATGTCGTCCTTCAGCTCGTAGAGCTCGACGGTCTTGGACGGCTTGACGTTGACCGGGAAGTCGACACCGAGCTTCGCGAGCGACGTGAGTGACTGGGCGGTGTAGTTGAAGATGCACAGCGCGCCGCTGCAGACGCTCGCGGTCGACGACGAGACCAGGTAGTCGGCCCACTTGACGCCGCCGGTGCAGGTCGTGCCGACCGCGCGGTAGAGCGCGTAGCGGTTCGTGCCGTTGCTGCGCGTGCACCACGTAATCGAGCCGCTACCGGTCTTGCAGTGGCTGCTCGTGCCGTCGGGGTTGGTCCAGGTCGGCAGCGTGATCGTCACCGACGAGCTCACGCCGGTCGGGGTCGCGACGCTCGCGCAGTGGACCTCGCGGCGCATCTGATCGAGCGCGAGCCGCGCGGTCAGCTGCGCCTGGAAGCGGTTGTTCATGTCGGACTCGGAGTTCGAGGCCTGCACGAAGACGGTCGTCAGGCTCGCCGTCACGACGCTCATGATCACCAGCACGGTGAGCATCTCGACGAGCGTGTAGCCCCGCTCGCCGCGGAGGCGCGGCCGGCTCATCGTGCCCGGCGGCGGACCTTGGCGAGCGCGGCGCGGGCGACGGCCTCGCTCTTGCGCCCGATGCCCCACTCGCGCTGGACGCGCTCGTCGACGCGGATCAGGGTCTGAAGCGCCTCGGCGCCGTGCCACCAGCCGAACTGCGCGCCAGTGACGATCCAGGCGTGCTGGTAGAGCCAGTGCTGGACGTTGCGCCCTGTCCTGGCCCGGCCGGCGATCCAGGCCTCGAGGCGCATTGCGCGCGCGGGCAGCGTGATCTCGTCGAGCGGCTCCCTCGGGGCGCCCTCGACAGTGAACGCGGGCGGGCGGGCGGCGGGCTTGCGCTTCGGCTGCGCGACCTTCTTCGCGGGCGCCTTCGCGACTTTCTTCTCCGGCGCCTTCGCGACGTTCTTTGCCTTCTTCGCGGCCGGCGCCTTCTTCGCCGGCTTCTGCGCGGGCGCCTTGACGGCGGCCAGGTCGGCGAGCCGGATCGCGGTGCCGCGGTACGGCGCCGAGTCGACGGGTGTGCCGAGCTGCTCGTAGGGGCCGCGCACGAGACGCAGCGTCACCGTCGGTGCGCCGGTGTCGACGACACGCGTGGCGGGCGCCGGGCTCTGCGTGAGGACGCGGTTCGACGAGTAGCCGCGGACGGAGCCCTTCACCTGCCACGCGAAGCCGGCGTCCTCGAGGATGCCCTTCGCGAAGACGTAGGCCTGACCGACGACGGAGGGGGCGACCAGCTCCTGCGGCGCGGCCGGCGCGGTCGGCTTGGACGTGCGCGCGGGGCCGACGATCGTCGAGTCCGCGGCAAAGGTGAAGGCCGCGGTCGCGAGGATCCACACCAGGGCCACGATGACCGCGCGTGGCAAGAGGGCAGCGAGCCGGACCGCCATGCTCACCCCTTCGGCAGGTCGGGAGGGCTTGGCATCCCCCTACCGGGTGAAGAGGACGACTGGCCCACTCGAGCGCTCGTCGGGGGTCGGGACGACGGCGAAGACGCGGCCGGGGCCCGCCGGCACGGCGTCGCCAGGGCCGCCGTCCTGCCAGCGGAAGGCGGTGCCGGCGAAGCTACGGAACCATGGCTGCTGCTGCGGGTACGAGGTCGCGGGGTCGAGCTGCAGGTGCAGGTGCGGGCCGGTCGCGTGGCCGGTCTGGCCGACGAGGCCGACCTCCGTCCCGGCCGTCAGCACCGCGCCCGCGGCGACCGCCGGGTCGAGGTACGAGAGGTGGCAGTACGTCCAGCGCTGCCCGTCGGCGGCGGCCATGGTCAGGCCGATCCCGCAGCGGCCGCTCGGGTACTGCCACGAGCGCTCGACTGTCGCGTCGGCGAGGGCGTAGACCGGCGTCCCTTCCGGAGCGGCGATGTCGGCGGCGGGGTAGTCGTGGTGGTGGTGCGAGACGGAGACGAGCGACGGCCCGCCGCCGACCGGGAAGACGTACGTGCCGTCGTAGAACGGGGCCGCGAGCAGCGAGCCGGCGGCGGGAGTGAAGGAGGCTGCGCGCGACCGGTCCTTCGCCAGCGCGAGGTCACGCTGCGCCTGCTCGAGCCGCGTGCGTAGCTCGGCCACGCGCGACCGGGCAAGCGAGCGTCGGACGGAGAGCTGGGCGCTGCGCCGGTCGAGCGTCAGGCGGTCGGAGAGCAGCCGCGTCGCTTCCGCGCGCCGGGCGAGCTGCCGCTCCGAGCGGTCGAGCGTGTGCAGGCCGCGCAGAGCGCGCACGAGCTTGCCGTTCGCGCGGACGACCCGCGCCCGGGCGCCGTCGAGCGAGACCTGCAGCCGGTCGAGGCTGAAGGTCGCGTCCACCCCGCCCGAGCCGAAGAGCTGCGCGAGCTGCAGCACCTCGTCCACGTACCACTGGGCGTGGTTGTAGGAGAAGACCGCGCGCGAGATGTCGGTCGCGCCGCCGGAGGCGGCGAGGTAGCGGGCGGCCGCAGCGATCGCGTCCTCGGGGCTCCACGGGTTCGAGACCCCGTCACCGTCGGCGTCGACGCCCCAGCGCTCCCAGGTCGAGGGCATGAACTGCATCCAGCCGATCGCCCCCGCGGAGCTCGGCCCCATGTTGCGGCCGAAGTTCGACTCGACCTTGTTGATCGCCGCGAGCACCTGCCACGGCACGCCGTAGAGGGCGCCGTCACGCTGCCAGAGCGCGAGCAGCTGCGAGTAGGTTCGAGTCTCTGGAACCGCCGGCGGCGTCAGCAGCGACGAGGGCAAGGTGAACGAGCCCGGCGTGTTCGGCAGGTCGGCGCTCGGCAGGAAGGCCGGAGTTGTCGCAGGCGGCGCCGTGGGCACGACCTGGAAGACGTCCGCGCCCGCCGGACCGGCGAGCGCGAGCGCCGAGAGCGCCGCCGCGGCGAGGAGCTTCATCCCTCCTGCGAGCCCGCGATCCGGAGGTTCGGCATCGGCTGCTCCCCGGGCGGAACCGGCTCTGGCTCGGGCTCGGCCATCGCTGAGACGGGCCGGTCGGTCTCGACGCCCGCGGCCTTGCGCTTCAGCGCCTGGTCGAGCTCGACGAGGAAGTCGTGCCGGTTCGAGGCGGCGTTGGCCGCGACCTCGCGGTCGACCTCGCCGGCGACGACCAGGTCGATCAGCGCCTGGGCGAAGGTCTGCATGTCGAAGAACTGGCCCTCGGCGATCGCGTCCGAGATCTCCTCGGTCCTCCGCTCGCGGATCAAGTCGGCGATGCGCGAGTTCGTGATCATCACCTCGACCGCCGCCACGCGACCGCCCTCCGTGCGCGGGAGCAGGCGCTGGCTGACCACGCCGCGCAGAACGCCGGCGAGGATCGAGCGGATCTGCTCGTGCTTGTCCGCGGGGAAGAACTCGATCATCCGGCCGATCGTCTCGGCGGCGTCGATCGTGTGCATCGTCGAGAAGACGAGGTGGCCGGACTCGGCCGCCTTCAGGGCGGTCTCGGCGGTCTCGGCGTCGCGCAGCTCGCCGATCAGGATCACGTCGGGGTCCTGGCGCAACACGCGTCGGATAGCGGCGAGGAACGACTCCGTGTCGAGCCCGACCTCGCGCTGGTTGACGATGCAGCCGCGGTCGGTGTGCAGGATCTCGATCGGGTCCTCGATCGTCACGATGTGCTGTCGGCGCGTGCGGTTGATGTGGTCGATCACCGCCGCGAGCGTCGTGGTCTTGCCCGAGCCGGTGGCGCCGGTGACGAGCACGAGGCCGCGGTGCTCCTCGGCGACGCGGCGCACGCCCTTCGGCAGGCGCAACTGCTCGAAGCCGGGCACCTCGTTCGGGATCACGCGGAACGCGAACGAGATCGAGCCGCGCTGGCGGAAGCCGTTGACGCGGAAGCGCGGGAGGCCCGCGGCGGTGTAAGCGATGTCGAGCTCGCCCGTCTCGTGGAAGTGCGAGAGCTTGGCCGGGGCGAGGTCGGCGACCGTGGCGAGCGTGGTGTCGAGGTCGCTCTCGTAGAGGGGCGCGTGGTCCGGGAGCAGGCCGAGCTCGCCGTCGCGGCGGAGCACGGGCGGCTGCCCGACCTTGAGATGGATGTCGCTCGCGCCGAGCTCCACGGCGCAAGCCAGGGCCGCATTCAGGTCCACGAGAGTGCTGATCGGCAGCGGCCGGGCCCCCCTTGAGCCGCACCGCACGGTGTCAAACACCGCAACGAATGCGTCACGCGCGTTCCACAACCGCAGCAGGTCCAGGCGTTCGCGCCACCGTCCCGGTGTCAGACACCGTGCCGGAGCCGAAACGCGCTAGCGGCCGAGGGCGTCGACCAGGCGAAGCGGCGCGCGGACGAGGCCTCGCGCCTCGCCGGGGTGCGCGAGCTCCCCGCGCAGGAAGGCGGAGGTGAAGCCCCAGACGATGGGCAGCCGCGCGACGCCGTAGACCAGCCGTGGGAAGCGCTCCATCGCGTGCTTCGCCTTCCACGATGCCGCCAGGGTGCGCGCGAGCGCGGATTCGAGCCGCGGCCCGTACGCGTCGAGCGTCGTCGCGCGGCCCTCCAGCAACTCGAGCGCCGTCTCCGCCGCGAGCCTCGCGCTGACGAAGGCCTCGTACATCCCGTCACCGGAGAGCGGGTCGACGAGCCCCGCCGCGTCGCCCACGAGCAGGGCGCGCCCCCGCGCGACCGGAGCGCCCGCCGAGCGCATGGGGAGCCGGTAGCCGCGCAACGACTCGAGCCGCTCGGCCGGAAGCCCGTAGCCCGCGCACGCGCGCTCGAGGTGCCGGCGCAGCCGCGGCCCCTCCGACTCCCAGCCTCCGACCCCGACATTGACGTGGTCACCCTTCGGAAAGACCCACGCGTAGCCACCGGGCACCGTGCCCAGCTCGACGACGGCCCGCCCGCGGTAATCCTCGCGCGCGTGAACATGCAGGACGTTCCCCTCGAGCGCCACGCCGTGCTTCCGCTGCCCCGCCAGCCCGAGCGCGCGCGCCGTCAGCCCGTTGACGCCGTCCGCGCCGACGATCACGGGCGCGGAGGCGGCCGCGCCGTCGAAGCGCACCACCCCGCCGCCCTGCTCCAGCTCGACGGCGGTCGCCCGCACACCGTCGCGGAAGTCCGCCCCCGCGGCGGCGGCCTGCTCCGCGAGGTGCGCGTCGAGGCGGCGGCGCTGCGTCATCAGGATCAGCGGCTCCTCGGTGCGCCGCTCGAAGCGGTCGGCGTAGCGGAAGCCGAGCTGGAAGCGCCGAACCGTGTCCTCGACCACCGGCTCGACCGACACGGGCAGCTGCCGCACCGCCCGGTAGGTCAGCCCGCCGCCGCACGGCTTGTCGCGGGGGAAGCGCTCGCGGTCGAGCAGCAGCACACGCGCACCCGCGCGCGAGAGCCGGAACGCGGCGGTCGAGCCCGCAGGACCCGCGCCGACGACGATCGCGTCGAACCGCTCCACCGCTTCCATCGTACGACGCACGGAAGGAAACGGGCGCACCGCCCGTCCTGTCCGAGAAGACCGAGAGGAGCCGAGAAATGACCGAGACCAGACTGGGTGCCGAGAGCGAGGATGCCTTCGCGGCGCAGCTCCACGGCGGCCTCACCCGGCCAGGCGACCCCGACTACGACGAGGTTCGAGCGCTCTTCAACGCGATGATCGACCGGCGGCCGGCCCTGATCGCGCGCGCCGCGGACGTCGACGACGTCGTCGCGGCGGTGAACTACGCCCGTGACAACGGCCTCCCGCTCGCGATCCGCGGCGGCGGCCACAACGGCGCCGGCCTGGGCAGCGTGGACGACGGCCTGGTGATCGACCTCTCCGGCCTGCGGTCGGTCGAGGTCGACCCGGACGGTCGGACCGCCACGATCGCCGGCGGCGCGCGCCTCGGCGAGGTCGACGCGGCCACGAACGCGCACGGCCTCGCCACCCCCGGCGGTATCATCTCGACGACGGGCGCGGGCGGGCTGATGCTGGGCGGCGGCGTTGGTCACCTCACGCGCGGAGCCGGGCTCTCGATCGACAACATCCTCGGCGCGGAGGTCGTGCTCGCCGACGGCAGCGTCGTCACGGCGAACGAGCGCGAGAACGAGGATCTCTACTGGGCGATCCGCGGCGGCGGCGGGAACTTCGGCGTCGTCACCTCGATCACGTCCCGGCTGCACCCGATCGCGAACGTATTCGCGGGCCCGATGTTCTGGGACCTCGAGCAGGCGGGCGACCTCATGCGCTGGTACCGCGAGTTCATCCTCGACGCGCCCGAGCAGCTCGGCGGCTTCTTCCTGTTCATGAGCGTCCCGCCGGCGCCGCCGTTCCCCGAGGAGCTGCACCTGCGCAAGGTCGGGGCCGTCGTCTGGTGCTGGACCGGCCCGGAGGAGGAGGCCGGCGCGGTTCTTTCCGAGGCCCGGGCGCAGCCCGGGCTGCTGCTCGACGGCGTCCAGCCGATGCCGCTGCCGGCGCTTCAGAGCGCCTTCGACCCCGTCTACCCGCCCGGTGACCAGTGGTACTGGCGGGCCGACTTCGTCGACGAGATCCCCGACGACGCGATCGCCCGCCACCTCGAGTTCGCCGAGGCGATGCCGACCTGGAAGTCGAGCATCCACCTGTACCCGATCGACGGCGCGGCGCACCGCGTCGGCCCGACCGAGACGCCGTGGGCCTACCGTGACGCGAACTGGGCACAGGTGATCGTCGGCGTCGACCCGGACCCGGCGAACGCCGACGCGATCCGGTCGTGGACGGTCGACTACTTCGAGGCGCTGCACCCGTACTCGGCGAGCGGAGGCGGGGCGTACGTCAACTTCATGATGGAGGAAGGGCAGGAGCGGGTCCAGGCGACCTACGGCGAGAACTACGCACGCCTCGTCGCGGTCAAGGCCGCGTACGACCCGGACAACCTCTTCCACGTCAACCAGAACATCCGACCGGCCGCCTGAGCCCGTAGGATCACCACATGCCGCGGTACCTGATCGTCCGTCGGTTCGACGTGACCGAGGAGCAGATGCCCCACGTGGGCCGGCGCTCGCGCGTCGCGATCGAGGAGTCGTTCCCGGAGATCACGTGGGAGCACAGCCACGTGATCGTCGACGACGAGGGCGTGGTGCGGACGTACTGCGTCTACGAGGCGCCCGACGAGTACGCCGTGCGCGACCACTCGGCGAGGCTCGGCCAGCACGAGATCGAGTCGCTCCAGGTGATCGCCGGCGACGTCAGCCCGGCGGACTTTCCCGGCTAGGCATTCGCCTCGCCCCGGCCGAGGAGCCGCGCGTCCGGCACGTGGTAATGCGCCTGCAGCGCGACCGCGAGCCGTGCGCGCAGCTCGCGCCGACGCTGCACGTCACCCTCCTCGACGAGCTCCAGCGCCTCGCGGTAGAGCGCGACCGCCTGCTCCTTCGCCCAGCCGCGCTCCGCCTGCTCCCCCGCGGCGAGGAAGTGGTCGATCGCCCGCTCCGGCTCGCCCGCGTCCCGCCACTGCCGGGCTTTCGCCGCGCTCGCCTCGCCGACCTCCGACGTGACCTGCTCGAAGAACTGCGCCACCTGGGCATGCCGCTCCCGCCGGCGGGCCCGCGGCAGCAGCTCGTATGCGGTGTCGCGGATGAGCACGTGCGTGAACGAGTACTGCTGGTCGCCCTCGAAGCCCGAGACGGTGTCGCGGCGCACGAGGTCGCGGCGCTCGAGCGCACCGAGCAGCTCGGGGAGCTCCTCGCCCTCGCCCATCGCCTCGAGCGCCCCGCGCCAGAAGGTCTTGCCGACCACGGCGGCGTCCAGCAAGAGCGCTCGCTCCGCCGGCGGCAGTGCATCGAGGCGCGCGGCGAGGATGCCGCGGATCGAGTTCGGGAGCGCGCCGCCCGGCTCGGGGGACGACTCGAGCATCGTCGCCGCGAGCTGCTCGATGAAGAGCGGGTTCCCCTCGGCGCTCGCGGCGACCGTCTCGCTGGCGCCGTCGGCCAGCAGGTGGCGCGCGAGCTCTCGCGACTCGTCCGGGTTGAGCGGCTCGAGCGGGAGCGCGGTGTACGCCGGCAGGCCGCCGCCCCAGGTCGGCCTGGTATCGAGTAGCTCCGGGCGCGCGAGCGCGAGCAGCAGGATCGGCAGATCGCGCAGGCGCGCCGCGAGCAGCTCGATCAGGTCGAGCAGGCCGGTGTCGGCCCAGTGCACGTCCTCGAAGACGAGCATCGTCGGCCGGTCGCGCGCGACGGCCTCGATGAACACGCGCACCGAGAAGAAGAGCGTCTCGCGGTCGGCGACCGAGCCGTGCGGGTCGAGGCCGAGCAGGATCGCCAGATGCTCGGTGATCGCCGCCGCTTCGTCCGCTCCGACGAGCTTCTCCACGCGCTCACGCAGCTTGCGCAGGCCGACCTCGCTCGAGTCCGTCTCGTAGATCCCACAGAGCTGCTTGACCTGGAGCGCGAAGGCGAAGTACGCGCTGCTCTCGCGGTAGGGCAGCGAGCGCCCCCGGATCGTCCGGCCGCCGACCTCCTCCACCGCGGCGGCGAACTCCGTCGCCAGGCGCGTCTTGCCGACGCCTGCCGCGCCGAGCACGGTCACGAGGTGCGGGCGCCGCTCGCCTGCCGCCCGCTCCCACGTGCCTCGCAGCACCTCGAGCTCGCGGCCGCGCCCGACGAGCGGCGCACGCGAGGCTCGGCGCTCTCCTACCGGCGTTGCCGCGGCGGTAGCGAGCCACAGCTCGACCGGCTCGCTCTTGCCCTTCGCGCTCACCGGCTCGAGCGGCTCGTAGACGATCGCGTCGCAGGTGAGCCGGTGCGTCTCCGCGCCCACGACGATGCCGCCCACCGGCGCGGCGCTCTGCAGCCGCGCCGCCGTGTTGACGACGTCGCCCGCGACCATCGCCTCGCCGTGCTCCGGCCGCGCGTCGAGCGTGACGAGGGCCTCGCCGGTGTTGACCGCGATCCGGAGCCGCAGATCGAGCTCTCGGCCGGCGTCGCGCACCGCCAGGGCGGCACGCACGGCGCGCTCCGCGTCGTCGCCGAACGCCGTCGGCGCCCCGAACACGCCCATCACCGCGTCGCCGACGAACTTCTCCACCCGGCCGCCGAAGGACTCGATCTCCCGCTTCGCCCGCCCGTGGTAGGGGGCGAGGAACGCCTGCACGTCCTCGGGGTCGAGCCGCTCGGAGCGCTCGGTGAAGCCGACGAGGTCGACGAAGATGACGCTGATCACCCGCCGCTCCTCCCGCGGCGCGGCCTTCTCCTCGAGCCCGCGACCGCAGGCGAGGCAGAACCGGGCGACGTCCGGGTTCTCCTGGCCGCAGGCAGGACAAGGAATCACCGACGAAGCGTAGTGGGGAGTTACGCGAAAGCGAAGGGCGCCGGGCAGGCCTCGATCTTCGGGATCGAGAAGCGCGCGATCGCGCCGAACTGCGGCGCGGGCTTGCACGCCTGGGCGACTCCCGCGTCGCACGCGACAGAGAGGAAGATGAAGGCGTCCTCGATCGAGAAGCCGTGCTCGTCGACGAGGAGCCTCGCCGCCTCCTCGGAGACCAGCTTCAGCGCCTCCTCGAAGTCGTCCGCGGTCGCGTGCGGGAGCCAGCGGTCGGCGAGCTCCGTCACGGGCCAGGTCGCCTGCCTGCCCTTGAGCAGGTCGAAGCGGACGTCGACCTCGCCCGCGATCTCGACCCCCGTGAAGCAGATCTCGCCGTCGCCCATCGAGGCGTGCATGTCCCCGACGGCGAACATCCCGCCCGGCTGCCGCACCGGGAAGAAGATCCGCGCGCCCTTGCCGTGCAGGTGATCGTCGAGGTTGCCGCCGTGGCGGCCGGCAAGGCCGTTCGAGAAGGTGTCGCCGTCGGTCGCCACCCCGACCACGCCGACCATCGGCCGCGCCGGGAACGAGATGCGCTCGTTCATCCGGATCTCCCCGTCGCGCACCTCGAAGAGGCGCGTGAGCGGCGCCTGCACATGCTCGATCAGCTGTCCGAAGCCGGGGATCAGCGTCGCGACGCCCCACTCGATCGGCCGCACGTCGAGGATCTCGGCGACGAGCGAGTCCCCCGGCTCTGCTCCGCGCACCGCGACCGGCCCCGTGGCGCCGTTGATCCGGCTCATGTCGATCCCGGTTACGAGGTCGTCCTCGCTCTGGATCTGGCCGGTGAAGCAGTCGTTGGTCTCGAAGGTGACCGTCTCGCCCGGCCCGACCTCGAGCACGGGCTCGAGGTCGGGCCCGAACGACCAGATCACCTGGTCGCGAGAGAGCCGGTGGGCGGTCGCGACCGCCACTACGCGGGCTCCGTCGCCGGGCGCGCGGCTTCCACCGAGATCCTCCTCCGTCGGTTCCTGCTCTGCTGCGAGTTTGCCACGACCGGCGCAAGCGGCGCGGCTACAATGCGCGCCCCTGGGGGTGTGCCCGAGCGGCCAAAGGGAACGGGCTGTAAACCCGTCGGCTCAGCCTACGGAGGTTCGAATCCTCCCGCCCCCACTCGATTCC
>DATIFC010000095.1:0-7597 GCA_035455445.1 Gaiellaceae bacterium | reverse complement strand
GGAGCCGACGAGCGGCTCGCTCGGGTCGTGCTCGGAGCGGGGATCGCCGCCGGCCTGACGTCGGCGAGGTGCTCACCCACCGCGCCGGCCACGGCGGGGACGCGGGCAACGTCAGGTCGCTCTTCACCGCCCTCAACAACTGCGACACGGTCAGATCGCGCTTCTCGGCCTGATGATCGGCGCGGCCTCGCTCGCCGCCCGGCGCAGCGGCGCCCTGCCGCGCCGGCTTGCGACCGGCGGCCTCGTCTTCGCGCCGCTGCTCGCGCTCAGCGGGCTCGCGTTCCCGCTCTCGAGCGACACGCTCTATGCCTCGCTGGAGCTGACGCTTGTGCTGCTGCTGGCGTGGGTCGTCGCGGTCACCGTCGCGGTCGCCCGCAGCACCCGCAAAGCCGAGGCGGCGCCTGCGCTGGCGTCGTAGCGGCTCACGTCACCGTGTCTGACACCGCGACGGCCGCCCCGGCTTGGCTCGTCACCCTTTCCGATCGCGCGTTGGCGGGCACGTCTTACGGCCGACGTCGCGCTCCCGTGACGAAGACGTGACGCTTATGCGTGCGTGTCTGACACCGGGGCTGGACGGCCCTGCCCGGCGCCTCGTCACGCTTGTGCCAGCGCCTCGCGCGCTGCCTCGTACTGCTCGGGCGTCAGCCGGACGTACGAGTGGCGCCCGAGGCTCCGCGGGAAGACGCCCGCGGCCTCGACCGGCGGCGCCTCGCGGAGGTCGGGTACGACGAGCAGCGCACGGAGCGGGAACGACCAGCGCCAGCGCTCGCGCGCGGGATCGTTCTCGGGGTCGCCGCACACCTCGACGAGGGCGAACACCACCTGCCAGCGCGAGGCGTAACAGACCGCGAGGTCGCCCTTCTGCACGTTCGGCTGCCGCGTCGAGTGGTGCCGCCGCAGCGAGCCCGCCCCGACTCGCTCGGGGAGCGGGCGCTCGCTGGTGCCGCGCACGAGCAGCCAGTGCTGCGGCACCGTCAGGACGCGGCGCGCTCGAGGAGCTCGCGGCCGCCGGGGTCGGCGCGGGTCGGCAGGAAGAGCTCGACGGGCGGCTCCAGCAGCGGCCGGAGCCACGCTCGGTAGTCGTCGCTGGGAGCGCCCAGCCCGGGAGAGGTGCGCCCGTGCCACGGGCATGTCAGCGCCGCCTGGAGCTCGCGGCCCGCGAGGAGCTGGGCCGGCGGTGAGACGGGGTCGATCGGCACGAGCGCCGCGTCTCGCTCGAGCGCGTAGAAGCGCACGAGCGGCCGTTCGCACCACTCCCGGTGCGGCGCCGCCCAGGTCCAGAGGCCCTGCTCCAGCTGCTCCACCGGTGCGTAGGATGCACCGCATGTGCAGGAACATCCACACCCTCTACAACTTCGAGCCGCCCGCGACCGAGGACGAGGTGCGCGGCGCGGCCCTGCAGTACGTGCGCAAGGTGAGCGGCTTCACGAAGCCGTCGCGGGCGAACGAGGCCGCGTTCGAGCGCGCGGTCGACGACGTCGCCGCCGCGACGAGCCGCCTGCTCGGCGAGCTCGTGACGAGCGCCGCGCCGAAGGACCGCGAGGTCGAGGCCGCCCGCAAGCGCGAGCGCGCCGCCAGGCGCTTCGCCGCGGCCTAGGTGGAGCTCGCCCGGTACGCGGACGCCGAGAGCTTCCTCGCCGCAGCGGGCGAGTTTCTCGGCGCGCGTGAGGCCGAGCACAACCTGATCCTCGGGCTCAGCTCGCGGCTGCTCCGCGATCCGCTGATGTACGGCGAGCCGCCGTACTTCGCGGTCGTCGAGGACGGCGGCGGCATCGTCGGCGCGGCGATGCGCACGCCGCCGCACAACCTCATCCTCTCGGAGCTCGACGTCGCCGAGGCCGTCGCGGCCCTTGCGGCCGACGCGCGCGAGGTGTTCGACTCCCTGCCGGGCGTGGTGGGCCCGAAGCAGCGCGCGGCGCAGTTCGCGAACGTCTGGCGCGGCGCGACCGGGGCGACGCCGCGGCTCGAGATCGCGCAGCGGGTCTTCGCCGCCGACCACGTCGACGAGCCGCGACCTGCCTCCGGCTCGATGCGCGACTACGAGCGGGGCGACCGCGAGGTGGCAATCCGCTGGATGGACGAGTTCGTCGCCGAAGCGCTGCCGCCGAACGCGCCACAACCCGAGTCGGGCGAGGAGTTCGTCGACCGCCGCGAGCAGGATCCGGACGCGGGGCTCGTGATCTGGGACGACGGTGGCCCCGTGTCGATGGCCGGCTTCGGCGGCCGCACGCCGAACGGCATCCGCGTCGGGCCGGTGTACACGCCGCCCGACCTGCGCGGCCGCGGCTATGCGAGCGCGCTCACCGCCGCGCTGACGCTCCGCCTGCTCGACGCGGGCCGCCGCTTCTGCTTCCTCTACACCGACCTCGCGAACCCGACCGCGAACAGCATCTACCAGCGGATCGGCTACCGCCCCGTCGGCGATGCCGACTTCTGGTCGTTCTCGGGCTAGGCTGCGCCGGACTGCACCTGGGAGGAGTGCACCGGCACGCTGATCTCGTCGCGCGTCTTCCTGACGGCCGAGCACTGTGACCTCGGCGTCAGCCGCGTCGAGGTGACGGTCGCCTCGTCCTTCGGCCGCGCCACGAGCACGACGTACCGGATCGCGACGACGTCGAGCAGGGGTGAAGTGTCGGCACCCGACTCGGAGCGCGTTAGGCTGCGGCCGCCACGACAGCTACCAGGGGGGTTCCACGTGAGTCCACGCCGTCTCCTGATCCTGCTCGCGGGCGCGCTCACCGCGTTGGCGCTGCTCGTCTCGCCGGCCGGCGCCGTCTCGACGCAGGCGCACCAGCCGTCGCTCGAGTTCATCGGCCAGGCGATCGTCCCGACCGGGACGACGTTCGCCGGCACGACGATCGGGGGGCTCTCCTCGATCACGTACGACCCGAGCCGGAACGTCTACTACGCGCTCTCCGACGACCAGTCGCAGATCAACCCGGCGCGCTTCTACACGGTCAGCGTCGACGTCGGCCCGAGCTTCGGCAACGGCAGCGTGCACTTCGACGCCGTGACCACGCTGCAGCAGCCGGGAGGCGGGCCGTATCCGACCGGCGGCCTCGACCCCGAGGGTCTCGCGCTCACCAAGGACCGCGAGCTGATCCTCACCTCGGAGGGCAACACGAACACGCTGCTCGCCCCGTTCGTGCGCCGCTACGACCTCGCCGGCGACTACCTCGCCGACCTGCCGGTCCCGGGCTACTACCTGCCGACCGCGGACCACTCGAGCGGCATCCGCTTCAACCTCGCCTTCGAGTCGGCCGGTGTCCCGCCGAACGGGCGCTTCGTGTTCACCGCGACCGAGAACGCGCTCTACCAGGACGGGCCGCCCGCGACGGTCGACAACGGCAGCCCCTCGCGGATCCTGCGCTACAACCTCCAGACGGGTCGGCTCGACCGGGAGTACCTCTACAACACCGACCCGATCTTCCAGCCGCCGATCCCGCCGACGAACTTCGCCGTGAACGGGCTCGTCGAGCTCCTGCCGTTCAACAACGAGTTCATGCTCGCGATGGAGCGCTCGTTCTCGGTGGGCGTGCCCGGCACGGGGAACGAGATCAAGCTCTACTCGGTCGCGCTCCCCGGCGCGACGGACGTCCTGGGCGTCCCGAGCCTCGCCGGGCTCGACGTCCGGCCCGCGCAGAAGTCCTTGCTCTTCGACCTCGGCTCGCTCGGCATCCCGCTCGACAACGTCGAGGGCATGACGCTCGGCCCGAAGCTTCCTGACGGGCGCCAGTCGCTGGTCATGGTCAGCGACAACAACTTCGCGGCCTCGCAGTTCACGCAGTTCCTGCTGTTCGCGCTCAGCCCCTGACGTCCAGGCCCTCGAGGCCCCAGATCACGAAGGCGCGATTGCGCCGGGGCTCTTCCGCCAGGGAGAGCCCCGGCGCCCGCTCCACCAGCGCCCGCAGCGCCGCCTCGAGCTCGATCCGCGCCAGGGGCGCCCCGATGCAGACGTGGATGCCGCCGCCGAAGCCGATGTGCTCGGCCGCGTTCGCGCGCCCGACGTCGAACGACTCGGGCTCGGTGAAGACGCGCGGGTCGCGGTTCGCGGAGCCGAAGAGGAGCGCCACCTTGGCGCCGCGCGGCACGGGCTCGCCCGCGATCTCGACGCCCTCCACGAGCACCCAGCGCTCGAAGAGCTGGAGCGGGGGGTCCCAGCGGATCAGCTCCTCGACGGCCGCCGCCGGCTCGACCTCGCCGTCCACGAGCCGCGCCCACTGCTGCGGATGGCGGAGCAGCGCGAGCACGCCGTTGCCGAGCGTGTTCACCGTCGCCTCGTGGCCGGCGTTGAGGAGGACGACGATCGTCGAGACGAGCTCGGGGTCGCTCAGCCGCCGTCCCTCGACACGGGCCTCGACCAGACGGGTGACGAGGTCGTCACGCGGCTCTCGCCGCCGCAGCGCGACGAGCTCGAGCACGTAGTCGCGGAAGTCGGCCGCCGCCTGCGTCGCGGCTTCGGCCTGCGCCGGGGTCGTGTCGAGCTCGTACATCTTCACCATCGCGTGCGACCAGTCGAGCAGGTCGCGGGCGCGGTCGGTCGGCACCCCGAGCAGGCGGCAGATGACGGCGATCGAGTACGGCTGCGCGTAGTCCCGCAGCAGGTCGAAGCCGCCCCCGGGGAGCAGCTCGGCGGCGAGCTTCGCGCAGGGGCCGCGCAACGCCTCGACCGACCGGGGCGTGAACGCGGCCGCGACGAGCTTGCGGATGCGCGTGTGCTCGGGCGGCTCGAGCCAGAGCAGGCTCCAGCGCTCGGTGTCCCAGAACGCCTGCCGGCGCGGGTCGAGCGGCTCGGCGGCCGCGAACTCCTCCTCCGAGCCGACGTGGCGGAAGTTGCGGCCGAGGCGCCGGTCGCGGAGGCAGGCGCGCACCCCGGCGTGCCGCGTCACGAACCAGCGCTCGAGCCGTTGCTCGTAGAAGAGCGGCGTCTCCTCGCGGAGCGCGGCCAGCGTGGGGTAGGGGTCGGCGAGGAAGGCCTCGTCGGTCGGATCGAAGGCAGCGCTCAGGTCGAGGCGACGATCGTGATTCCGCCGCGCGCCTTCTGCCGCAGGGTGACGCGCACCTTCTCGGCCGGGAGCGCGAGCGCTGCTGCGGCGTCGTCGCGGATCCGCACCGCCAGCGCCTCGCAGAACGCGCCCTCGTTGCGGAAGCGCGCGAGGTAGAGCTTGAGCGACTTCGACTCGATGCAGAGCCTCTCGGGCTCGTACTCGATCGTCGCGACGTACATGTCCGGCTGGCTCGTGACCGGGCACATGGCCACGAGCTCGTCGCTCGTCATCTCGACGCGCGCGACGCCGGGGTTCGGGAAGGTCTCGATTCCCGCGTAGTGCTCCGAGCCCGCGTGCCCGAGGGCGACGAGCTCGTCGGGGCGCTCGGCCATGGCGCGTACTGTACGCCGACGTGAGGCGCGTCTACCTCGCCGGGCCGCCGTTCGCCGACGAGTACCGCCGGCGGGCCTCGGAGCTCCTGCGCGAGCGTGGCTGCGAGCCCGTCGACCCGATGCGGCGCGACTTCCGCGGCCGCACCCGGGGGAACGAGGCCGAGATCGTCGAGGGCGACCTCGCGGACATCGCCTCGTGCGACGCGGTGCTCGCGGCGTTCACCGCTCCCGACGAGGGAACCGCGATGGAGGCCTGGCACGCGCGCACGCTCGGGAAGTCGGTCGTCGCCTACACCGCGGGCACGCCGCCGCATCCCTGGACGGTCTACGTCGCCGACCGCGTCTGCGCCGAGCTGGAGGCGGCCGTCGCGGCCGTCGCCGGCAGAGATACCTAGTGGTAGCTGCCGGGACTACCCGACGACGAACGTGCTCTTGCCGAGCAGCGGGCCGTAGCGGCCGAGCCGGCGCGCGCCGCGGCCGGGCCAGACGTACCAGGTGTAGTCGCCCGCCACGAGCCGTTGCGCATCGCCGTCGGCCTGCCAGCGCGACGGCAGCCTGAGCCGGTTGGCGGTCGGCCACCAGCTCCCGACCCTCGTCCCGTCGCGCCAGAGCTGGAAGTTGTAGTAGCGGGCCCGCTTCGCCGGCCGCCAGGCGAAGAGCGGCCTCGCGTGCACCCGCAGGTGCGCGCCGGGCCGCGGCGCGAAGAGGACCGGCCGTGGGGTGGCGAAGCCGCTCCGGTGGGCGATGTTGCCGGCGGCGTCCGAGGCGGTCAGCGTGTACCGGTAGCGGACGTAGTTCTCGACGCTCTTGTCCGTGAAGGCGCCTCCGCCGCCGGAGTAGACGTCGGTCGACGCCGCGGTTCCCGACGCGGGGGCCCGTGAGAGGACGAGAGCGTCGGCGCCGGTCACTCGCCACCGCAGCGCGACGGCGCCGTCGAGCGGCCTGAGGACGAGCGACGTCAGCGAGGGAGGGCTCTCGTCGTACCGCAGACCGAAGCCCAGCGGCGCGCTCGCGTTGCCGGCGCGGTCGGTGCAGCGGCCCGAGAGCCGGCCGCCGGTCGCGTCGGGGCTCCCGTAGGTCAGCGAGGTGCAGGCTGCGATCCCGGCCGTGGCGTCGACGCCGGTCCAGCGGATCCCGAGCGGGTGGTTGTACCAGCCGTCGTGGTCGGGAGGCCTCGCCGCGGAGACCGCGAGCCCGGTCGGCGCCGTGGCGTCGTAGCGGAAGCGCACCGTGGACGGCGCGGAGGCGTTGCCGGCCCGGTCGGTGCAGCTGCCGCTGCGGGAGACGCTGCCGCTGTCGGGGCCGCCGTAGGCGAGCGAGCTGCAGGCCGCGACCCCGGAGACCGGGTCCGCTCCCGACCAGCTGATCCGCAGCGGGTGGTCGTACCAGCCGTTCGCGTCCGGAGAACGGGTCGCACCGGCGGTCGTGACCGGGGCCGTCGCGTCGTACCGGAAGGACAGCGGCGGGGGCGAGGCGCTGTTGCCGGCGTGATCGGTACAGCCGCCGGCGGAGCTCGCGCTGCCGCTGTCGGGGCCGCTGTAGGTGACCGGCGGGCTGCAGGAGTCGATGCCGGAGGTCGCGTCCGTCCCGCTCCAGTTGATCGCGACCGGGTGGTTGTACCAGCCGTCGTGATCTGGCATGCGGGCGGCGGTGACCGTGACCGCCGGCCCGGTCGCGTCGTACTGCAGCGGGAACCCGACCGCGGTGACGTTGCCCGCGACGTCGGTGCAGGTGCCGCTCGCGTTGGCGTCCGCGTCGTCCGGGCCGCCGTACGAGCGGGAGGTGCACGAGGCGATCCCGGAGGTCGCGTCGCTTCCGCTCCAGCCGATCGCGACCGGGTGGTTGTACCAGCCGTCGTGGTCGGGGGCCCGGCCCGCGGCCGCGGTCACGCCGGTCGGCGCTGTGGCGTCGTACCGGACGACGAGCGAGTCTCCGGAGCTGTTGCCGGCCCGGTCCGTGCAGGTGCCGCTGCGGGTCGCGCCCTGCGTGTCCGGGCCGCCGTAGCCGACCGTCGCGCTGCAGGAGTCGATGCCGGAGGTCGCGTCCGTCCCGCCCCAGGAGATCGAGAGCGGGGCCCGGTACCAGCCGGCCCCGTTCGGCGGCCGGCTCGGCGTGGCGGCCGTGTTCGGAGGGGTCGTGTCGTACCTGACCACGAAGGTGTCGGAGGAGCTGTTGCCGGCGTTGTCGCTGCAGCTGCCGGTTTCGTTGACCCCGGTC
>DATIFC010000094.1:0-35599 GCA_035455445.1 Gaiellaceae bacterium | reverse complement strand
GCTCAGGCGTGGGAGCATCGACGTCCGCGCGCTGTATACCGACCCGAAGGCGTCGATCTACGGCGACGTCAACTGGGCGGCGGTGATCGCCGCGATCGCCGGGCTCGTCGCCGGCTGGGCCTGGGAGTACGGCCTCGTCGGCTTCATGCAGGGCCCGATCGCGAAGGCGACCAACAACACGGACATCTCCTGGCTGACTGCGTTCGTCGTCTCCGGCGGCCTGTACTACGTGCTACGCCCGATTCTGGCGCCGCACGAGATCCCAGAGGCGGCGGTCACGCACTGAGCACGGGCCGGAGGGCGGTCTCGCGCCGCCCTCCGGCTACGGCACGAACGACAGCACCGGGCCGAGCAGCGTGCTGCCGAGGAAGAACGAGACGCGGTAGGTGCCGGGCCCCCGGTACGGGTAATGCCGCAGCCAGCGGACGCTGAGGCCGTAGGCCGGCCCCTGCTTCGTCAAACGGAAGCTGTGGCAGACGGGGCCGCCCTTGGGGGCGCGCACGCAGATCTTCACGCGGCCGCTGAAGGCAAAGCTCGTGATCCGGAACGGCCGGATGCCCTTCAGCTTCTTGACCGACGTGCAGAAGTCGCCCGTCGGGGCGCAGTACGTGACCTTCGCCGCGGCCGACGGCGCGAGCACGGCCGCTGCGACGACCACCGCGAGCAGCGCGACCCGTCTCATGCGACCGGTGCCTTCGCCCGCAGCTCCTGCCCGAAGCGCGCCCGCGCCACGTACTGCCCGATCCCGGGCGAGGCGACGAGCTCGTCGCCCTCCACGAGCACGTTCCCGCGCAGCAGCACGACCTCGGGCGAGCCGGTCACCTCCGTGCCCTCGTAGAGGTTGTAGTCGGTCTTCGAGTGCTGGCCCGCGGCCGTGATCGTGTGCTTGCGCTCCGGGTCGAAGACGACGAGGTCCGCGTCGGAGCCGACGGCGATCGTGCCCTTCTTCGGGTAGAGCCCGAACAGCTTCGCGGGGCTCGTGGCCAGCAGCTCGACCATCCGGTTGAGCGAGATCCGCCCGGCGCGCGCGCCGAACTCGTGGATCATGTGGAGCCGGTTCTCGAGGCCCGGCCCGCCGTTCGGGATCTTCGAGAAGTCGTCCTTCCCGAGCGTCTTCTGGCCGTCCCAGAGGAACGCGCAGTGGTCGGTCGAGATCGCCGAGAGCTTGTCGGTGCGAACCGCGTTCCAGAGGTGGTCCTGGTTCTCCTTCGGGCGCGGCGGAGGCGTGTAGACGTACTTCGCGCCCTCGAAGTCCGGCCTCTCGAGGAACGAGTAGTCGACGAAGAAGTACTGCGTGCACGTCTCGCCCCAGACGTCCCAGCCCTTCTCGCGGGCGAGCTCGATCGGCTCGATCGCCTCCTTGCAGGAGACGTGGACGACGTAGAGTGGAGCGCCCGCCACGCGCGCGAGCTGGATCGCGCGGTTGGTCGCCTCGCCCTCTGTCTCCGGCGGCCGCGTCAGCGCGTGGTACCTGGGCTCGGTCTTGCCCTCGGCCAGCGCCTTCTTCACGAGCACGTCGATCGCGTCGCCGTTCTCGGCGTGCACCATCACGAGCGCGCCGGTCTCGGCCGCGACCTCCATCGTGCGAAAGAGCGTCTCGTCGTCGACCATCAGCGCGCCCTTGTAGGCCATGAAGAGCTTGTAGGAGGTGATCCCCTCGTCCGGCAGCGAGGCCAGCTCCTCCAGCGAGCCGCCCTCGTGCAGGTCGGTGACCGCCATGTGGTAGCCCATGTCGATCACCTGCTTGCCGTTGGCCTTGCCGCGCCAGTCGGCGATCGCGTCGGCGAAGGTCGAGCCCTGCGGCTGGATGATGAAGTCGACGTGGCACGTCGTCCCGCCGAATGCCGCCGCGGTCTGGCCCGACTCGACGTCGTCGATCGTGACCGTGCCGCCGAAGGGCATGTCGAGGTGCGTGTGCGGGTCGACGAGCCCCGGGAGCACGTACTTGCCGCTCGCGTCGATCGTCTTGTCCGCGCTCATGTCGAGCGTCTCGCCGATCAGCGACACCGTCTCGTCCTCGACGTAGACGTCCGCCACGTAGTCGTCGGCGGCGGTGATGATCCGGCCGCCCTTGATCAGTACTGACATCGGGCCCTCCTCGTCTCGCCTCGTCTCGCGCTCGTCCCGAGCGTAGAAGAAAACGAGGCCTCCCGGAAAAAGGGAGGCCTCGTGATCCGGTTGCGTCCGGGATCAGGCGCCGCCGGGCGTCACCTTGACGGCGGGCTTCTTGTAGCCGCTGCCGTTCACGTCGACGCCCTCGGCCGAGATCTCGTCGACCGCGTCCTGCGCGAGGTCGGTGCGGTAGGCGTCCGCACTCGGCGCCTTCTTGATCACCTTGAAGTCCTGCGCGATCTTCGCGGTGCGGTCGTAGGCGGCCTTGTCCATCACGCCGATGCCCTTCGGGGCCGGCCAGATGAGCGCGTTGATCTCGTTCATCATCCACGTCTGGTGGCCCTTGCCGAGGGTCGGGCCGTTGTTCAGCACGATCTGCGTGCACTCGTTGACGTGGTCGCGGCAGTAGATCCAGCCCTTGAAGCTCGCGGCGAGGAACTTCTTGGCGGTCGCCTGGTTGTCCTTGTTCGCGATCCAGTCGCCGCGGACGAAGACGCCGTCCTCCAGCATCCCCGTGCCGACGTCGTTCATCTTGATCACGTTCAGGTCGCTGGGCTTGTAGAGCTTGCCCGTCGCGGGGTTCTTCGTCTCCAGCACCTGGGCGAGCTCGTTGTAGGTCATCGCCGCCGCCGCGTCGACCTGCTTCTTCAGGAACAGGTTCATGTCGAACGGCTGGTTGACGATCGTGACGTCCGTCTTCGGGTTCAGGCCGTTCTTGTTCAACGCCGCGTAGAGCTCGTTCTCGTTCCCGCAGCACCAGACGCCCACCTTCTTGCCGCGCATCCCGGAGATCGTCGTGATCCCGGAGTCCTTCCACGTCAGCTCGGTCATGCCGCTCTTGCCGAAGACCTGCGCGATGTTCACGAGGTCCTGGCCGTTGTCCCGCGCCGCGAGGAGGCTGGGCAGCCAGTCGATGCCGAACTGCGCCTGCTTCCCGAGCACGACCTGCTCGGGCGTGATGCTCGGGCCGCCGACCTTGATGTTGACGTCGAGGCCCTCCTCGTCGTAGTAGCCCTTGGCCTTCGCGGCGTAGTAGCCGGCGAACTGCGCCTGCGTGACCCACTTCAGCTGCAGGGTCACCTTCTTCTTCGCGGCGCCGCCGCTCGTGCCGCTCTCGGAGGACTTGCTGCCACCGCCGCCACAGCCGGCGACGAGGACGCTCACGAGCACGACCAGCGCCGCGAGCAGGAACCTGCGACTCATCCGTTCTCCCTTCGTGTTCGACGACCCCATCCGGTTCGCGCCATTCTGACCGCTTTCAGTCCGCGTGGAAGTCCCGGCGCGAGGGGTCCCACGAGGTCGTCAGCCGCTCCGCGAGCGCGACTGCGCCGTAGAACAGGATGCCGAAGGCGCTGGCCAGCACGATCCCGGCCCAGGCCAGCGAGAAGTTGGTGTAGGCCGAAGCATTCAGGATCGTGACGCCGAGCGCGGTGATCGGCCCGCCGAAGTACTCGCCCACGATCGCGCCGATCATCGAGAGCACGCTCGCGATCTTCAGGCCGGCGAAGAGGTGCGGCAGCGAGGCCGGGATGCGCACGCGGCGGAAGGTCGAGCCCTTGCCGGCGGCGTAGGAGCGCATCAGCTCGATCGCGCGCGGGTCGACCGAGGTCAGCCCGCGCAGGGTGTTGATCAGCACCGGGAAGAAGCAGAGGACGGCGGCGATCGCCATCTTCGAGAACGGGTTCAGCAGCCCGAACCAGTTGTTCATGATCGGCGCGAACGCGATGATCGGCACCGCGTTGGCCGCAACGGCGAACGGCATGAAGGCGGTCCCGAGCGGCGCGAAGGCGGCGAACAGGAGGGCGACCACGATCGCCATGCTCGAGCCAAGGGCGAAGCCGCCGAGGGCCTCCTTGAACGTGTAGATGCCGGCGTGCCAGAGCGAGCTGCGCTCGTCCCAGAGGGTGCGCGCGATCTCGGTCGGCTTCGGCAGCAGGAACTCCTGCACGTCGAACGCCACCACGAGCAGCTGCCAGGCGACGATCCCGAGCGCGAAGACGAGGAGCGGCGGCCCCCAGTCGAGCGCTCGCCGGCGCAGCGCGACGGTCACGGCGCCCCGGCCTCCTCCGCGAGCTCGGGCTCGACCTGGGCGCCGCGGCCGGCGAGCCGCTCGCGCACCCCGGTGACCAGCTCGAAGAAGCGCGGCTCCTCGCGTGTCTCGGCCGTCCGCGGGTAGGGCAGGTCGATCTCGACGACGTCCGCGATCCGGCCGGGCCGCGGCGACATCACCACCACGCGCGTCGAGAGGAACACGGCCTCCGGGATCGAGTGCGTGACGAAGACGATCGTCGAGCCGCTCGCGTCCCAGATCCGCAGCAGCTCCATGTTCAGGCGCTCCCGCGTCATCTCGTCGAGCGCGCCGAACGGCTCGTCCATCAGCAGCAGCGCGGGGTCGAACGAGAGCGCGCGGGCGATCGCGACCCGCTGCTGCATGCCGCCGGAGAGCTGCCACGGGTGGTGGTCCTCGAACCCCTCGAGCTCGACGAGCCGCACCAGCTCCCGCACGCGCTGCGCACGCCTCTCGCGGCTCCAGCGCAGCAGCTCCAGCGGCAGCGCGATGTTCTTCCCGACCGTGCGCCAGTCGTAGAGCACCGCCTCCTGGAAGACGATCCCGTAGTCGTGGTCGCGCCGCGCCTGCGGCGCCGGCTTGCCGTTCACCTCGACGACGCCCTCCGAAGGGTCGATCAGGTCGCCGATGATCCGCAGCAGCGTCGACTTCCCGCAGCCCGAGGGGCCGATCAGCGAGACGAACTCGCGCGGCCGGACGTCGAGATCGATCCCGCTCAGGGCGGTCACGCCGGCCCCGAACTGCTTCGAGACGCCCTGGATCGCGACGGCGGGCCGGTCGTTCACGCGACGCGCTCCGGTGCCCGGCGCAGGACGAGGTGCTCGGCCAGCACCACCGCGCCGAAGAACGCGAAGCCGAGCGCGGCGCAGACGATGTTCGTCGCCCAGAGCCGCTCGGGGGCGGTCGAGTAGTACTGGTTGAAGTTGACGATCGCGCCGCCGAGGCCGTCCTGGATCGAGGCCGGCGTCTCGCCGATGATCGCGCCGATCACGCTGGCCGTCGCCGAGATCTTGAGCGCCGAGAAGACGAACGGCATCGAGGCGGGGACACGCAGCTTCCAGAGCATGCTGCGTCGGCCGGCCGCGTAGGAGCGCATCAGCTCGAGGTCGCGCGGCCGAGGCGAGAGCAGCCCGCGCAGGGTGTTCATCGCGACCGGGAAGAAGGTCAGGTAGGCGGCGATCACCGAGACCGCGACCCACGGCTTGACGCCCTTCGTCCCCAGGCCGACGACGACCATCGGGGCGACCGCCAGGATCGGCACGGTCTGGGAGACGACGATGTAGGGCAGCAGGCCGCGCCGCAGGAGCACCGAGTGGGTCAGCAGCACGGCGAGCCCGAACCCGACCACGCCGCCGATGACGAACCCGAGCAGCGCCTCCTTCGCGGTGAAGAGCGCCCAGTGCCACTCCTCCTGGATCAGCGGCGGGCCTCCGGGCTGCAGCGGCTTCGTGAGCGCGTTCAGCATGTCGTGGATGTGCGGCATGTTCGTCTCGTTCACGGGGAACGGCCACGTGATCCCGACCCTCGTGCCGAACCAGAGGTAGGCCTCCCAGAGGGCCCAGAAGACGGCGATCCCGGCGACGACGAGCCCGAACCGCCTCGCGCCGTGTATCGCCCCGATCCTCGGTGTCGTCGTCCGGTCGACGGCGATCGAAGCCATCGGCGGATGCTTACCACACTCCGCCGCAGCTGGTTAGCATCGCGCCGTGCCGCTGGATCCCGCGAGAACCGTCGCCGAGCTGAAGGAGCTGCGCGAGCTCACCGCCGACGAGGACGGCGCCCAGCGCGTCGCCTGGACGGACACCTGGGAGCGTGCGCGGAGCTGGCTGCGGGAGAAGCTCGACGGGCTTCCGCTCGAGGAGCAGATCGACGAGGCCGGCAACCAGTGGTGGACGCTGCGCGGCGGCTCCGACCGGGCCGTGCTGATCGGCGGCCACATCGACTCGGTGCCCAACGGCGGCTGGCTCGACGGCGCGCTGAACGTGCTGGCGGGCGTCGAGGTGATGCGACGCCTGGCCGAGGACGGCGAGCCTGCCACGACCGTGCGGCTCGTGAACTGGGCCGACGAGGAAGGGGCGCGTTTCGGGCGCTCGCTGTTCGGCTCGTCGGCTGCCGCGGGCTCGATGGCCGACCAGGACGAGCTGCGCGAGCGCCGCGACGCCGAGGGCGTGGCGCTCCCGGACGCGGTTGGTGCGTACGACGTCGATCTCGACAGGGCGCTGGAGGCGCGGTCGCAGCTGGAGGGCGCCGCCGCCTACCTGGAGCTGCACATCGAGCAGGGGCCGGTGCTGGAGTCGCTCGACCTGCCGCTGGGAGTCGTGCTCGGCACCTTCGGCGTCGAGCGCCACCAGGTCACCTTCCGCGGCCAGGCCGCGCACGCCGGCTCGACGCCGATGGACAAGCGGCGCGACGCGCTCGCCGGGGCGGCGAAGCTCGAGCTCGAGATCCGCGAGATCGCTGCGCGTGTCGGCGGCGGGGCGGTGTGCACGATGGGCGGGGTCGTGACGCGGCCGGGAATCGTGACCTCGGTCGTGGAGACCGCCGAGTGCCTGCTCGATCAGCGGCACCTCGACGCCGGGAAGCTCGCTGACATGTTGGAAACCGCGAGGGCTTCCTCCAACCGCTTCGCGGAGGAGGAAGGGATCGAGGTCGAGTGGGACCGCATCTGGAACATCGAGCCGATCCTGTTCGATGACGACCTGATCTCGCTCGCCGACGAGGCGATCCGCGAGGTTGCGGGCGAGTCCCACCGCCTGCCGAGCGGCCCGCTGCACGACGCGGCCGAGGTCGCGCGGGCCGGCGTGCCGACGGTGATGCTCTTCGTCCAGAGCCTGCGCGGGCTCTCGCACACGAAGCTCGAGGACACGAAGGAGGAGCACCTCGAGCTGTCTGTGCAGGCCCTCGACCGGCTCGCGGACGGGACGATCGCCCGCGTCGCTGCGGGGTAGCCGAAAGTCCACGCTTCCGGCACGAAGGCGTCACCCACGCGTGACGGTTTCGTCGGCACGGTGGAGGCATGCGCGTTCTGCTGGTGCTCCTCGCTGCGACGGCCTTTGCCGCGCCGGCCGCCGCGAGCATCGACCCGGTCGTCCTGGCACCGAGCGACGACGTCTCGCTGCCGTTCCTCTGCGACTGGGGCTACGACTGGCAGGAGCGCTGCTACCGGGACGATCTCGACCGGCTCGAGCTCGGCGGCGCGGGTGACAAGGTCTGGCGCTCTGCGCTGCGCTTCTCGCTGGAGGCGCTGCCGCCCGGCGGGACGGTCGTGACCGCGGAGCTCTGGCTCCGGTACGACGCGACCTGCGCCGCTCCTCGGCGGCGAACGGTGCCGTGTGACGGCCGTGGCTTCACGATCGAGGCGCGACCGATCTTCACGCGGGACTGGTACGCGCGTCGCGAGGTCGCGTTCGGGCCCGCGGTCGCTTGGGCCGAGCTCGAGCCAGGCGCCGACCCGGGGTGGCTCGTCTGGGACGTCACCGACACCGTCGCGGACTGGTTCGGCGGCGGCCTCGAGAACGACGGGATCCTGCTCAAGCTGATCGACGAGCAGGAGGACTACGCGGTCGGCGGCCCTGCGCTCCCCAGCTCGAGCTTCGCGGACCAGGCCGCGCGGCCGCGACTGGTGGTGTGGGTCATGACCTAGACGAACGCGAGACTCGAGAGGCGCCGGGGTACCCGGGCTCGTTGCACCCCGATTTCAGGGCGGTATGCTCATTTCCCTGCCAGCGACCGGGGAGGAGGAGCAGATGCTCAGCTTCGGCGTCACCGCCCTGCCGGATCCGCCCTACACTCGCCTCGTCGAGGTGCTCCAGAACGGCGAGAAGAACGGCTTCGAATACGGCTGGACGTACGACTCGCACATCCTCTGGCAGGAGAGCTACGCCCTGCTCCCGATCGCCGCTACCCAGACCGAGAAGATCAAGCTCGGCCACTGCGTCACGAACCCGGGCATCCGCGAGCCGACGATCACGGCGAGCTGGTACGCGACCCTGCACGACGTCTCGAACGGCCGCGCCGTGATGGGCATCGGCCGCGGCGACTCTTCGCGCCGCGTCGTGGGCCTCAAGCCGGTGAAAGTGGCCGAGTTCGAGCGCCGCCTCGTGATGATCAAGGATCTGATGAACGGGCGGCCGGTCGAGTGGAACGACAAGGAACTGAAGCTCGAGTGGGTGCGGGACGAGCTGCCCGACATCCCGATGTGGGTCGCGGGCTACGGCCCGCGGGCGCTCGGGGTCGCCGGCCGCGTCGGCGATGGCGTGATCATCCAGCTCGCCGACCCGCAGATCATCCAGTGGATCATGGGCACCGCCCGCAAGGCGGCCGAGGAGGCCGGCCGCGACCCGGACGCGCTGCAGTGCATCGTCTGCGCGCCGAGCCACGTCTCCGACGATCTCGCGGAGGCGCGCGACCAGGTGCGCTGGTTCCCGGCGATGGTCTCGAACCACGTCATGGACCTGATCGAGCGCTACGGCGAGGATTCGGACGAGATCCCGAGCGCGCTCACGGACTACGTCAAGGCGCGGAAGTTCTACGACTACAAGGACCACAGCCGCGTCGGCGCCAAGCACGGCGAGTTCGTGACCGACGAGATCTGCGACCGCTTCTGCGTCCTCGGCACGCCGGAGCAGATCACGGAGAAGCTGCGCGAGCTCGAGGGCATCGGCGTCGACCAGTTCGACATCTACCTGATGACCGAGCGCGCGGACGAGACCCTCGCCGCCTACGGCAGCGACGTGATCCCGCAGTTCACCGGAGTCGCCGCCTAGCCTCGGAGGGCCTGGCGGAACGCCGCCGGCACAGCCGGGGTCTCGCCACACCCTCCTACCGCAAGACGCGCTTCATCGGGACGAACACGACCGCGCCCTTGTACCCGGCCGTGTACACGGCGTACGCGACTCCGGGCGCCTCGACCTGCACGTCCACGACGCCGCGAGCCTGGGTGGTCAGCACCGTGTCCTTGCCGGTCTTCAGCCGGAGCACGTGCACGGTGCGAAGCTGCCGGCCGCCGGTCTTCGGCGCGAGGTAGACGGCGAGGCCGCCCTCGACGTCCAGCGAGGCGGCGCCCCTCGCGGGGCGTCGGGTGAAGAGCCGCTTGCCGGTGCTCGCCGAGTAGACCTCGATCGTGTTCGCCTCGGTGAGGACAGCCAGGTAGCCGCCGCCGAGTGCGACCTCTGCGGGCGCCGAGGACTGGACCCGCCGCAGCAGCTTGCCGGAGCCCGAGTAGAGCGCAACCGAGCCGTCGGCGCGCAGCACCGCGATGCGCTTGCCGTCGGTCGAGGTGGCCTGCAGCGTCTGCGGCCCGGACGCGATCGTGTGCAGGCCACTCGTGATCGTGCGCAGGCGCGCCGTGTCGAGCGCCCCGCCCTCCACCGTGCTCCACTGGTTCACGGCGAGGAGCGCGCCGGAGCCGGTCAGGCCGCCGATCCAGTCGCCGACCCACGGCTCGCCGTAGGCCCCGCCCCCGGTCCTGAGAGCGGAGGCGAGCTTGCGCTCCTTCGGCTTCGGCAGCAGCGCCGTATAGAGGTCGTCGGTCTTCTCGCTGATTCCGCCCTGGTTCACGATCCATGCCACGCGCGAGCCCGCGACCGCGAGCTCCCGGACCCCGGCGCCCGTGCTCGTGATGTCGGCTTCGCACGTCCCCTTGCCGCTCACCGTCGTGAGCGAGCCGGTCGCGACGTTCCAGGCGTAGACCTTGTTGCAGCGGCCCACGCCGGGCGCCAGGTCGCCCCGCACGTCGTAGGCGATCCGCGGCCCGTCCATGGCGAGCGACTCGATCGGGCCGGCCGCCGGCCTCACCTTTGCCGGCGGCGGCGCGCCGGCCGCACCAGCCGCCAGCGCGAGAGCCGCCACGGTGATCAGCGCAAGGAGCTTCATCGCACCTCGAATGGTCCACCGCGAACGTTATGAGCGCATCAGTAGTTCCGGGCAGGAGCTGTAAGCGATCGGTAAGTCTTCCGTGTGCGAGGCGTTGCCGGCTCGGCGGGGGTCGCAGGTGTTAGCCTCACCGCGCGTGAGGTGGAAGCCCACACACCTGCTCGGCGCGGCGGCCGTCGTCGCCCTGCTCGCGGCCGTGGCCGCGGGCTGCGGCTCGACGAAGGAGTCCTCCTCGGGCTCGACGGGCACCACCTCCGCGGCGAGCTGCGCGAAGTCCGACCTCAACCTCGTCAGCGCCGGCAAGCTGACCGTCGGCACCGACAACCCCGCCTTCCCGCCGTGGTTCGGCGGCACGCCGCACGCGCCGTGGAAGGTGAGCGACCCGCGCAGCGGGGAGGGCTTCGAGAGCGCGGTCGCGTACGCGGTCGCGAAGCAGCTGGGCTTCGCGAAGGGCGAGGTCACCTGGATCCACGTCCCCTTCAGCAACTCCTACGCGCCGGGCCCGAAGTCGTTCGACTTCGACATCAACGAGATCTCGTACACGCCCGAGCGCGCGAAGGTCGTCGGCTTCAGCGACTCCTACTACGACGTCAACCAGTCCGTCGTCGTGAACAAGAGCACGCCGATCGCCTCGGTCACGAACGTCGCCGGGCTGAAGCAGTACGAGCTCGGAGCCCAGCTGGGCACGACGAGCTACCAGTACATCCAGAAGAAGATCGAGCCCTCCAAGAAGCCGTCGGTCTTCCCCACGAACACGGGAGCCGTGCAGGCGCTCAAGAACAAGCAGATCGACGGGCTGGTCGTCGACCTGCCGACGGCTTTCTACGTGACCGCCGTCCAGGTGCCGAACTCGAAGGTGCTCGGACAGTTCCCGACGGAGCCGGGCGGCGAGCATTTCGGGATGGTCTTCGAGAAGGGCAACTCGCTCGTGCAATGCGTGAACGGTGCGCTCTCGAAGCTCCGCAGTGACGGGACGCTGAAGCAGCTTCAGCAGCAGTGGCTAGCGAAGGCGACCGGCGCGCCGATCCTGAAGTAGAGCGCCGCTCGCGCCTGCTCGGCGGGCTGCACTTCGAGGGTGAAGGTGCCCGCGGGGTCGCGATCGCCCTGCTCAGCACCGTCGTCTTCGTGACCGTGGTGGTCGTCGCCGTCACGCAGTCGCCCGGCTGGCCGGAGGTCCGGCGCACGTTCTTCGACTGGGGCGACATCTCGAGCTCGTTCCCGGAGATCGCCCGCGCGTTCGTGCTGAACGTGAAGATCTTCCTCGTCTGCGAGGTCTTCATCCTCGTCCTCGCCCTCGTGATCGCCGTGCTGCGGAGCCTGCCGGGGCCCGTCTTCTTCCCGCTGCGCGCGCTGGCCGTGATCTACTCAGACCTCGCCCGCGGAGTGCCGACGATCCTCGTGATCGCGCTCCTCGGCTTCGGCGCGCCGGCGTTGCAGCTCACCGGCGTGCCGCGCTCGCGCGTCTTCTGGGCCGGCGTCGGGCTGATCCTGGTCTACAGCGGCTACGTCGCCGAGGTCTACCGGGCCGGGATCGAGTCGGTGCACCCGAGCCAGGAGGCGGCCGCGCGCTCGCTCGGCCTCTCGCGCTTCCAGGCGCTGCGGCGCGTGATCCTGCCGCAGGCGATCCGGCGGGTGATCCCGCCGCTCCTGAACGACTTCATCGGCCTCCAGAAGGACACCGCCCTCGTCGGGACGCTCGGCGTCATCGAGGCCTTCAACCAGTCGCAGATCGACTCCAGCGCGACCTTCACGTACGGCGCGTACCTGGCTGCAGCGGCGCTCTTCGTCGCGATCACGATCCCGCTCGCGCGCTTCACCGACTGGCTGGTGGCGCGCGACCGGAGGCGCCGCCAGGCCGCGGGAGGCTTCGCATGAGGCACCGCTCGCGGTGCCGACCTCAGGACGGACTGGCGTGGCCCGTGCGTCCGTCTGAGCCGGGCGACCACGCCGACTGCCGGGAGAGGAGCTGACGATGTCGGCGCTCAGGCTCGCGAGCGTGCACAAGTCGTTCGGGGACAACGAGGTGCTGCGCGGGATCGACCTCGAGGTCGCCGAGCACGAGGTCGTCTGCCTGATCGGCGCCTCGGGCTCCGGCAAGTCGACGCTGCTGCGCTGCGTGAACCTGCTCGAGCCGCTCGACGCGGGCCGCATCTGGCTCGGCGACGAGGAGATCACGCGCCGAGGAGTGGACGTCAACGCGGTCCGCCGGCGGATCGGGATCGTCTTTCAGGCGTTCAACCTCTTCCCGCACATGACGGTGCTGCGCAACGTGACGCTCGCGCCGCGCGACGTGCTCGGGCTCCCGCGCGACGAGGCGGAGCGCCGGGCGCTGGACCTGCTCGGCCGCTTCGGCCTGGCCGACCGCCGCGGCGAGTACCCCGACCGGCTCTCGGGCGGCCAGCAGCAGCGGGTCGCGGTCGTCCGGGCGCTCGCGATGCAGCCGGAGCTGATGCTGCTGGACGAGGTCACGAGCGCGCTCGACCCGGAGCTCGTGGCGGAGGTCCTGAACGTGATCCGCGAGCTCGCCGAGGGCGGGATGACGATGCTGATCGCGACGCACGAGATGGGGTTCGCGCGCGACATCGCGAGCCGCGTCTGCTTCCTCGAGGAGGGGTTGATCCTGGAGGAGGGGCCGCCACACGAGATCTTCGCGAGCCCGAAGGAGGCTCGGACGCAGCAGTTCCTGGAGCGCATAATCGAGGCCGGCCGCCTCTGAGCCGGCGGCACCCGAACGAGGAGGTCGAAGATGGAAGGCGAGACCCGCTACCCGGTCCAATTCGCGGTCGACTACCCCGACCGTGATCTCAACCGCCTGACGACGGCGTTCAGGATCATCGTCGCGATTCCGATCGTGATCGTCCTCGGCGCGCTCGGTGGTGAGAACGGCAGCTACGCCGGGAACAACTGGCACTGGGGCGCCACTACTGCCGGGGTCCTCTTCTTCCCGCCCCTGCTGATGATTCTGTTCCGCCAGAAGTACCCGCGCTGGTGGTTCGACTGGAATCTCGAGCTGCTGCGCTTCCAGAACCGCGTCGTCGCCTACCTGGCGCTGCTCGACGACCGCTACCCCTCGACCGACGAGCACCAGTCGGTGCAGCTCGATTTTCCCTACCCCGACGCCGAGCGCGACCTGAACCGCTGGTTGCCGCTCGTGAAGTGGCTGCTGGCGATCCCGCATTTCATCGTGCTCTTCTTCCTCTGGATCGCGACGCTGGTCGTGGTGATCTTCGCCTGGTTCGCGATCCTCTTCACGGGGCGGTACCCGCGCGGGATGTTCGACTTCGTCGTCGGCGTGCTCCGCTGGGGCAACCGCGTCGGGGCGTACGCATTCACGCTCGTCACGGACGAGTACCCGCCCTTCCGCATGAGCCCGTGAGCGAGCTGGCCGTCCTCGAGGTCGTCGGCTCGGAGCCGGAGGCCGAGGTGATCCGCGCTCTCCTGCGCAGCGAGGGCATTCCTTCCATCGCGCAGAAGACGAACTTCGCGGTCGGGCTCGCAGACGCCGCCGCGAGCGCGGCCGGCCCGCGCGAGATCCTCGTGCACGCCGAGAACCTCGCGCGTGCGCGCGAGATCCTCGAGGAGCAGCCGCCGGTCTAGCCGCCTCGGCGCGCCGCACGCCGACCCCAAGTAACAGACTGTTACTTGGTCGAAGAGAAGCGGCAGTGGTGCCTCCGCCGCGCGGGCGGCCAATGCGCGGCGGTGCTAGTAACAGACTGTTACTAGGTCGGCGGCTAGGCGGCGACCCCGTCCAGCAGCGCCCAGTTGGCGGCCAGGGCGGCCTCGGCGAGGCGCACCAGCCGTACGTCCTTCGCGCCCTCGATCCTCGCGCGTGCCTCCGCGGCATGCTCGTGGTCGCGCTCGCCGTGGACGGCGAAGTACTCGACTCCCGGCGAGTCGTCCCGGAAGCCGTAGTGCTCGACCAGGCCGCGGAGCTTGGTCTGCGAGATCGCCGGCTGGCCGGCCTCGATCGCGTACAGGATCGCCGCCGCGCCCAGCTCGTCGTCGGCCGCCGCCCAGGCGGTGGCGCAGCAGCGCGTCTGCGGCAGCGGCTCGCGGGCCTCCTCGGCGCCGAGGGCGGAGGCGAAGTCGTCCCAGAGCGCGATGTGCGAGGCCTCCTCGTCGGCGTGCATCCGGGCAGTGCGGGCGGCGCGGGCGAGCGCGACGACCGCGTGCCGGTACTCGCCGGCGTAGCGCGCCAGCTCCTCGCGCGTCAGCTCACCCTGCTCCCAGCGCGTGTAGAACGGATGCTCGAGCACGTTCCACCGCTCCCGAGCCGCGTCGATCCCTGCGATCACGTCCATCCTGGCTCCCTCCGTCGCACGACCCCGCGATCCTAACCGGGCCAGACGACGGGGGCGGCCGCCGAGCCGCCCCCGTCGCTGTCCACCAGCCTCTCGTTACTCGTACTGCAGCGCGGAGAGGACGTCGAGCCGCGAGGCGCGCCGGGCCGGCGCGACCGCCGCGAGGATCCCGGCGACGATCGCGGTCACCGTGAAGGCCACGATCGAGGCCACCGGGAAGGAGAAGGCGACGCCGTACTTGCCGACGGCGTGGGTGACCGCGGCCGCCAGCAGGATCCCGAGCGGGAGCCCGAGCGAGGCGCCGATCAGCGCCGTGATCACACTCTCGTGGCGGACCATGCGCCGCGTCTGCCGCCGCGTGAGGCCGACGGCGCGCAGCATGCCGAGCTCGCGCGTGCGCTCGAAGACCGAGAGCACGAGCGTGTTCACCATCCCGAACAGGCTCACGAGCACCGAGAGCGCGAGCAGCACGTAGAGCAGGTTCGTCATCGTCGAGATCCACGACGACTGGCTCTTGACGTACTCGGCCTCGGTCTCGATCTTCGTGTCCGGGAAGGCGGCGAGCGACCGCTCGAGAGCCGTCCGCGGGACGTCGCCGTCGATCAGCGTCAGCTGGTTGGACGGCCGGTCGAACGTGCGGTCGAACGCGTGCTGCGAGATGACCACGCCGCCGAGCAGCTCGTACACGCGTGGCGGCTGGAAGACGCCGACCACCTTCAGCGCGAGGGGCTTGCCGGACGGCGTCCGCAGCGTGAAGGCGTCGCCGAGGCGGAGGCCGTGCTTGCTCGCGAACGAGCGCTTGACGAGGGCGCCGTGGTCGCCGAGCCGCGCGAGCGACGCCTCGGACGAGCCGTCGCGCCAGTCGAAGCGGTAGAGCCCGGCAACGGTCTTCGGATCGACCCCGTTCACGGTGGCGTTCGCGTCGCGCACGCGGCCGCGGTCGGAGCGGATGCTCGTCGAGCGCGTGATGCCGGGCGTCCTCTCGGCGGCGGCTCCGGCCGCGGCGGTGAACGCCGACCAGCCGTTCTTCGAGCCGATCACCCAGTCGGCGCCGATCTGCTGGCGTACCGCTCGGTCGACCGAGCCGTGCACGCCCTTGCCGAGCACGGCCACGAACGAGACGAGCGCGAGGCCGATCATCAGCGCCGCGGCGGTCGAGGCCGTGCGGGCCGGGTTGCGGACGGCATTGCTCGAGGCGAGCTTGCCGGCGGAGCCGCCGATCGTCCTCGCGGGGAAGCCGACGACCTTCGCCAGCAGACTGACGAGGGCCGGCGCGAAGCCGGCGACCCCGAGCAGCCCGATCAGCGTCCCGCCGGCGAGGGCGAGCAGGGCTTTGCCGGAGCCGAGGTTGCCGCCGAGCGTCGCGTACGCGATCAGCGCCGTCGCGAGCGCGAACAGCGCCACGCCCGCAATCGGCCCGAGGCGGCGGCGGCGCTCGAGCACCGCGCCCTCGCGCACCGCGGCGATCGGCGGCACCCGGGTCGCCCGCACGGCCGGCCAGAGCCCCGCGAGCACGGTGACGATCACGCCGAGCAGCAGCGCGATCACGAACGTCCTCGTCGCGTAGACCGGCGAGCTCTGCGGCAGCGAGAGGCCGAGCGCGTCGAAGAGCGCCGTCAGCCCGCGTGCGAGGCCGATCCCCGCGCCGATCCCGATCAGAGAGGCGAGCACGCCGAGCGCGAGCGACTCGAGCACGACGACGCGCAGAACCTGGCGACGGTAGGCGCCGAGCGTCCTGAGCGTGGCCAGCTCGCGCGTCCGCTGGGCGACCGTGATCGAGAGGGTGTTGAAGATCACGAAGGCGCCGACGAACAGCGCGATCCCGCCGAACCCGAGCAGGAAGCCGCGGATCACCGAGAGGAACGTCTGGACGTTCTTGCGATCCGCCCTCGCCTGCTCGTCGCCGGTCTTGACCTGCACGCCGCCGGGGACGACCCGCTCGAGCCGCCGCACCAGCTCGGCCCGCGAGACGCCGGGTCTCGCCGCGACCGAGATCGCCGTGTAGCCGTCGAGCTTCAGGAGCCGCTGGGCGGTCGGGATCGTGAAGACGCCGATCGTCGCTCCGCCGAGGCTGTCGACGTCGCCGTACTTCGCGATCCCGGTGATGCGGAAGGTCTGCCTCGGCCCCTTCGCCGCCGCGCCGATGGAGTCGCCGACCGCGAAGTCGTGCGTCCTGGCCGTGTTCGAGTCGATCACGACGTCGTGCGGGCCGCTCGCCCACCGGCCGGCGACGAGGTGCAGCGGGTTGAAGCGCGGCTGAGAGGGGTCGACGCCGAAGCCGAAGGTCGGGTTGCCGTTCGCCTCGATCGCCTTGCCGTCCCGGCCGATCAGCTTCGTGTTGGTGGTGTCGTTGTTCAGGTCGATGATCGACCCCGCTGCCGCCCGGACCTCGGGCAGACGGCGGATCCGGGCGAGCAGCGAGGCCGAGACGGTGCCGTTGCCGCTGTTCGAGTAGTCGACCAGCGAGCGCTTGCTCACCACCGCGTCGGTGTTGCGGTACGAGCCGGCGAAGATCGTGTCGAAGGCTTTCGTGATCGTGTCGGTGACGACGAAGCTGCCGCTCACCATCGCCACGCCGAGCACGATCGCGAGCGCCGTCAGGACGGCACGGGCGGGCCGGGCCGCGAGGCCCTTCAGCGAGACGCGGATCACCGCCCCGTCACCTCCTGCATGGCGGCCAGCACCTCGACCGCGGTCGACTCGGAGACGTCCTTGACGATGCGGCCGTCGGCGATGAACAGGATGCGGTCGGCCAGCGCCGCCGCGCGCGGGTCGTGCGTCACCATCACGGTCGTCTGGCCGAGCTCGTCGACGGAGCGGCGCAGCAGCTCGAGCACCTCGGCGCTCGAGGCCGAGTCGAGATTGCCCGTGGGCTCGTCTGCGAAGAGGACCTTCGGCCTCGTCACGAGTGCGCGCGCGAGCGCGACGCGCTGCTGCTGGCCGCCCGAGAGCTGGGCCGGCCGGTGCGCTCGCCGACCGGCGAGCCCGAAGGTCTCGAGCAGGCCGTCCACCCACTCGGCGTCCGGCTTGCGGCCGGCGATCGTGAGCGGCAGGACGACGTTCTCCTCCGCCGTCAGCATCGGGAGGAGGTTGAAGAACTGGAAGACGAAGCCGATCTTCTCGCGCCGCAGCAGCGTCAGCTTCTTGTCGTTCAGCCCGGTGAGCTCGCCGCCGTCGAGGCGGACGTTGCCGCTCGTCGGCCGGTCGAGCCCGGCGAGGATGTGCATCAGGGTGGACTTGCCGGAGCCCGACGGCCCCATGATCGCGGTGAGGCGCCCGTCGGCGACGTCGAGCGAGACGCCCCGCAGGGCGTCGACGGCGGTGTCGCCGTCGCCGTAGCGGCGGACGAGGCCGGTCGCGGAGACCGCGGCCGGGTCGGCGGCGGGAGCGGCGATCTGCTCGGGGAGGGCTTCGGCGGCGATGGCTGCGGTGGACATGGCTTCTCTCCTGATGGAATGGCGGTGCGTGCCGGCCCATCGTGTGCGCGCGCGTCTGCCCTTCGCATCGGGGGCACCCCCAAACCCGTCCCCAAGGTTTGCGCGGCCATGGCTCTACAATTGGCCTTTCCGGGCCGTAGATCGAGGAATTTCGCGAAACTGAGCACTCCGGCAGTACGAGAGGCTTCCGCAGCCCTGCCCACGGGCACGGTGACGTTCCTGTTCACCGATATCGAGGGCTCGACACGCCTCCTCAAGAGCCTCGGGCGCGACCGCTACGGCGACGTGCTCTCGACCCACAACCGGCTCCTGCGCGCGGCCTTCGCGGACGGTGGCGGCATCGAGATCGACACCAAGGGAGACTCCTTCTTCGTCGTCTTCCGCAGCGCCGGCTCGGCGGTCGAGGCGGCGGCCGAGGCGCAGCGCGTGCTCGCCTCGCAGGACTGGCCCGAGGGCGTGGAGGTGCGCGTCCGGATGGGCCTGCACACGGGCGAGGCGAGCGTCGGCACCGACGGCTACGTCGGGCTGGCCGTCCACCAGGCGGCGCGGATCGGCGACGCGGGGCACGGCGGCCAGGTCCTGCTCTCGAGCACGACAACGAACCTCGTCCGCTCGGAGCTCGCCGCCGGGCTGCGGCTGCGCGATCTTGGCGAAACGGCGCTGCCGGACATCGACCGGCCCGAGCGGCTCTACCAGCTCGAGATCGCCGGCCTGCCGGCGGCGTTCCCGCCGCTCTCGACGCGCCAGCACGCGAAGCCGCGCATGCCGCGCCGCCGCGCCGAGGTTCCGGTTCCCAGCACGCCGCTGCTCGAGCGCGAGGCGGAGCTCGCGGCGCTGCACGCCGTCGTCGACGCGGCCGCCTCGGGCGCGGGGCGCGTGGTCGCGATCGAGGGGCGCTCGGGCATGGGCAAGACGCGGCTCGTGGCCGAGGCGCGGGCCCTGGCGGCGAACGCGGGGTTCGAGGTGCTGGTCGCCCGCAGCGCCGACCTCGAGCAGGAGTTCGCCTACGGCGTCGTGCGCCAGCTCTTCGAGCCGTACCTGGCCTCGCTGCCGCAGGACGAGCGCGACGAGGCGCTCTCGGGCACGGCAGCGCTGGCCGAGCGCCTGTTCGGCGACGAGGAGCTGACCGGCGCGGCCGCGGGCGACGTGTCGTTCGCGGTCCTGCACGGCCTCTACTGGCTCGCGGCCAACATCGCGGCGCAGCGCCCGACGGCGATCGTGATCGACGACCTGCACTGGAGCGACGCGCCGAGCCTGCGCTGGCTCTCGTTCCTCGGCCGCCGCCTAGAGGGGCTTCCGCTGCTCGTCCTGCTCGGCCTGCGCCCCCCGGAGCAGAGCGTCGAGTCCGAGCTGCTGACGGAGCTCGTCTCCGACCCGACCGCGCTCGTGATCCGCCCGACGGCGCTCAGCGACGCGGGGGTGGCGGCCCTGGTCGAGGAGGAGTTCGGCTGCGAGCCCGACCCCGCGTTCTCGTCCGCCTGCTACTCGGCGACGGGCGGCAACCCGCTGTTCGTGCGCGCGCTCGTCGACGCGCTCCACGGCGAGGGCGTCGTGCCGCGCGCGGAGAACGCAGCGCGCGTACGCGAGATCGGCCCCGAGCCGGTGACGCGGGCGGTCGCGCTGCGGCTCTCGCGGCTCCCCGAGGAGGCGCGGCGGTTCGCGACCGCCGCGGCCGTGCTCGGGGACGGCTCGGAGCAGCGCGACGTGGCTTTGCTGGCGGAGCTCGACGACCGGCACCTCTCGACGCTCGCCGCGACGTGGCTGGCGCGCGCCGACCTGCTGCGCGTCTCGACGCCGACGGTCGAGTTCGTCCATCCGGTGGTGCGCGCCGCCGTGTACGAGTCGATCGAGCCGGCGCAGCGGTTGCTCGCCCACCGCCGCGCGGCCGAGCTGCTCGAGGCCTCGAGCGCGGAGCCGGAGCGCGTCGCCGCCCACCTCGACCTCGTCCCCCCCGCCGGTGACCCGTTCGTGGTCGAGACGCTGCGCGTGGCCGCCGACCGCGCGCTCGTCCGCGGCGCCCCCGAGGTCGCGGTCCGCTACCTGGACCGGGCGCTCGCGGAGCCGCCCGCGGACGAGAAGCGGGTCGACACGCTGCGCGAGCTCGGCCTGGCGGAGCAGCGCGTGGACGTCGCCGCCGCCGCGCAGCACCTGCGCGAGGCGCTCGCCGCGACGGACGAGCCGCTTCGTCACGCCCGCCTCGCGCTCGAGCTCGGGCGATCGCTCTTCCGGCTCAACCGCGGCCCCGAGGCGGTGCGGATCTTCGAGCAGGCGATCGAGCTGCTCGGCGACGACGAGCCCGAGCTGCGCGAGATGCTCGAGGCCGAGCTGATCAACTCGGCCGGCTTCGACTCGGACGTGTTCGAGGTCTCGAGGACACGCATCGCGCGCGTCGACGAGAGCGCGCTGGTGGGCGACGTCGGCGGAGCGGTGATGCTCTCGACGCTGCGGTACTTCGACGCGCGCCGCGGGGTCAACCGCGACGCGGTGGCCGAGCTGGCGGAGCCGAAGACGATCGCGGCGCTGATAGAGAGCATGCCGTCGATGGCGATCTCCTGCGCGGTCACGGCGCTGATGTACGCGGAGCTCGACCCCGAGCTCGACCGCTTCTTCGAGGAGCTGATGGAGGCCGCCACGAAGCGCGGGGAGCTGGTCACGCTCTCGAACCTCCTCTGCTTCCGCGGGCTGACGGTCGCCCAGCGCGGCGACCTGGAGGCGGCGGTCCAAGACCTGCGCGAGTCGGACGAGCTCATCAGCTACCTGCCGAGCCAGCAGGGCGCGATCTACTTCCGCTCCTACCTCGCCGACGTGCTCACCAACAGGGGCGAGCTGGAGAAGGCGGAGAGCTCGCTGGCCGAGCTGGGGCTGCCGGAGGAGGTCGCCGAGAGCGGCCACCTGATCTTCTTCCTCGGCGCCCGCGGCTGGCTGCGCTACGCGCGGCGGGACTTCGCGGCGGCGGCGGCCGACTTCGGGCGGCTCGGCCACTGCATGGAGGCCTTCGAGCTCCGGAACCCCGCCGTCGTCGCGTGGCGCTCGCATCTGGCGCTCGCGCTGCTCGCGCTGGGGCGGCGCGAGGAGGCGCTCGAGGTCGCGCGCAGTGAGGTCGAGGCCGCCCGCGCGTGGGGCGCGCCGCGTCCGATCGGCGTCGCGTTGCGCGCTCGAGGCCTCGCCGAGGGCGGCGCGGAGGGGATCGAGACCCTCCGTGAGTCGCTGGGCGTGCTGGAAGGGTCGTCCGCACGGCTCGAGCGGGCCCGCACGCTCGTCGAGCTGGGGGCGGCGCTGCGGCGGGCGAACAGCCGCGCCGAGGCGCGAGAGCTGCTCAAGGAGGGCCTCGACATCGCCGTCCGGTGCGGCTCGCTGCCGCTCGTCGAGCAGGCCGAGGCGGAGCTCGCCGCGACGGGCGCGCGCCCGCGCCGGCTGCTGCTCTCGGGGGTCGAGTCGCTGACGGCGAGCGAGAAGCGCGTGGCGAAGTTCGCTGCCGAGGGGCTCTCGAACAAGGACATCGCCCAGGCGCTCTTCGTCACGACCAAGACCGTCGAGGTGCACCTCAGCAACGTCTACCGCAAGCTCGGGATCGGCTCCCGGACCGAGCTGCCGCGGGCCCTCGGCGGAGAGGCCTGATGCGCCTGCGGCGCAAGGGCGCGGACGAGACGGTTCGACGGGTGATGGTCGCGACAGACCGCTCCGAGACCGCCGAGCGCGCGGTTCACTTCGCCGCCGAGATGGCGTCGCGCTACGAGGCGGAGCTGCTCGTCCTGCGCGTGCTCGTGGGCGAGCAGGGCTCCCGCACGGACGCGGCTCGCGACCTCGACGAGTACGTCGAGGGGCTGGACGGCGAGCGCAAGCGCTCCGCGGTCGTCTCGGGCGACGATCCCGCCGACGCGATCGTCCAGGCGGCGCGCCGCGAGCAGGCCGACGTCCTCGTGGTCGGCAGCGTCGGCATGAGCGGCCGGCGGGAGTTCCTGCTGCGCAACGTGCCGAACCGCGTCTCGCACAATGCTCCCTGCACCGTCGTGATCGTCCAGACCCACCGCGAGGATGCGTGAGATGACCTGTGGACGAGGAGCCACCCGTTCGCCACACCTGAGCCCTGTCCCCTGCGGCCATGACAGGGGACAGGCCCAGGGCGTGGCCGGAACGGGCACGACGGGAAAGGGCGCGTGAGCGCCGCCGCCGACCAGCGGCTGCTCGGGCGCGCGGCGCGGATCGCGACCGTCCTCGGCAAGTACGGCTTCAACGAGTCGCGCCGCGAGGACGACCCGCCCGAGGTGCGCGCGCGGCGGCTGCGCGAGGCGCTGGAGGAGCTCGGCCCCACCTTCGCCAAGCTCGGCCAGATCCTCTCCACGCGGCCGGACCTGATCCCGCCCGAAGCTGTTGCCGAGCTCGCCGCGCTGCAGGACCGCGTCACGCCGCTCGACGAGCACGAGGTGGTCGGCGTGATGGAGCAGGAGCTCGGTGTCCCCTGGGAGGACGTCTTCGCGTCGATCGAGCCCGAGCCCCTCGCCGCGGGGACGATCGGCCAGGTGCACCGCGCGGTGCTCGACAACGGCGACCGCGTCGTCGTGAAGGTGCAGCGCCCGACCGCCGAGCAGGACATCCTGCGCGACCTCAGCCTGCTCGAGCTGTTCGCGAAGAAGACCGCCAACCGCGAGGCGCTGCGCAAGATCGTCGACCTGTCCGCGGCGGTCGAGCACCTTTCCGACTCGCTTCGCCGCGAGCTCGACTTCCGGCTCGAGGGCCAGAACGTCGAGCGCCTCCGCTCGGCGCTGACCGCGTTCCCGCGCCTCGACGCGCCGGGCGTCTACGAGGAGCTCTCGACCAGCCGCCTGCTCGTGCTCGAGGAGATCCCGGGCGTGCCGGTGCGCGAGATCCCCCAGGGGCCCGAGCGCCGTGAGGCGGCCAGGCAGCTGCTCGAGTGCTACTACCGCCAGATCCTCGTCGAGGGGTTCTTCCACGCCGACCCGCACCCGGGGAACATGCTCTGGGCCGACGGCCGGATCTACTTCCTCGACTTCGGCATGGTCGGCGAGCTCTCGCCGGAGATGCGCGGCCAGCTGCTTCTGCTGCTGCTCGCCTTCTGGCAGGAGGACGTGCCGTTCCTGACCGAGGTCGTGCTGATCATGGCCGGGCCCGAGGCCGAGGACGCGGACGCCGCCGGGCTCGAGGCCGACCTCACCGAGCTCCTGCGCAGCTACCGCCACGCCTCGCTCGGGGAGATCTCGCTCGGGCCGCTGATGCAGGACATCGCGCACACCTCGACCCAGCACGGAGTCCGGCTGCCAGCGCCGCTCGTCCTCACGGGCAAGGCGCTCGCGCAGATGCAGCTCGCGGCCTGTGAGCTCGACCCCGAGCTCGACCCCTTCTCGGTGGTCGGCCGCTTCCTGATGAAGAACCTGCTTACGCGCGCGCAGGCGAGCGCCGACCCGAAGCGGCTCTTCTACGACGTGCAGAAGCTGAAGGTGCGCGGCGAGCGGCTGATCGAGTCGTTCGAGCGCATCAGCGGCGCGCGGCCCGGCCAGCGGCTGCAGGTCGACATCCGCGGGATCACGCCGCTCGAGCGCACGATCCGCATCGTCGCGCGACAGCTCGCCCTGGCGATCACCGCGGGGTCGGCGCTCGTGGCCTGCGGCTCGACCGCCGCCGCCGCGAACGTGGCCCGCTGGGTGCCGATCACGCTCGGGATCGTCGGCGGCGTGCTGGCGGTCGTCCTGCTCTGGGATCTGATCCGCCGCCGGATCTAGCTACGGAACCGCCACGGCCACGATCGGGCTCGCGGTGGCGAAGCCGCTCGTCGACGCGGGCTGCGTCGAGGCGCAGCACGACCCCGCCCGGCGCGAAGAGAACGATCTTGGCCGTGGCTCCCTGCGCGGAGCAAAGACTGATCGACGTCGTACCGGGCGCGCCTCCCATGCCGATGCCGTAGAGCCCCGGATCGACGTAGAACGAGGGGCGGTAGCGGCCTGGCGCGGTCCCGGAGTACAGCTGTCCTCGGACCTGATGCGGCGTCGGGTGGGGCGGCGTCGCGCCGGCGCCCGCCGCGGACAGGAGCGCGAACACGAGCGGCGGGACGAGCAGCGGTCGTTTCATCGTTCCGACTTCCTCAGGGAATGGTCAGCGTCCGGATCCGGCCCTTGCCGTGGACGTTCTCGGCCCACGCGATCCGGCGGCCCTCGATCGAGAGCCCGATCGGCGCGGCCGCGGCGCGTGCGACGAGCTGCCGCGTCTGCCCGCGCAGCAGGTAGATCGCGTTGCCGATCGCATAGACGGCGCCCGGCGAACCGACGGCGACCCGGGTGACCGTCGTCGGGACACGTGTGAACGATGCCTCTCCTCCGACGTTCCAGTAGCCGCCCGTGCGCGCGTCGCGAAGCTCCACCCGCCTGCTGCCGTCGACGAACTCGAACAGCAGCGCGAGCTTCGGCCAGGAGAGCGCGATCGCCCGCGGCGTTCCGTCGGGGACGAAGCTCGAGATCAGGTGGCCGTCGAGGTCGTGTACCTGCACCGGTGCGTACTCGGCGGCTCTCGGTGGCCCGATGTCGGGGAAGAAGCGCGGCGTCTTCGCCGGCACGAGCGCGATCCGGCTACTCGAGGCCGCGAGCAGGAACGGCGGGGGCAGGCCCTGGACCGCGCTCGCGGAGGCGTCCGCGCGCCTGACCGCGCCCGTCACGTCGATGCGGCGGCAGTCCCACTCGAGGTCGCAGCGCTGCAGCAACTCCCCGAACACGAGGGTCGAGCCATCGCCGGCGACGCCGCCCAGCCAGGAGCCGTCCGGCGGCCCGGGCATGGAGTCGAGCTCGTAGATCTCTTTCTCCGGCTGGCTCGGCGACCCCGCGTGAACGTGGATCTCGAGCGTGTTGCCGCCGTTGTACGACGTCCAGACGGCGCGCGTGCCGGCCAGTGCGAGCGGCCGGGTCTTGATCCTCACCGGCCCCCCTCGCTGCAGCGCGTCGCCGATCACCGAGCCTCGCTTCGCTGCGATCCGGCGCACGTGGACGAGGTAGCCCGGGCCGATCCAGGCGACCGCGCCCGCGTCCTGAGCGAAGCCGTGGATCGGGCCGCTCTCGGCCAGGAGTGTCTTCGGCGCGGGGCGCGTCGCCGAGGGCGCGCCCGCCGCGCCGAGCAGGATGAGCGCGGCGCCCGGCGCGGCCAGCGCGACCGCCGACTTCCTCACCGGAACGTCACCGCCCGGATCCGGCCCTTGCCGTGGACGCTCTCGGCCCAGGCGATCCGATGCCCCTGGATCGAGAGCCCGAGCGGCCTTGCCGCCGCCACCGCGACGAGCTGAACCAACCCCCCGCGAAGGAGGTAGATCGCCACGCCGACGCGAACCAGCGTGCCCGAGGGGCTCGCCGCGAGGCCGGTCGTTCCCGCCGGGAAGCCGCCGCGGCCTCGCAGGTACCGTCCGTTCCGGGAGTCGTACCAGCGGACGGACATCTCGCCGAAGGGCCGCTCGAGCAGCACGGCGAGCTCTCGCCCGCCGAATGCGACGCCCCTGACGAGCCCCGGAACCTGGAAGCGCGTCAGCAGGTGACCGGCGAGGTCGAACACCTCGACCGGGCCGTTCGCGGCGACGCGCGGCACGGCAGCGCCCTCGGGCGCCGGCGAGGCCGCGGGCACGACCGCGACGCGGCCGCCCCGGATCGCGAACAGCGCCGGCGGCGTCACGCCGGGAATGACCGGCGGCCGCTGCCGGGAGACCTGGGCCGGCACGATCGCGACGCCGCCTCCCACGACGACCAGCGGGCAGCTTCCGAGCGGGTCGCAAAGGTCGCAGAGGCCGAAGGGCTGGCCCGCGCAGGCCTCGTCGGCCCAGCCGAACGCGAGCGTCGTCGCGTCGGCCGCGAGGCCGCCGAAGCGCTCGCCGTCGCCGAAGTTGCGCGCCCCTCCCTGCAGCCCGCCGAAGCCGGCCTGCCGGCGGCCGGGAGCGCCGGTGGCGAAGGCCGTCTCGTAGCTGTTGCCGCCGCTGTCCCAGGCCCAGAGTGCTCGCGTACCCGCGAGCGCGAGCGCGGCGCTGCTCGCCCGCTCCGGCGGATCGACCTTGCCGACGACCGACGTCCTGCCGCTGGAGATTCGCTTCACGCGCACGCGCCCGTCCGCCGCCACCCACGCGAGGGCGTCCCGGCTCTGGGCGAACGCGTAGACGGCCGTCCTCGACGTCGCGAGCGTGCGCGGCGCCGGCCGCTTCGCTAGTGCGGTCGCCGCGCCCGCCGCCGAGACGAGCAGCAGAAACGCGACAAGAGAGAGGGCGGCCGTGCGGAGCCCCGTCGTTGCCTTCACCTCCGCCGAACATGCTCGCGGCGGGGCCGCTGCGCTGCATCCGGGGCGCTGCTGAGGGTCCTGCTCGAATCTACCGATCCGCCGACCGTTTCGAGGCATGGCGCCGGCGAAGGAGCAAGCCGATTCGCTCCTCGTCATCTCGAAGGGAGAACGAATGTCTCGCCGCCATGTACTCAACGGCGACGGCGTGGTCGACACGAGCCTGCTCGGGCCGGACGTGGTCTGCACGTGGCTCGACAAGCCCGGCGCGCAGTTGCTGCTCGGCACGTACTCGTCCATCTGGACGCAGCGCGGGGGCGGCCCGGCCGAGTGCCGCGCCGACCCCGACACCTACGGCTGGAAGGGCGGGAAGGAGTCGACGCGCGTGCTCGCCTCGGTGTCCTTCCACGCCAACGGCTGACCCGACCGACCCAAAGGCGTAATGACGGAGGCCCGGCGTGTGCCGGGCCTCCGTCGTCCTGCCTCGATCAGCGCCTTACGGCTTGATGATGTCCCAGAACGGGATGTCCGCGACCGACCGTGCTCCCTTGCTGTCGGCCGAGGTTCCGGGCGTGAAGGCGCCGCTGTCGCCCTGGGTGTTGAACGACGCTGCCTGTCCCTGTGCGGTCGAGATCGCCTTGGTGTTCGTGCCGCAGAGCGCGGCCTCCCACTGGGCGAACATCCCCGACCCGCCGCCGGGCACGGTGCCGAACGCGGACGCGTTCAGCTCCGCGGCAAGCAGCTGCTGGAGCAGCTGCATCCTGGCCTGGTCGAGCGCTATCCGCTTGGCGCCGGTCGACTTCTTGGAGATCGAGCTCCAGAAGCCGCCCATCACCTTGCCGAGGGTGTCGACCGGCTGGCCGCAGATCAGCGTGTCGCCGATCCCTGCCGTCCCCGCGACGCCCGGGAACGTGTGACCGAATGCGGTCCCGCCGAACCAGGCGATCTCCGCGAGCTGCGGATGCGTGGCCCAGAAGCCCTGCGTCCGCGTCACGCCCTGGCCGGTGTTCTCGAATGTGCAGGTGACCGTGTCGCCGTTCTTCAGGACGATCGACGCGGTCTGCGTGTTCAGGTCGCCGACGCCCGTGCTGCCGCCGCTTCCGGTGACAACGCAGTCGTACGGCGTGTTCGGGTCGCTCGACCCGCCGATCCCCGTGAGCACCCAGCCCAGAGGCACGAGCTCCGTCACCGAGTAGCTGCCGGCATTCAGCGTCTGTGAGTTCGACTGTCCGCCGCTCAGCGAGAAGGTGTTGTAGCCGGTGCCCGAGGTCGTGAAGCTGAAGCTCGTCAGCGAGCCCGTGGGCTTGATGAGCTTCTGCACGACGATGGTTCCGGGCTGGTCGTCGTTGGTGATCGTGCAGGTCTTGTCGTCGCCGACGGCCAGCGTGATCGAGCCGTTCGCAGCGCAGTCGCCGCCCCATGCACTGGCGGTGTAGCCGTACTGCCCCGTCTCGCTGGCCGTGTAGCTGCCGGCGTCGAAGCCGTGAGCGACGCCGGAGGTCATCGACGTCTGGCCGACGAACAGCGGGAAGTCGGACACCTGGAGGGTGCCGCCGTTGTCGTTGACCACCGTCTTCACCAGCGTCAGCTTCGGCTGGATGTCGTCGTTCGAGATCGTGCAGGTCTTGTCGTCGCCGACGTGCAGCGTGATGGAGCCGTCGGCGGCGCAGTCACCGCCCCAGCTGCCGGCCGCGTAGCCGGTCTGCTGCGTTTCGCCGGCGGTGTAGGTGCCGGCATCGAAGCCGTTCTTGACACCGGAGAGAACGGACGTCTGGCCGACGAACAGCGGGAAGTCCGACACCTGGAGGGTGCCGCCGTTGTCGTTGACCACCGTCTTCACCAGCGTCAGCTTCGGCTGGATGTCGTCGTTCGTGACCAGGCAGGTCTCGGTGTCGCCGTTGCCGACCACGACGTTCGAGCAGTTGCTGTAGCTCGTCGCGTAGCCGGTGATCGGCACGCCGTCCTCGACGACCGAGTACGTCCCCGCGTCGACCGTGAGGTGGTTCTCGCCGGTCAGCGCGTTGTTGTCGCCGTCGCCGGCCTGGTCGAACCCCGTCGCGGCTCCGCCGTTCACCTCGAAGGCGAAGTCGCCGGCGGCCTTCGTCCCACCGTTGTCGTTCACGATCAGCTTCTTGACGATGAGCGTCCCGGGCTGGTCGTCGTTGGTGAGCGTGCACGTCTTGCTCTCGCCGAGCGCGACGGTGACCTTGCCGTCACTGCCGCAGTCGCCCGAGAAGCCGTCGAACGTGTAGCCCGCAAGCTGGGTCTCGCCGGCGGTGTAGGTACCGGGGTTGACCGGGACCGCCACCCCGCTCGAGACGGCGTTGCCCTCCAGCGTCAGGCTGAAGTCGTTCGGGGCTGCCGTGCCGCCGTGGTTGTTGTGCACCACCTTGACGACCGTGACGTAGGCCTGCTGGTCGTCGTTGGTGATCGTGCAGGTGGCCTTCTCGCCGATGCCGAGCTGGATCGACTCGACGCCGTTCTGCTTGTCGTACCTGCCCCCGACGCACTTCCAGTCGCTGCCGGTGTAGCCGGCGAGCTGGGTCTCGGAGAGCACGAACGAGTCGGCCTTCAGGCCCGTGCCCGAGTCGACCGGGCTGGTGCCCGAGATGTCGTTCGAGTCGGTGCCGTTGGCCGTGAGCGTGAAGTCCGCCACGGTCGCGGTCCCACCGTCGTCGTTGGTGACGACCTTGCGCAGGTGCAGCTTGGGAGCGACGTCGTCGTTGGTGAGCGTGCAGCTCTTCGTCTCACCAAGGGCGACGGTCACTTCGCCGTTGTCGTTGCAGTCGCCCGAGAAGCCGCTGAAGGTGTAGCCAGACAGCAGCGTCTCGCCGGCGGTGTGGGTGCCCGGGTCGACCGGAACCTTCGTGCCCGACGTGGTGGCGTTGCCCTCCAGCGTGAGCTTGAAGTCGTCCGGCTGCGCGGTGCCGCCGTTGTCGTTGACGACCGACTTGTAAACGATCACGTAGGCCTGCTGGTCGTCGTTTGTGATCGTGCAGGTGGCCTCGCCTCCGATCCCGACGGTGATCTCGTTGCCGTTCTGAGTGCCGCCCTGACAGGACCAGTCGCTGGCGGTGTAGCCGGCCACCGTGGTCTCCGAGAGCGTCCAGGTGTCGGACTTGAGCGTCCCGTCCGAATCGACCGGGCTCGTCCCCGTGAGGTCGTTCCCGGCCTTGAGGCCGTCGGCCGTGAGCGGGAAGTCCCCCACGGTCTTGCTGCCACCGTTGTCGTTCACGACCACCTTGCGCAGGTGCAGCTTGGGCGCAATGTCGTCGTTGGTGATCGTGCAGGTCTTGTCGTCGCCCACGTGCAGGGTGACCGAGCCGTTGGCGGCGCAATCCCCGCCCCAGTCGCCGGCCGCATAGCCGGTCTGCTGGGTCTCGCTGGCTGTGTAGCTGCCGGCGTCGAAGCCGTTCGACACACCGGAGGTGACCGACGTCTGATCGACGAACAGCGGGAAGTCGGCAACCTGGAGGGTGCCGCCGTTGTCGTTGATCACCGTCTTCACCAGCCTCAGCGTCGGCTGGATGTCGTCGTTGGTGATCGTGCAGGTGGCCTCCCCGCCGATCCCGACGGTGATGTTGGAGCCCGCCTGCGTGCCACCGACGCAGGACCAGTCGCCGGCCGCATAGCCGGCCAGGCTGGTCTCCGACAGCGCCCAGGTGTCGGCCTGGAGCCCGGCGCCGGAGTCGACCGGCGTCGTGCCCGAGAGGTCGTTGCTGCCGCTGCCGTCGGCCGTCAGGGTGAAGTCCTGATCGGTCGCGCTGCCGCCGTTGTCGTTGACGACCAGCTTGCGCAGGTGCAGCTTGGGGGCGATGTCGTCGTTGGTGATCGTGCAGGTCTTCGTCTGACCCACTACGACCGTGACGTTGCCGCTCGAGTCGCAGTCGCCGCTGAAGCCGACCTGCGTGTACCCGCTCGGCGGTGTGTCTTCGCTGACCGAGTAGCTACCGGCGGCCAGCGTGTACGACGTGCCGCTCTCAGAGCCGGCCTGCGGACTGCCGCTGACGTCCGTGCTTCCGCTCTTGACGTGGAGCGTGAAGTCGCCGGCCGTCTTCGTGCCGCCGTTGTCGTTGACCACGTGCTTGATCACGGTCAACGTGCCGACGCGGAGGCTGTCCAGATACGTGCAGGTCCAGTTCTCACCTTCCTTCATGGAGACGTTCACCGTGGTCGTGCTCGTCGTGTACGAGCCGCCGTTGGGCGTCGTGACCACGCACCCCACGGAATCGAAGCCCCAGTTCGCCGGGATCGAGCTCTCGTTGACGGTGTAGGTCTGGAACGTCGTGATGTTCGAGAACACCTTCGTGTTCGCGGTCGTCCCGTCGTCGACCAGCGAGAAGTTCGCCAGCGGCGCGGGCGAAGCCGTGAACTCGAATGACGTCGAGCCGTTCGGCGTCGCGTCCTTGACGATCGTGATCGAGCCGGGGAACGTCACCGCGTCGGCCGACAGCGAGCGGTCTTGGCTGCCGCCGGCCCCGTCGAGGTCGACGAGGCTCGTGTGGTACGGCGAGCCTGGAATCGACACGGCAGAGGCGTCGAGTCCCCAGTCGACTCGAGTGGAGATGTGACCGCCCCACGCGAGCACCGGGTTCGCGACAGTCGCGGTGAAGGTGATCGTGATCTGCGCCGACTTGTCGCCGGCGAAGCCCGTTCCGTCCGGGTACGAGTAGGCACTGATCGCTGTGATCGCCCCGCCGTACAAGGTGAAGTCTCCGGCGACCGGTGTCACGCCGGCTCCGGTCACCTGCGGATCGGCGGGGATCCCGGACGTCGTCGAGCTGCTGCACCCGCTGACACCGAGGCACGGATTCGCGGTGGCGACCGTGCGGTTGAACGTCGTCAGGTAGTCGAGCGCGTGCTTGCTGCTCTTGGTCGTGTCCCACTTGATCGTGACCGTGTGCGACGCGAGGCTCAGGTTGTCGAACCTCATCCGGTAGGGGATGGAGTCCCCTTCGAAGTAGTTCGCCTTGCTGGCGCCCAGGTTCCCGTTCACCCACTGGTTGGCGTTGGTGTCGCAGCCGTCCGTGTTGGGGGACGGGAACGGGTCGTTCGCACATTGGTCGAGGTTCGCCGACGGATTCGCGTCGGTGAAGGTGGAGGTCGCCTCGAGCGTGCCCGAGGCCGTCTCCTGCGTCGCGCGTACCGAGTACATCGCGACGAAGTACGTCGGGAGCTGGAAGGAGTCCGTGATCGTGCCGTCCGCTGCCGGCGTGACGTCACTCACGTGCTGCCAGGTCTGGCCCACGTCGTCGTTGACGACGATGTGGACCGGTGTGCCCCCGGTGTCCCAGTTGGCGCCGAGCAGGGTCACGGTCTGGCCGGGGTTGTAGTCGGGGAACTCGCTCTGGATGACGGGCGAGCCCGACTCCGACCCGGCCTGGCCGACCCACGCGGCGCCGGATGCTGCGAACGCGAGTGCGCCCATCAAGAGCAGGGGAAGCAACAGCCACCGCCACCCCTTGACGGGCGCAGGCGTCCTGGTCGTTTTTCGTCTCATCTCTGTCGTCCGATCCGGCGCTGGTAGTCACCGCAGCAGCGCCTAGCTCCTACGCCTCACCGTCACCCGCGGGAGCAGTGATCGTGCGGGTGCGGTGGAGGTCCACAGGCCTCACCGCCTTCCCTCTCCCAAAGGCGAGCCGCTCCGATACGGCCCGCAACGCCATCGACGATTCTCTATCCGGCTGGAAAGGGCTTGGTGACGGTTTGCCGACGTCTTGGTGACGGTTTCGTCACAGTTCCGGTGCGGGGTTCTACCGATGGCCCGACGCGGAGCCCGGCGCAATGATCAGAGAGGCATGCGCGGCCCGCCCGACGTGGTGGCGCCCCGCGTTCGCGAGGCGATGGCCTCCGTCTTCGCGGATCCGGAGCGGATGAGCCGATTCTTCTCGGCGGCGTCAACGTTGTCTGCGGCGGAGTCGCTCGAGGAGTTCCTCAGGCGCGTCGTCCACGCAGCGCGCTCGCTCTCCGGGGCCGACGCCGTCACGCTGGAGATCCTCGACCGGGCGCCTCCTCATCGCCTGATCTCCACGGGGCGTGGGGCCCGGGGCGCCAAGGTCGCGCTCGAGCGGGAGCTCTCCGTCGCCGAGCGGCCGTACGGCATCCTTCGCCTGACGACGACGCGCCCGCGGTTCACGCCGCAGGAAGAGGCGCTCGTCGACCTGCTGGCCCTCCACGCCGAGGTCGGGATCGAGAAGGCTTCCCTGCGCGCGCGCGAGGACGTGCTCGAGCGTGTGCGCGCGCTGCTCGGCGACGAGCTCGAAGTCACCGCGAGCTCGACGGTCCGCGAGGTCGGCGACGTCCGCATCGACCTCGGCCGCTACCAGGTGACGGTCGCAGGCTCGCCGGTGCATCTCACCCCGTCGGAGTTCCGGCTGCTCGAGCTCCTGACGGAGGAGCCGGGACGCGCCTACTCGCGGCACGAGATCGTCGACCGCCTCTGGGAGGGCGACTACTCCGGCAACTCGCGCGTCGCGGACGCGCACGTGGCGCGCCTGCGCCGGAAGCTCGAGCGCGATCCGCGGCACCCCGAGCGCTTGCTGCACGTCCGCGGGGTCGGGTATCGCTTCGTCCCGGTCGCAGGCTGAGTCGGCGCAGGCTCCGCAATTCCCCGCAACCGGGTCGCCGCGGAACCCGGATGTCGGCTCCGCTCTCCGCGGCGAGAGTGTCGGTGTGGCATCGAAGTCGAAGCGGCGCGCGGGGAATCGCAGTCACGTCCAGGCCCCTGCGCGGCGGGCGACACCGCGCGGCCGCGCGGTCGTCGCGCCGAAGCGGCGCGAGCAGCCGCCGTCGCGCTCGTCGCTTCCCGTCTCGCCGCAGCGGCTGTACGCCTACGCGCTCGCGTTCGCGGCCCTCGTCGGCGCCCTCCTGATCGGCCTGAGCCTGATCTCGGCGCACCGCGACTCGACTCCCACGCCCGCGTCCTCGCCGAGCACGAGTGGCGTGCTCGGGGCGAGCCAGACGGCGGCTTTGCTTGGCGGCATCCCGCAGCGCGGGAACGTGCTCGGCTCGCCGACGGCGCCGGTGCGGCTGATCGAGTACGCCGACCCGCAGTGCCCGTACTGCGCCGTCTACGCGCGCGACGTGCTGCCGACGCTGATCCGTGACTACGTCCGCCCGGGGAAGGTGCAGCTCGTCTTCCGCGGGCTCTGGTTCCTCGGGAGGGACTCCGGCATCGCCCTCAGCACGGCGACGGCGGCGGGCCAGCAGAACCGCTTCTGGAACGTGATGGAGCTGCTCTACCGCAACCAGGGGCCCGAGAACGCCTGGGTCAACGACCCGCTGCTGCGCTCGATCGTCACCGCGGCGGGCGCCGACGCGGACAGGGCGTTCGCCGCGCGCAAGGGGCCGGCGGTGCTCTCGAAGATCGACCGGTGGTCGGCCCTGGCCCAGGCCGAGGGCGTCAACGGCGTGCCGGCGTTCTTCTACGGCCGCCGAGGCGGTCAGCTGAACCGCCTGGCCCTCACCGCGATCGCAGTCCCTGAGTTCCGGGCGGCACTCGACGGAGCGCTGCAGAAGTGAGCGACCGCGCGCTCCGGCTCCTGATGGCGGCGCTCGCCCTCGCCACCGTCGGCATCGCGAGCTACCTCCTCCAGGCGCACTACGCGGGCAGCTCGGTCGTCTGCGCCACCGGCGGGTGCGAGACGGTCGCCCAGTCGCGCTACTCGGAGATCTTCGGCGTGCCGGTCGCGCTGGTCGGCCTGATCGGCTCGGTCGCGATTCTCGCCTCGCTGCTGCTCAGGGACGTCCTGGGGCGGGCGGCGGGTGTCGCGCTGACCCTCTCCGGGTTGATCTTCGCCGCCTACCTCGTGCTCGTACAGGCCTTCGTGATCGACGCGGTCTGCGAGTGGTGCGTGGCGAACGACGCGCTGCTGGCCGTCCTCGCCGGCCTCGCCGTGTGGCGCGCGCGCCGCTCCGACCCGGGCGCGTTCCGCTTCGCGGGCGCCTAGCGGCGCCTGGCGAGCGCCTTCACCAGCCGGCGCTCGACGACGAACGCGACCACGCTCATCAGGACGCCGAGGATCGCCCGCTCCAGCCGCCGCCGCATGCTGCGACCCTAGCCGAGCTCCAGACCGCGCGTCCCGCGCAGGTCGACCCACGTGCGCTCGGGCCCGCGGACGATCGTGATCATCACGTCGCCGCAGTGGCGGCAGCGGATCACGACGCCCGGGCAGTCGACGTAGACGTCGAGCCGGGCCATCTCCTCCCGCGCCCCGCAGTTGCCGCAGACGCAGGGCGCAGCGGTGAGCTCGACGCCGAAGAGCTCGAGCAGCAGCCCGCCGACCGCGTTGCCGTCCAGTGTGCGCGGCTCGCTCATCCGCTCGCTCCGAAGCGCTCGGTGCGGATCCAGCGCGGGTCGTAGCCGAGGCGGACGAGGCCGTCGGCGGCGGCGTCGACGAAGCGGGTGGAGCCGCAGACGTAGACGCGCGGCTCGTCGGCGGCCGGGAACGCGACCTCCCGCAGGAGCTCGTCGTCGATCCGCCGCGAGTAGCCGGTCCAGCCCGCCGGCTGCTCCCGGGTCAGCGTGTGCACGACCTCGACGCCGAGTGTCCCGAGCTCGTCGCGGTAGATCACGTCCTCCCAGGAGCGCGACGAGTAGAGCAGCCGCATCGGCGCCTCCCCGCCCACCCGTGCCCGGCGCCGCGCCATCGCCGCGAGCGGCACGACGCCCGATCCGCCGGCGACGAGCAGGACCGGCTCGGGCTCGTCGCCGTCCCAGACGAAGTAGCCGCCGACCGGGCCGCGCACCTCGAGCACGTCGCCCTCCCGCACCTCGTCCACGAGGTAGGGCGAGACCTCGCCGTCCTCGAGCCGCTCGACGGTGATCGCGAGCGGGTCCCCGGGCGCCGAGGCGATCGAGTACGAGCGCTGCGCCTGGTAGCCGTCCTCGGCCGTCAGGCGCACGTCGAGGTGCTGGCCCGCGCGATGCCCGTCCCACCCGTCGACGTCGAGGTCGAGCGTTCGCACCCGCGGCGTCTCCTCGCGCGTGGCCCCGACCTCCGCGGCCAGCCAGGTCAGTCGCCCCAGTACCGCTGCTCCTGCCACGGGTCCTGAGGCACCGCTCGCGGTGCCGTTCGGAGGCGCCCGGGCTCAGTCCGTGTGCCGGGCTGATGCCGTTCGCCTAGTCGCCCCAATAGCGCTGCTCTTGCCAAGGGTCTCCACGCAGGTGGTAGCCGTTCTGCTCCCAGAAGCCCGGCTCGTCCTCGTCGCGGAGGTCGAGGCCCCGCACCCACTTCGCGCTCTTCCAGAAGTAGAGGTGCGGCACGAGCAGCCGCGCCGGGCCGCCGTGCTCGGGCTCGAGCGGCTCGCCGTCGTAGCCGAACGCGACCCAGGCCCTGCCGCCGGTGAGATCCTCGAGCGGGAGGTTCGTCGTGTAGCCGCCGTCGCAGAACGCCACCGCGTAGCCCGCTTCGTCGCCGGCGGCGTCGAGCAGCGTGTCGACGGAGACGCCCTCCCAGACGGTGTCGAGCTTCGACCACTTCGTGACGCAGTGGATGTCGACGGTGACCTCCTCGCTGGGCAGCGCGCGGAACTCGTCCCACGTCCAGCGCACC
>DATIFC010000093.1:0-2468 GCA_035455445.1 Gaiellaceae bacterium | reverse complement strand
GTAGACGACCGTCTCGTAGACTCCGCGCGGCTTCACGAGCGGCCGGTGCCTAGCAGGTAGCCGTCCGTGTCGCGCACGCGAGGCTCGCGCGGCCCGTACTGCTGGTCGACCGGCCCGTGCTGCCGGTCGGCGCCGCGGCCGAGGAACTCGTCGGGCAGCGCCTCGACGTGGTCGACCGGACGTCGCGTCGGCCACGTCCTCGACGAGCGAGAGGGTCGCCCGGCCGGTGAGTCTCACGCCACGGCAGCCTCGCCGAGGAGCGCCTTCACCTCGGCGAAGAAGTCGGGCTCGGGCTTCACGCGGTACTCGTTGCCGAACTGCAGCGTGCGCCGGCCTTCCGAGGTGAGCAGGTCGACGAGCACCGGCGCCTCGCCCGGGAAGTCGCGGACGACCGCGGCGAGCTCGCGGATGATCCCGGCCCGCGCGCGGCGCGCGTCCAGCTTCAGGCGCACCTCGCGCCGGTCGGGGGTCGCCTCGAACGCCGAGACCTCGAGCGCGATCAACTTCGACTCGCCCTCCTTGTGGTCGACGCGCGCCTTGACGACGAGCACCGCGTCGGGCACGAGCAGCTCGCGCGCGGCGGCGTAGACGGAGTTGAAGACGACGACCTCGGCGCTGCCGATCACGTCGTCGAGCCGCAGGAAGACCATCGGCTCGCCCTTCTTCGTCGTCAGCTGCTTCAGCGCCGAGACGATCCCGGCGACGGTCACGATCTCGCCGTCGCGGCGGTTGCCGAGATCCGCGAGTGTCGCGTCGGTCTTGCGCCGCAGCTGCGCGCGGATCGCCTCGAGCGGGTGCTCCGAGACGTAGAGACCCAGCGTCTCCTTTTCAAGCCGCAGCAGCTCGCTCTTCTCGAACTCCTCGCTGCCGATCGGCGGGTGCTCGAGCTTTTCCTCGACCTCCGCGAAGAGCGAGCTCTGGCCGCGCAGACGCTCGTCGGAGGCGCGCTGGCCGTGCGAGAGCGCGTGCTCGAGCGCCTCGAGCATCCCGCGCCGCGAGCCTCCGGTCGAGTCGAGCGCGCCGCACTTGACGAGCGACTCGAGCGCGCGCTTGTTGACCACCTGCGGGTCGACGCGCTCGGTGAAGCTCCAGAGCGAGGCGAACGGCCCGCCGTCCTCGCGGGCCGCGACGATCGCCCGCGCGGCCGCGTCGCCGACGTTCTTGACCGCGTTCAGGCCGAAGCGGATCTTCCCCTCGACGACGGCGAAGTCGCACTCGGAGCCGTTCACGTCCGGCGGCAGCACCTCGACCTCCATCTCGCGGCAGGCGTTGACGTAGAACGGCACACGGTCCTTCGTATTCATCACCGAGGAGATCAGGGCGGCCATGTACTCCTTCGGGTGGTGCGCCTTCAGCCACGCGGTGCGGTAGGCGATCAGCGCGTAGCAGGCGGCGTGCGACTTGTTGAAGGAATAGTCCTGCGCCTGCTCCATGTCCTTCCAGAGCTGGTTCGCGACCGCAGGGGTGACGCCGTTCGCCGCGCAGCCCTCGAGGAACTTGTCCTTGAGGGACGCCATCAGCGAGTGGATCTTCTTGCCGATCGCCTTGCGCAGGTCGTCCGCCTCGGCCGGCGAGAAGCCCGCCAGCTGCTTGGCGATCTCCATGTACTGCTCCTGGTAGATGCAGATGCCGTAGCTGAGGCCGGTGATCGGCTCCAGTCGCGGGTCGGGGTAGACGACTTGCTCCTGGCCGTTCTTGCGCCGGGCGTAGACGGGGATGTAGCCCATCGGGCCCGGCCGGTAGAGGGCGACGAGGGCGATCAAATCCTCGAACTCGGTCGGCTTGACCTGCCGTAGCGCCTCGCGCATGCCGGACGACTCGAACTGGAACACGCCGGTCGCGTCGCCGCGTTGCAGCATCCGGTACGTCTCGGCGTCGTCGAGCGGGATCTTGCCGATGTCCACGCCGCCTACGAGCTCGACCGCCTTCTCGATCACGTCGAGGTTGCGGAGCCCGAGAAAGTCCATCTTCAGCAGGCCGAGCGCCTCGACGTCCCACATCCCGAACTGGGTCACGACCTCCTGGTCGGCGCCCTTCTGCTGCAGCGGGACGAGGTCGGTCAGCGGCCGGTCGGCGATCACGACCCCCGCCGCGTGGATCGAGTCCTGGCGGATCAGCCCTTCGAGCGGCTTCGCCAGGTCGACGATCTCGCGCACGAGCGGGTCGGCGTCGTAGGCCTGCCTCAGCTCGGCGCCGGGTTTGAGGCAGTCGTCGAGGTACACCTTCGGGCCCTCCGGGATCAGCTTCGCGACCTTGTCGACCGCGCCGTACGGGATCTCGAGCACGCGGCCCGCGTCGCGGACGGCGGCGCGCGCCATCATCGTCCCGAAGGTGATGATCTGCGCCACCCGGTCGCGGCCGTACTTCTCGGCGACGTAGTTGATCACCTTGTCGCGGCCGGCAACCGCGAAGTCGATGTCCATGTCCGGCATCGACTTGCGGCCCGGGTTGAGGAAGCGCTCGAATAG
>DATIFC010000092.1:0-16069 GCA_035455445.1 Gaiellaceae bacterium | reverse complement strand
TCGAGCGCGAGGTGAAGAAGCTCCCGACGCTGCGCGGCCGCACGGTCGTGAACGTCTTCTACGAGTCCTCGACGCGCACCTCGTCGAGCTTCGAGCTGGCGGCGAAGCGCCTGAGCGCCGACACGATGTCGATCAAGGCCGCCGGCTCGTCGGTCGACAAGGGTGAGTCGCTGAAGGACACGGCGCTCACCCTCGGCGCCTATGACCCGGACGTGATCGTCATCCGCCACCCGCAGATCGGCGCGCCGCAGCTCGTCGCGCGCCACACGGACGCGCACGTCGTGAACGCCGGCGACGGCAAGCACCAGCACCCGACCCAGGCGCTGCTCGACCTCTACACGATCGGGGCCGAGCTCGGCCGCATCGAGGGCGTCCACGTCGCGATCGTCGGCGACGTCCTGCATTCGCGCGTAGCGCGCTCGAACGTGCAGGCGCTCGCCCTGATGGGCGCGAAGGTGACGCTCGTCGGGCCGCCGCCGCTGATCCCGCGCGGGATCGGGGCTCTCGGCTGCGAGGTCTCGCACGAGATCGGCGCGATCGCCGACGCGGACGTCGTGTACGTGCTGCGGATGCAGCGCGAGCGCATGCAGGAGGGCGCCAACTACGTGCCCTCGCTGCGCGAGTACACCGCGCGCTGGGGCGTGACGCCGGAGCGGATCCGGCCGGGCCAGAAGGTGATGCACCCCGGCCCGATGAACCGCGGCGTCGAGATCGATCCGCGCGTGGCCGACGCGGCCGGCACGTTGATCGAGGCCCAGGTGCGCGCCGGGCTCGTCGTGCGGATGGCGGTTCTCTACGACCTGGTCACGACCGGCCCGGTCCCCGTCGAGGCCGCCGAGCCGCTGGAGGTGGCCTGATGCTGTACGCGAAGAGCGGCCGCAAGGAGGACCTGGTCGTCCGCGGGGCGCGGGTCGTCGATCCGACGGAGGGGATCGACCGCGTCTGCGACGTCCGGGTCGACAGGGGCGTGATCGCCCAGGTCGGCACCGGGGTCGACGCGAACGGCCACCGCGTGGTCGAGGGCGAGGGGCTCGTGCTCGCGCCGGCCTTCGTCGACCCGCACGTGCACCTACGCGTGCCCGGCGGCGAGGACGAGGAGACGATCGCCTCGGGAACCGCGGCGGCCGCGGCCGGCGGCTACTGCGCGATCCTGGCGATGCCGAACACCGACCCGGTCGTCGACTCGGCCTCGGTGCTCGGCTCGCTGATCGAGGACGCGAAGGCGGAGGCGACGGTCCCGGTCGGCTTCCTGGCGGCGATCACGCGTGGGCAGGAGGGCGCCGAGCTGACCGAGATGGTCGAGCTCGCCGAGCACGGCGCGGCCGGGTTCAGCGACGACGGCCGGCCGGTGGTCGCCCCGGGGCTGATGCGCCGCGCGCTCCAGTACCACGGCCTCACGGGGCGGAGGCTGGCGCTCCACTGCGAGGAGCCGACGCTCTCGAGGGGCGGGCAGATGCACGAGGGAGCGGTCTCGGCCGAGCTCGGCTTCGCCGGCTACCCGTCGGTGGCCGAGAGCGTGATGGTCGAGCGCGACCTCTCGCTCGCGGCCTACGAGCGCTCGCCGCTGCACCTGCTGCATCTTTCGGCCCGCGAGTCGGTCGAGGCGCTCGCGGCGGCGCAGGCGAAGGGCGTCGCGGCGACCGCCGAGGCGACGCCGCATCACCTCTGCCTCACGGACGAGGCGGTGCGCACGCTCGACTCGAACCTGAAGATGAACCCGCCCCTGCGCTCGGCGGACGACCGGGCCGCACTCATCGACGGCCTGCGCGACGGCACGATCTCGGCGGTCGCGACCGACCACGCGCCGCACCTGCGCCACGAGAAGGAGGTGCCGTTCGAGGCCGCGCCCTTCGGCGTGACCGGCCTCGAGACCGCCTTCGCGGCGCTCTACACGCACCTCGTGGAGCCGGGGCTGCTGAAGCTGGAGACCCTGCTCGAGCGCATGTCGGCCGGACCGGCGCGGGCGTACGGGCTCGAGCCGCCGCGGATCGCGCCCGGCGCCCCCGCGAACCTCGTCCTGCTCGACACCGAGGGAACGCGGCGCGTCGAGGAGTGCGGCTTCCGCTCGCGCTCGGCGAACTCGTGGCTGCTGGGGCAGACCTTGCGCGGCCAGGTGCGGTTGACCGTCGCGGCCGGAAGGCTGGCGTTCGTAGCGTGATCTCCGCCGACACGTACCTCGACGAGACGGCCGAGCGCTACCGGTCGCTTGTCGTCGACGCGATCGACGGGGAGGCCGACGTGCTCGCGTCGTTCGTGCTCGGCTCCGGGCTCGTCGGCGGCTACCGCCCGGGCGAGAGCGATCTCGACCTCGTGGTCGTCGTCGACCGGCCGCTCGCCGGAGAGGCGCGCCGGCGCGCCGTCGAGCGAGTCGGCGCCCTGGAGCGTCCCGGGCGCCGGCTGGAGCTCGTCGTCTACGTCCTCGGCCGCCAGCCGCCGGATTTCGACCTCAACCTCGAGGTCGACGACGAGGGCGTGCGCGAGGCGCCCGACGAGGCCGAGCACTGGTTCGTGATCGACGCGGCGATCGCGCAGGAGCGGATTCCGGAGTGGTCCCGCTACTTCGATCCCGTCTCGGAGGAGCGCACGCGCGCCGCGGTCGAGGAGTCGCTGGCCTGGTCGGCGGAGTGGCCCGAGCTCGATTTCGCGAGGCTCAACGCGGCCCGCGCGCGCCACTACCTCGAGCACGGCGAATGGATCTCGAAGCCGAAGGAGGAGCGATGACCGGGTTCCTGGCACTCGAGGACGGCACCATCTTCCGGGGCGAGTCCGTCGGCGCGGAGGGCTTCGCGTTCGGCGAGGCCGTCTTCACGACCTCGATGACCGGCTACCAGGAGGTCGTCACCGACCCGAGCTACGCGGAGCAGATCGTCTGCTTCACCGCGGCGATGGTCGGTAACTACGGCGTCGAGGGCGACCGCTGCGAGTCTCGCCGCCCGCACGCGCGCGCGGTGGTGATGCGGGAGGCGCACGGGCCGGCCTGGACGGACTGGCTGCACGAGCACGGGCTCGTGGCGCTCTCCGGCATCGACACGCGCTCGCTCGTCGTGCACCTGCGGGAGTCCGGGGCCATGCGCGCGATCGCGGTCGCCGGCGACGCCTCCGTGGAGGAGGCGCTCGTCGCGGTCCGCGAGCAGCCCGCGATGGCCGGGCGCGCGCTCGCAGCAGGAGTCTCGACGCGCGAGCCCTACGTCTACTCCGATGCGGGCACCGCGCGGGTCGCGGTCGTCGACTACGGCTGCAAGCGCTCGATCCTCGACCGCCTCGCCTGGGCCGGAGCCGCCGTGACCGTCCACCCGCACGACGCGGGAGCAGCCGAGCTCGCCGGCTACGACGGCGTCCTGCTCTCGAACGGCCCCGGCGACCCCGGGCCGCTGGCTGCCGAGGTCGAGAGCGTGAAGGCGCTGCTCGGCAAGGTGCCGATTCTCGGCATCTGCCTCGGCCACCAGCTGCTCGCGCTGGCGACCGGCCACGAGACCTTCAAGCTCCCGTTCGGCCATCGCGGCGCGAACCACCCGGTGCTCGAGAAGGAGACGGGCCGCGTGCTCGTCACGAGCCAGAACCACGGCTTCGCGGTGGCCGGCTCGGACGCGCCCGAGGTGACGCACGTCTCGCTCTACGACGGCACCGTCGAGGGGCTCGACTTCCCCGAGCTGCGGGCGCGCTCGGTGCAGTTCCATCCGGAGGCGCGGCCGGGGCCGCACGACGCGTGGCCGCTGCTCACGCGCTGGGTCGAGGGGGTGTCTCTTGCCCAGGCGGCATGACATCCGCTCGATCTGCCTGATCGGCTCCGGGCCGATAGTGATCGGCCAGGCCTGCGAGTTCGACTACGCCGGCTGTCAGGCGCTGAAGGTCCTGCGGGAGGACGGCTTCCGGACGATCGTCGTCAACTCGAACCCGGCGACGATCATGACCGACCCCGGCTTTGCCGACCGCACCTACCTCGAGCCGCTCGACGTCGAGGCGGTTGCCGACGTCCTCGGCCGCGAGCGGCCCGACGCGCTGCTGCCGACGATGGGCGGCCAGACGGCGCTCAACATCGGGCTCGAGCTGGCCGAGGTCGGCGTGCTCGAGGCGCTCGGGATCGAGCTGATCGGGGCGCCACCAGAGGTGATCCGCCGCGCCGAGGACCGGGAGCTCTTCCGCGAGACCGTGCGCGAGGCCGGGCTGAAGGTGCCGGAGTCGCTCGTCGTCACCGCGCGCTCCGAGGTGCCGCGCGACCTCAGCTTCCCGGTGATCCTGCGGCCGGCCTTCACGCTCGGCGGCCACGGCGGCGGCACCGCGCGCTCGTGGGCCGAGCTCGAGCCGCTGCTCGAGCGGGCGCTCGCCGAGAGCCCGGTCGGCCAGGTGCTCGTCGAGGAGTCGCTGCTCGGCTGGGACGAGTTCGAGCTCGAGCTGATTCGCGACCGCCACGACAACGTGGTCGTCGTCTGCTCGATCGAGAACCTCGACCCGATGGGCGTCCACACCGGCGACTCGGTAACCGTCGCGCCGCAGATGACGCTCTCCGACGAGGCCTACCAGGAGCTGCGCGACGCGGCCGCGTCCGTGATCCGCGCGGTCGGCGTCGAGTGCGGGGGCTCGAACATCCAGTTCGCCCGGAACCGCGAGAGCGGGGACGTGCGCGTGATCGAGATGAACCCGCGCGTCTCGCGCTCCTCGGCGCTCGCCTCGAAGGCGACGGGCTACCCGATCGCGAAGGTCGCGGCGAAGCTCGCCGTCGGCTACACGCTCGACGAGATCCCGAACGACCTCACCGGCACCACCCCGGCCAGCTTCGAGCCGACGCTCGACTACGTCGTCGTCAAGGTCCCGCGTTTCGCCTTCGAGAAGTTCCCGGGTGCCGACACGACGCTCGGCACGCAGATGAAGTCGGTCGGCGAGGCGATGGGGATCGGCCGCACGTTCACGGAGGCGCTCTCGAAGGCGCTGCGCTCGCGCGAGCTCGACGGCGGCGCGGTCACGCCGTGGCCCTCGCTGGACGAGCTGCCGGAGGGTGTGCACCCCTGGTTCCGCGCGGAGCTCGAGCGGCTCCGGCTCGACCGGCTCAACCTGTCGGACCTCGTCACCGACGACTGGCTGCGGCTGAAGCGGCTCGGCCACTCGGACGCGTCGGTCGGCGCGGCCTGCGGGGTGAGCGAGGAGCAGGCGCGCGCCGCGCGGCGGGCGTGGGGGGTACGGCCGGCCTACCGCCGCGTCGACTCCTGCGCGGCCGAGGTGGAGGCGGCCTCGAACTACTTCTACTCGACCTGGGGCGAGCAGGACGAGTGGCCCACGGCATCCCGCCACCACGACCGACGGGCGATCGTGATCCTGGGCTCGGGCCCGAACCGGATCGGCCAGGGGATCGAGTTCGACTACTGCTGCGTCCACGCCGCGCAGAGCTTCCGCGCCCTCGGCTACGAGGCGGTGATGGTCAACTGCAACCCGGAGACCGTCTCGACCGACTACGACACCTCCGACCGGCTCTACTTCGAGCCGCTCGGCGTCGAGGAGGTGCTCGCGATCTGCGAGCGCGAGCAGCCGGCGGGCGTGGTGATCCAGTTCGGCGGCCAGACGCCGCTCAAGCTGGCGCGCGCGATCGAGGCGGCGGGCTTCCGCATCCTGGGCACGCCGTTCGAGGCCGTCGACCTCGCCGAGGACCGCGAGCGCTTCGCGGCGCTCTGCGAGGAGCTCGGGATCGCGGTGCCGGCGTGGGGAACCGCGGCGAGCGCCGACGAGGCCGTCGAGGTCGCCGAGCGCGTCGGGTACCCGGTCCTCGTGCGGCCGAGCTACGTGCTCGGGGGCCGCTCGATGCGAATCTGCTACGACGCCGACGCCGTTCGCGCGGCAACGCTACGCGTTTCAGGATCATGCCTGGTTGACGCCTTCCTGGAGAACGCGATCGAGATCGACGTCGACGCGCTCTGCGACGGAGACGAGACCTTCGTGGCGGCGGTGATGCAGCACGTGGAGGAGGCAGGCGTCCACTCCGGCGACTCGAGCTGCGTGCTGCCCGCGCCCTCGCTGACGCGCTCCGAGCGGCGGGCGGTCGCGCACGCGGTGCGGCGGCTCGGGCCGGCGCTCGGCGTGGTGGGCCTGCTCAACGTCCAGCTCGCGCTGGCCGACGGCGAGCTCCACGTGCTCGAGGCGAACCCGCGTGCCTCGCGCACGGTGCCGTTCGCGAGCAAGGCGACCGGCGTCAACCTCGTCCAGGCGGCGTGCCGGCTCGCGGCCGGGGAGTCGCTTGCCGGCCTGGAGCTCAACGGCTACGCGTCCCAGGATCCGAGCCAGGTCTCCGTGAAAGCGGCCGTCCTTCCGTTCGCGCGCTTCCCCGGCGCCGATCCGGTGCTCGGACCGGAGATGCGCTCGACCGGCGAGGTGATGGCGAGCGCCTCCGACCTGCCGACCGCCTTCGCCAAGGCCGAACGCGCGGCGGGGCGGCGGCTGCCGGCGAGCGGGACGGCCTTCCTCTCGGTCCGCGACGAGGACAAGGGCGTGGTGGTCCCGGTCGCCCGGGCGCTGGCGGGGCTCGGCTTCCGGCTGCTCGCCACGGCTGGCACGGCGCGGACGCTGGCGGCCGCCGGCCTCGCGGTCGAGTACGTGCGCAAGGTGACCGAGGAGGGGGAGGGCCCGAGCGTCGTCGACCTCGTTCGCCGCGGCCGCTGCGAGCTGGTGGTGAACACGCCCCAGGGCTCGGGCGCCCGCACCGACGGCTACCTGATCCGGGAGGCGGCGCTGGCGGCGCGGGTCCCGTGCATCACGACCGTCTCGGGTGCGGCGGCGGCGGTCGAGGCGATCGCGCACGCGCGCGACGAGGTGGCGCTCAGCCTGCAGGAGCGGATCGATGCGGAAGCGCGAAGCGCGTAGCGTCGTCGGCAACGAGCGCGTCGGGCCGTACACGCTCCTGCGCGTCGACCGCGGCGGCCTCGACCCGGGCGCGCCGGGGCAGTTCTTCATGCTCGAGGCGCCGGGGCGGCTGCTGCCGCGGCCGATGAGCCTCTGCTTCGCGCCGCCGGGCGAGCTGGCCTTCCTCGTCGACCCGATCGGTCCCGGCACCCGCGCGCTCTGCGCCGTCGAGCCGGGCGAGCGCATGGGGATCCTCGGCCCGCTCGGCAACGGCTTCCGGCTCGAGCTCGCACGGCCGCTGCTCGTCGGCGGCGGGATCGGCGTCGCCCCCTTCCCGTTCCTCTCGGAGCGGCTCTGCGGCCCCCCGGCCGTGCTCGGCTTCCGCACCGCCTGGCACGCCGAGGCCGCGGCGCTCGTCCCGAACGCCGAGGTCGTGCTCGAGCCGACCTTCGTGACCGAGGTGATGCCGGCCGGGCACGACGTGCTCGCCTGCGGGCCGGAGCCGATGCTGGAGGCCGTGCGCCGCCTGACGCCGCACGCACAGCTCGCGTGGGAGGCGCCGATGGCATGCGGCTACGGCGCGTGCTACGGCTGCGTCGTCGAGATCGAGGGCGAGCTCAGGCGCCTCTGCATGGAAGGGCCCGTGCTTGCGGCTGCTTAACGCGAGCGGCTGTCTCGACGCGCTGACGGCGCCCGACGTGGCGCGGACGCTCGACGTCTACGTCACGAAGACGGTCACGCCGCTCCCGCGCGAGGGCAACGCGCCGGTGCGGATCGCCGAGACCGAGGTCGGGATGCTGAACGCGATCGGGCTCGCCAACCCGGGCGTGGAGGCGTTCGTCGCGGAGCACCTGCCGCGCCTGGATGAGCTGCGAATGCCGCTCTGGGTGTCCGTCGGCGGCTTCAGCCTCGAGGACTACGTGCACGTCGCCCGGCGGGTCGGCGAGCGCGACGAGGTCGAGGCGCTCGAGCTGAACCTCTCCTGCCCGAACGTCGACGAGGTGCCGGACGACGTCTGGGAGGTCGTCGCCGCGGTCCGTGGTATCACCTCGAAGCCCCTCTACGCCAAGCTCTCGGCCGCGGTCGCCGATCTCGGCGCCACCGCGCGGGCCGCCGAGTCGGCCGGCGCCGACGGCCTCAGCCTCGTCAACACCATCCGCGGGCTGGCTCTGGACGAGCGGACCCTGCGGCCGGTGCTCGCGCGCGCGACGGGCGGGCTCTCCGGCCCGGCGCTGCGGCCGGTCGCCCTCGCCGCCGTCCACACGTGCTTCCGGGAGGCGCGGCTGCCGATCGTCGGGATGGGCGGCGTCGCCACCGGCCGCCACGCGCTGGAGCTGGTCGTGGCCGGCGCGACGGACGTCGCAGTGGGCACCGCGCTCTTCGCCGACCCCGGCGCGGCGGCGCGCATCCGCTCCGAGCTCGAGGCCGAGCTGGCCGCCTTCGGCTTCGTCAGCCCTGACAACGCAATCGGCGCGGCGCACGCGCCCGAGGATTCGACCCTCGACCCGAGGTCGAGACTACCACTAGAAAAACCCCTGCATACGGCCGCAAAGTTGTCGGGTTGACCGACACCGCGAGCTTGTTAGTATCCCCCGCCGTGGCCGCGCTCAAGACTCAGGCCCAGGCGCCACTCCGCTCCCTCGACCAACGGATGGAAGCGCTCAAGCGGGCGAACGACATCCGCGTGCGTCGCGCGCAGCTGAAGAAGGACCTCAAGTCCGGCGATGCGCACATCGAGGAGATCCTCGGCGATCCGCCCGAGTACGTGTCGACGGCGAAGGTCTTCGACATGCTGATGGCGGTGCCCAAGTTCGGCCGCGTCAAGGCCGCCCGCTTCCTCAACCAGTGCAGGATCAGCCAGTCGAAGACCGTCGGCGGGTTGTCCGACCGGCAGCGGGCGGAGCTGATTGGCCTCTTCAACCGCTAGACCGGTCTTCGTCATCACCGGGACCTCCGGTGAAGGGAAAAGCACGCTGGCGAAGCTGCTGGTCGACCGCCTGCCAGGCGAGCTCGCGCTCGCGATCTCCGCGACCACGCGGCCCCGCCGCCCTGGCGAGGAGCACGGCCGCGACTACTGGTTCCTGAGCGACGAGCAGTTCGACCGCAAGCTCGGGAAGGGGGGGTTCCTGGAGTGGGTCGAGCTGCCGTGGGGGCACGGGTACCGCTCCGGCACCCTGTGGTCGGAGCTCGAGCGCATCGCGACGGAGGGCTACTCGCCCGTGCTCGAGATCGAGACCGGCGGCGCGCTCGCCGTGCGCGACCGCGTGCCGGCGGCGGTGACGATCTTCGTCACCGCGCCGAGCCGCGAGGAGCGTGAGCGGCGCCTGCGCCTGCGCGCGACCGAGAGCGAGGGCGAGATCGGCGAGCGGCTCGACATCGCGGAGCGCCAGCTCGAGCTCGCGCCGGAGTTCGACCACACGATCGTCAACGACGACCGCGACCGCGCGGTCGGCGAGCTCGAGGAGATCGTCCGCAGGGCCCTGGACGGTGCAGGTACCATGCCTGCCCATGATCCATCCCCGCGTTGACGAGCTGCTCGAGAACGTCGACTCCCGCTACGCGCTGGTGATCGTCGCCGCCAAGCGCGCGCGCCAGATCAACAACTACCACCACCAGCTGGGCGAGGGCACGTTCGACCAGTTCCTGCCGCCGCTGGTCGAGTCGCGCTCGAAGAACTACCTGACGATGGCCCTCGAGGAGATCGCCGAGGGCAAGATCAAGTACGCGTACCCGAAGTGACGGAGGGCCGCCTCGGCGGCGGCCCCCTCGCGAGCTACGTCGCTACTTCGTCACCTTGAAGTCGCCGTGCATGAGCGACTCGTGCGGCTTGCAGTAGAACCGCCAGCTGCCGGGCTTCAGGGTCATGACGACCGTCTTCTTGCCGGTGAAGCCCACGCCGGTGATGGTCTTCTCGAGCTTCGGCTTCGACGGCTTCTCGCGCTCGACGACGAAGCTGTGGATGGAGGCCTTGTCGGTGACGACGATCTTGTACTTCCCGGCCTTCAGCTTCTTCACGAGCTTGCCGCCCTTGGTCAGCTTGATCGAGAAGCCGGGCCCGACGACGCCCTTGAGCGTCGGCGTGGAGGCGGTGCTGCTGAAGGCGGCTCCGGCGACCGCGAGCGCGGCGGCTGCCAGGACGGTGACTGCGACGATCTTCTTCATCCGAACGCTCCTTGGTGGGGTTGCCGTCAATACCGTCGCCGCCGCTTCGCGGATTTCGCCGGCGCGGGCACAATGTGCGCATGGCGCGGGTGCTGCTGGGAGTGACGGGCGGGATCGCGGCCTACAAGGCGTGTGAGCTCACCCGCCTGCTCGTGCGCGGCGAGCACCAGGTGACGCCGATCCTGACCCCCGAGGCCGAGACGTTCGTCTCGGCCAAGACGTTCGAGGCGCTCGCCCGCCGCGAGTCGCCGCGGGAGCTGTACCCGCACCTGGTGGAGGCCGACCTGCTCGTCGTGGCGCCGCTCTCGGCCAACACGCTCGCCAAGCTGGCCCACGGCCTGGCCGACAACGTGCTCACCCAGACGGCGCTCGCCTTCGAGGGCCCGGTGCTCGCGGCGCCGGCGATGAACCCGCGCATGTGGCGCAGCGAGCCGGTGCGGGCGAACCTCGAGCTCCTCCGTGCGCGCGGCGCCGAGCTCGTGGGGCCGGAGGAGGGCGACACGGCCGAGGGCGAGGTCGGCATGGGGCGGATGAGCGAGCCCGAGGAGATCTTCGCGCGCGCCGCGGCCCTGCTGGAGAAGCGTGACCAGCTCCGCGGCCGGCACGTGCTCGTCACGGCCGGCGGGACGCGCGAGCCGCTCGACGCGGTCCGGTTCCTCGGCAACCGCTCGTCGGGCCGGATGGGCTCGGCGGTCGCGGCCGAGGCGCGCCGGCGCGGGGCCGACGTGACCCTGGTGGCGTCGAACCTGTCCGTTCCGGCCCCCGTAGGAGTGGACGTGGTGGAGGCGCCGACCGCCGAGGACGTGGCCCGCGAGACGCTCGCGCGCGGCGACGCAGACGTGGTGGTGATGGCGGCCGCGGTCGCCGACTACCGGCCGGCGCACGCGGACGAGGAGAAGCGCCCGAAGGACGACCGGCCCTGGACGGTGACGCTCGAGCCGACGACCGACGTCCTGCGCGAGCTCGGCGTCCGGCGTGATCCCGCAACGCGTCGCGTGCTCGTCGGCTTCGCCGCCGACCGCGGCGAGCGGGGCCTGGAGCGCGCGCGCGAGAAGCTCGGCAACAAGCGGGCCGACCTGATCGTCTTCAACGACGTGAGCCGCGACGACATCGGCTTCGACGCGGCCGAGAACGAGGTCGTCCTCGTTTCGGCCGACGGCGAGCGGCGCATCCAGAAAGCAGCGAAGGAACGGATCGCCGCGGCGATCCTCGACGAGGTGGCAATGCGCCTTGAGGGAGCAGATGGACGAAGCGGTCGGTAGGGAGCGCGTCGACAGCGAGGCCGCGGACTCGGTCCAGAAGATCGTCGACAACCTCGCGCAGGTCGTCCGCGCCCCCGACGACACGCTGCGGCTGGCGGTCCTCTGCCTGATCGCCGAGGGCCACCTGATCATCGAGGACTTCCCCGGGGTCGGGAAGACGATGCTGGCGAAGGCGCTCGCACGCTCGATCGACTGCTCGTTCTCGCGCCTGCAGTTCACGCCCGACCTGCTCCCGTCCGACGTCACCGGCGTCAACGTCTTCAACCAGAAGACGAACGAGTTCGAGTTCCGCCCCGGGCCGGTGTTCGCGAACCTGCTGCTCGTCGACGAGATCAACCGCGCCTCGCCGAAGACACAGGCCGCGCTCCTCGAGTCGATGCAGGAGAACCAGGTCACCGTCGACGGGGTCAGCTACGAGCTGGCGGCGCCGTTCATGGTGATCGCCACCCAGAACCCGATCGAGTACGAGGGGACCTACCCGCTTCCGGAGGCGCAGCTCGACCGCTTCACGCTGCGCATCGAGATCGGCTACCCGCCGCTGCCAGAGGAGGCGCGGATGCTGACCGAGCAGACGAGCGAGCCGCCGCTCGAGTCGCTGCGCCCCGTCGCGACCGCCGCCGACGTCCGCTCCCTCGCCGCGGCGGCCGCGGAGGTCTACGTCGAGGAGAGCGTGAACCGCTACGTGGTCGCGCTGCTGCGGCACACCCGCGGCGACGGGCGCGTCTACCTGGGCGCGAGCCCGCGCGCGGGAATCGCGCTCCTGCGCGTGGCCAAGGCTCGCGCGCTCGCCGACGGCCGCGGCTTCGTCTCGCCCGACGACGTGAAGGCCGCCGCCGAGCCCGTCCTCGCGCACCGCCTGATCGTGGCCCCGGAGGCCCGCGCCGCGGGGATGTCGCGGGGCGACCTCGTGCGGGAGGCGCTCGAGCACACGCCGGTTCCCGTATGACGCATCGGGGTCGGCTCGCGCTCCTGCTCGGCGGCGCGACCTACCTCGGCGCGTGGGCGTTCGGCTCGAAGGTTCTCTACCCGGTTGCGCTCGGCCTGCCGCTCGCGGTGCTGCTCGCGTGGCTGTGGACTGCGCTCGCGAACCGGCCCCTGCAGCTGCGGCGGACGCTCCCGGCCGGCGAGCGGCTCGAGGGCGACGACGTCGCCGTCGAGATCCAGATGGCCTCCGAGCAGCACCTCGTTCCCGCGCGCTGGACGCTGCGCGAGCGCGTCGGGCGGCTCGGCGAGCGCGTGCTGACCGTCGGGTCGAGCGGACGCACCCGCTACGTCCTGCGCGGCGTGCCGCGCGGACGCTACGAGTTCGAGGAGACCGTCGCCGTGATCGAGGACCCGTTCGGGCTCGAGCGCGTCGAGCAGCGGCTGGAGGCCCCCGGCGCGCTGCTCGTCTACCCGCGGCTCGTCGAGCTCGAGCGGCTCTTCTCGGATGCCGGCGCGCGCTCCCACGACGGGCGCCGGCTGCTGTTGCGGCGGCCCTCCGGCTTCGACCTGCACAGCGTGCGCGAGTACGAGCACGGCGACTCGCTGCGCAAGGTGCACTGGCGCTCGACGGCGCGCCGGGCGCAGCTGATGGTGAAAGAGCTCGAGGACTCGCCGCGCGACGAGGTGGCGGTCGTCCTCGACGCCGACCCGGAGGCGGTCGTGGGGGAGAGCTTCGACGTGCAGGTGCGCGCGGCCGGGTCGCTGCTGCTCGCCCACGTGCGGCGCGGCCGGCGGGCGCTGCTGGTGATCAACGGGCCCCAGCGCGAGCACCGCGGCATCCGCTCGTCGGAGGGCGACTGGCGTGGCGCCCTCGACCTGCTGGCAGCCGTCGAGCCGGAGCCCGGCCCGCCGCTCGCTGCCCTGCTCGCGGACGAGGGAAGCTCGGTGGGGAGGGCGCTCGAGCTGGCCGTCGTCACGTCGTCGCTGACTCCGCGCCTGGTCGAGCGCCTCGTCGACCGCGCGCTCCGCAGCGGTCACGTGTCGCTCGTCTTCGTCGACCCGGCGAGCTTCGCCGACGTGGGGCCGACGCCCCGGCCCGAGCTCCTCCGGCTGCAGGCCGTCGGCGTGGCGATCGCCGTGGTGCGCCGCGGTGACGACCTGGCAGAGCGGCTCGGCGAGACGCGCGTCGCGGAGGCCGCCCGTGCGTAGGGCGCTGCCGATCGTTGCCCTGTCCGCACCGCTGCTCGCCTGGAGCTGGCTGCGGATGGAGGACGGCGGCGATGCGGGTGTCGCCGCGCTCCTCGTCGTGCTCGCGCTGCTGCCGCTGCTCGCTCCGAGTCGCCGCTCGCGCGCCGTGGCGGCGCTCGTCGCGCTCCTCGCCGCCGGCGCGATCGCGTTCGACCTCGCCCCCGGCTGGCGGCTGCCGGGCCAGGTGGCTGCGCGCTTCGGCGACGGCTTCCTTGAGTTCTACGACGTCCAGATCCCGTTCGACCCCGGAGCGCACCCGCACATGCACGGCGTGCTGCTTCTCGCCGTGTTCGCGTTCACGCTCGCGGTCGGGCTCGCCGCGGCCGCCCGCAGGCCGGGGCTCGCCGCGCTCGCGCTCGTCGTCGGGGTCGGCTGGCCGGGAACGCTGCTGCCCGGTCACGACCTGTTCCGCGGCGGGATGCTGCTCGTGACGGTTCTCGCGGCGACGGTGCTCCTTCGCCGCGGCGCGCCGCAACGTCTCGGCGCGGCGGCGGTCGCCGGGACGGTGGTCGTCGTGGCGGCGCTCTTCGCCGCCGGCTCGCCCGCCCTGGCGAAGCGCGCATTCCTCGACTGGCAGCACTGGGATCCGTACACGAAGCCCGCGAAGCCGGTCGACGTCTCGTACGTCTGGGACTCGAGCTACCGCCCGCTCGACTTCCGCACCAAACCGACCACCGTCTTCCGCGTCAAGGCCGGCCCGGAGCCGCATTACTGGCGCTCCTCGGTGCTGAACACGGTCGAGGACGGGCGGTGGGTCGAGGAGCTCTCGCCGGAGTACGGCGACCCGTCACCGATCGGCGAGGTCGGGATGATCCCGGAGCGCGAGCTGCGCGTCGACCGCTGGGACCGCGAGGACGTGACGGTCGAGGCCCTGCGCGACCACCGCCTGCCGGGCGGCAGCGTCCCGATGCGATACGCCCCCGGAGCGCGCATCGGCAGGGTGCAGTACGACCCGAGCGGCGTCGCCTACGCGAGCGACCCCGTCTCCCGCGGTGACACGTACCACGTCTGGAGCTACGCGCCCACGCCGACGCCGAGGCAGCTCGCGCGCTCGAAGCCGGTCTACTCGGGGCCGATCGTCGAGACGGACAAGTACCGCGAGGTGCAGCCGCGCGTCTACCCGCCGCTCTTCGGACGGCCGCATCGGGCCGAGCAGGTGAACTACCTGTTCACGAGGTACGCGCGCGCCGACGAGCTGAGGCCGTTCGCGACCCTCTACCGGCGGGCGCAGGAGGTGGCAGGCGGCGCGCGCAGCCCCTACGCGGCGGCGGTCGCGCTCGAGCAGTGGTTCCGCTTCGGCGGCGGCTTCGTCTACGACCAGCACCCGCCGGCGCCGCCTCCCGGCGTTCCGCCGCTCGAGGACTTCGTCGCGCGCACCAAGCGCGGCTACTGCCAGCACTTCGCCGGCGCGATGGCGCTGATGCTGCGCTACCTGGGCATCCCCTCCCGCGTCGCCGTGGGCTTCGCGAGCGGGGCCTACGACGGCAAGCGCGGCGAGTGGGTCGTCTCCGACCGCGACGCGCACATGTGGGTCGAGGTCTGGTTCCGGGGCTGGGGCTGGCTGCCGTTCGACCCGACCCCGGGCCGCGGCGGGCTCGCGGGCCGGTACTCGGCCTCGTCTCCGAGCTTCGACGTGGGCGCGGTCGCAGGGGTGCTCGCCGGCCGCGAGGGCCTGAGCAGGTTCTCGTCGCTGGCAGGGGCGCTCGGCTTCGGCGGCAAGCCGCGGACGTCGCCCGATGTGCCCGAGCTCGGCGCCACGCAGTCGGTCGGGCCCAACGCGGGGCATCACAGCCGCGACTGGGGGATCCTGCGGCTGCTGCTGTTCGGCGTCGCAGGGGCGGTGGCCGTCCTCACCGCCGCGAAGCTGGTGCTGCGCGGCTCGCGCTTCGCCACGCGCGACCCGCGCCGGCAGGCGGCCGCCTGCCGCAAGGAGCTGCGCGACTTCCTGCTCGACCAGGGCCTCGAGATCCCGTCGAGCGCGACGTTGCGCGAGCTGGCCGAGCTCGTCGAGCAGGAGTACGACGTCGAGGCGCGCGCCTTCGGCCTGCACGCGACCGCCGCGCGGTTCGGCCCGAGACGGAGCGCCGGCGAGGCCGCCCGCGCGATGCGCCGCGACCTGCGCGCCGTCCGCCGCGGCCTGCGCCGGGAGCTCACCCGCAGCGAGCGGCTGCGCGGGCTGCTCTCGCTCCGCTCCCTCGGTCTGGCGTGAGCCGCCCCGAGACCGGGGAGATCCGCTTCACTTAGGCGAGCGCATGAGCGAGACCTTCGACCTCTTCCAGCAGGGCCGCACCCACCTCAAGAAGGGCCGTGCCGCCCAGGCCACGGTCGCGCTCGAGAAGGCCAAGCGGCGCGAGCCCGAGAAGGCGTCGATCCGCGAGGCGCTCGGGATCGCGTACTTCCGGATCCACCGCTACGAGGAGGCGGCCTCCGAGTTCCGCAAGATGCTCGAGCTCGCGCCGGTGGACGACTACGCGCACTACGCCCTCGGCCGCTGCCTCGAGAAGCAGGGCCGCAAGCACGAGGCGAACGGCCACTACAAGCTCGCGAGCTCGCTGCGGCCCGGGCAGGCCGATTACGAGTCGCGGATCCGGGACCTGAGCTAGGACGGCGGCACGGGCGAATGCCCGTCGGGCCTCGTCGAGTCGGCG
>DATIFC010000091.1:0-13618 GCA_035455445.1 Gaiellaceae bacterium | reverse complement strand
TGGCCGCCGGCCGCGACCCGCGCTCGACGCCGGTCGGGGAGATCGCGGAGCCTCCCAACTGGACGGTCGACCCCGAGCTGCCGCTGGACGAGGCCTTCGCGCGGCTGGAGAAGTGGGACGCCGAGCGCGTGCCGGTCGTGGACGACGATGCCCTGGTCGGCGTGCTCTCGCGCAGCGTGCTGCAGCGGCGGCTGGTCGAGGACGAGCCCCCGCCCGAGGGTCTTCAGCAGCAGGTGTAGGCGCCCGGCGGCGCCTCGCCCTCGGTGGGCTCGGGCAGCGCGGCAGCCTCCAGCGCCGCGCCGTGCAGGAGGTCGTGCTCACTCGCCTCGAGGCCCTCGAGGCCGTAACGGTCGAGCACCTCGCGAACGACGATTGCGCCGCCGACGATCACGGGGGCGCGCTCGGGCTCGAGGCCGGCCAGCTCGCGGCGCTGCGCGAGCGGGAGGGAGGCGAGCCGCTCGAGCTGCGACTCGACGGCGTCGCGCGAGAGGCGGTGGCCGTGGACGCGTTGGGGGTCGTAGCCGCCGAGCTCGAGCGCGGCGAGCGTGGTGATCGTGCCCGCCACGCCGATCGCGTCGGCCGCCTCGAGCGCGGGCAGCTCGGCGCGGACGGCCTCCGCGGCGGCGTCGAGCTCGTCGTGCGCCGGCGGGTCGGAGCGGAGGTGCCGCTCGGTGAGACGGACCGAGCCGACGTCGAGGCTCGCGCGCCGGTGGGCCGTGATCAGCTCGGTCGAGCCGCCGCCGACGTCGAGCACGACCGTCTCGTCCCCGAGCGGCCGGCCGTTGGCGACCCCGCGCCGCGTGAGCTCGGCCTCCTCCTCGCCGCTCAGCAACCGCGTGACGAAGCCGTAGCCCCACTCGACCTCGCCGAGGAAGGCCTCGCCGTTCTCGGCGTCGCGGATCGCGCTGGTGCCGAGCGCGAGCACCCGCTCGGCGCCGAGGGTTTCGAGCTCGCGCCGGAACGCGGTGAGCACGTTGCGTACCCGCGCGACCGGGAGCGGCAGCAGCCTGCGGCGCTTGTCCACGCCCTCGCCGAGTCGCGTGATCACGGTGTGTCGGGCGACCTCGTCGACCCGCGACCCCTCGACGTCGGCGACCAGCAACCGGGTCGAGTTCGTGCCCAGGTCGACGACGCCCACGCGCATGGGGAAAGGCTAGCGAGGCGCTATACTGCGCCCTGCGACGCGGGGTGGAGCAGTCAGGTAGCTCGCCGGGCTCATAACCCGGAGGTCGCAGGTTCAAATCCTGCCCCCGCTACTCCCAAGGGCCCTGGCGACAGGGCCCTTCTGGTTCTCCGGGGCCGTCCCTGTCCCGCCGAACTGCGCGACACTACTCCGGTGCCACCCGAGACACGCTACGCCAGGAGCGGCGATGTCAACATCGCCTACCAGGTGGTCGGTGACGGCCCGCCCGACCTCGTCGCGGTCGATGTCATCTCGCACCTCGAGCTGGACTGGGAGATTCCCTCCAAGGCTCGATTCCTCACGCGGCTCACGTCCAGCTGTCGCCTGTTGAGGGTCAACCAGCGCGGTACCGGCATGTCGGACCGGGACGTGGGCGTGCCCACGCTGGAGACGCGGATGGACGACATTCGCGCCGTCCTCGACGCGGTCGGGTCGGAGCGGGCGGTGCTCTTCGGTCTCGGTGACGCCGCTCCGCTCTCCGTGCTGTTCGCGGCCACGTATCCCGAGCGGACCGCCGGGTTGCTCCTGATGAATGCAGCGCCGCGCTTCGTGAAGAGCCCCGCCCTGCCCTGGCTTCCCACCCGAGAGGAGACCCAACGTCAGGCCGACGATTTCGAGCGTCGCTGGGGGGATCCCGCCTTCGCCCACGAGTTCCTCGGCGCGGCCAACCCGAGCGCTCCCGAGGAGGAGCTCCAGGACATCGCCCGTGCCTTTCGGCTGAGTGTCAGCCCCGGTGCGGCCGCCGCCTACATCCGGATGAACATCGACGTGGACGTGTGCGGCGTGCTTCCGCTGATTCGCGTCCCGACGCTGGTCATGCACCGGAAGGACGGCGGAGCATGGGACATCCGCAGTGGCCGCTACATGGCCGACCACATTCCGGGCGCCCGCTTCGTGGAGGTGCCCGGCGCGGACTTCTCGCCCTCACTCGGCGAGCAGGAGCCGCTGTTCGCCGAGCTGGAGAGCTTCCTCGCGGACGTCGTCGCTGGCACGCATCCCGAGATCGAGCCCGACAGGGTGCTGGCCACGGTCCTCTTCTCGGACATCGTCGGGTCGAGCGAGAAGGCGGCAGCCCTCGGCGACAGGGCCTGGCGAGAGCTGCTGCTGCGTCACCACGAGCTCGTCCGGCGCCAGCTGGTTCGCTTTCGCGGCCAGGAGGTCGACACGGCCGGCGACGGCTTCTTCGCCTCCTTCGACGGCCCGGCCAGGGCGATCCGCTGCGGGTGTGCCATCGCGGAGACGATGCCCGAGCTGGGGCTCGAGGTGCGGGTCGGGTTGCACACGGGCGAGTGCGAGCTCGTCGACGGCAAGGTGGCCGGCATCGCCGTGCACACGGGGGCCAGAGTCGCAGCCAACGCGCAGCCGGGCGAAGTGCTCGTGTCCTCGACCGTCAGAGACCTGGTCGCCGGCTCGGGGCTGACCTTCGAGGACCGCGGCCCGCACGAGCTCAAGGGGATTCCCGGCGAATGGCGACTCTACGCCGTCGCAAAGAGCAGCTAGTTCTCACAGGTCCTCTCACCCCGAGGTCGCAGGTCAGATCCCCGCTACCTCGCCAAGGGCTTGCTAACGCAAGCCCTTGGCATATCCGGAGCCGTCCGGGCGTCACCCGGGAAGGGAGCTACGGCACGATGTTGTGGTTGAGGTGGAAGACGTTGTCCGGGTCGTACCTCCGCTTGACCTCGCGAAGCCGGTCGTAGTTCGGGCCGTACGCCGCGCGAATGGCGCCGTCGGCCTGGTCGTCGCCGAGGTAGTTGAGCCAGCGGCCGCTCGCGAGGTGCGGCTTCAACGCCGCGAACGTGTCGCGGCTCCAGGCGATGTTCGCCTCGCTGTCGGCCGGCGCCGTCCAGACGGACGGGATGACGAGGTTCCAACCCTTCTCGCGGTGCGGCACCGCGGTGTCGGTCACGCCGACGCGTGTCACGGCGCCGTGGAAGTGCTCGAAGAGGATCCCCGTCATCGGCGAGGGGACGGTCGCGAAGCGTTCGACGGCGGTGTCGATCAGCTCGCCGGGGAGGCCGCGGGTGAAGCTCGACAGCCAGTAGTTGAGCGACCCGGCCGGGAAGCCGGCGTCCAGGAGCGTGTTCATCGCCGGGTAGGGCATCTCGCCGACGTCGACCAGCAGCGGCGAGCCCCACGTCTCGAAGGGCTCGAGCTCGCGCGCGGCCTCGTCGTGGTCTCCGGTGTGGCAGACGACCAGCGCGGCGAGCTGCGCGCCGGAGCCGTCCGGTGCGTGGACGAGCGCGGCGAAGACAGTCAGGCCGTCGGAGGCGTCTGCGACCGCCTCGCGGTAGAAGCGCAGCAGCTCGGACGCGGCCTCGATCGGATGGGCGATCAGGCCGCCGACGACGCTCCGGAGCGGATGCAGGCGGAAGGTGAACGACGTGGCGACGCCGAAGTTCCCGCCTCCGCCTCGCAGCGCCCAGAAGAGATCGGGATGCGACCCGGCATCGACCCGGAGCACGTCCTCCTCGGCCGTCACGAGCTCGACCGCCAGCAGGTTGTCCGCGGCGAGCCCGTACCTGGCCATCAGCCAGCCGAGGCCGCCGCCGAGCGTGTACCCGGCCACGCCGGTCGTGGAGACCGCCCCGCCGGTAACCGCCAGCCCGTGCTCGGCGGCAGCGTCGTTGAGCTCCCCCCAGAGCACGCCGCCCTGAGCCGTGACCGTCGCCTGCTCGGGATCGACCGTGATCCCCTTCATCTCGGCGAGGTCGATCATCACCCCGCCGTCCGTCACGGCGCGGCCGGCGACGTTGTGGCCGCCACCGCGGATCGAGACCTCGAGCCCTGCCCGGCGCGCGAACGCGAGCGCCTCGACGACGTCGTTCGTCGTCCGGCAGCGCACGATCAGCGCGGGCTTGCGATCGACGAGGCCGTTGTGCACGGCGCGGGCCGCGTCGTATCCCGCGGCCGTCGGACCGAGAACGGACCCCGCGATCCGCTCGGCCAGATCGGTCGCGAGTGCGGTGTCCAGGCTCGTCCCCATTGCTGCCTCCCTCCGGTCGGTAGCCCGAGCCCTCGAGCGCACGGGCCTGTCGCGTCCTAGAGACACCACGGGCGACCGTCTATTCCCGCAATCGATCTAGCCGGCCCGCGGAAGGTGGCGCTCGATCAGGGCACGCGAGAGCTGCTGTTGCCGGCTCACGAGCTCGAGCCGGTTGGACTCGAGCTCGTTCCGGCCCGCATTGCGCCGGTGCAACGCCTGACGCGCCGCGACAAGCCTGCGGAGCGCTTCCTCCAGGCATTCGATGCTCGCCATCGCCGGTCGCCGCCTAGACGCACACCGCGCAGTCGGCGCTCTCGCACCTGGCGGCATAGGCATACGGATGATGGAAGGCGTCCAGCGCGTCGCCCGGTGCGACCTCGACGTGGAAGCCTGCGCCGGTTTCCACGTCCCGGACGAAGACCTCCACCAGCTCGACATCGGGGTGCCAGAGGAGGAGTACTTCGTCCGTCCCGCTCAGCCGCTGCGCCAGTTCTCGAGGCGGTTCCGTGTGCTCCATGAGAGTTCCTTTCTCCTAGTGCGGGCCGGTCGGTTTCGCGTCGGCGGGGCCACCGGGATGGAGGCCCCGCCCTGCCTGTGCTCTAGGGGACGAGGACGCCGTCCACGAAGAGCTGGATCGCACCGGCCGCCAGGCCGGCGGTGTCCACGGTGTCAGTGCCTGCGAGGGTGTTGATCTCGAGGCGGTCGTTCGCGGCCTCCGGGTGGAAGATCGCGACCGTCGGGGCAAGACCCTTCGCCGTCACTTGCGTCGCGTCCCCGTTGACCTTGATCGTGTCGTCGCCGTCGGTGGCGTTGAGGACGACCCGGTCGGGCTGACTGTCGCCGGTGGCGCCGCCGGGGGTGCCGGCGAGGTCGACGTTCACGCTGTTGACGTCAGTACCGCTCAGGTCGTTGACGGTGACGAGGTCGGCGCCGCCCAGGGCGTTGAAGTCGACCCGCTCCACGCCGGCGGTGTCCATCGTGATGTTGCCGGGGTTACGGAAGAACTTGAGCCGGCTTCCGTTGGCCGAGACGTCGACCTGGTCGGCGACGTTGGCACCGTTGAAGACCATCCGGTCTGCACCGTCCTGGCCCTCGATGCTGTCACTGCCGTCGCCCGGATCCCAGACGAACGTGTCGTCGCCGGCGCCCAGGAACGCTGCGTCGTTGCCCCCGTTGCCGTCGATCGTGTCGTTGCCGTCCCCGCCGAACGCGGCCTCGACGCCTTTGGCGCCGGCGATCGTGTCGTCTCCGGCGCCCCCGTCGAGGGTGAGGGTGATCGCCTGGGCTGCGAGCGCTGCCGCCGAGATCGCGTCGTTGCCGTCGCGACCGTTGACGTCGAGCTTGTCGGTCGGCTCCTGGTGCTGAATCGCCACCGACGCTGCCAGACCGGACACGGCGACACCGGAGGCGTCTCCGGCGATGTCGATCGTGTCGTCGCCGTTGGTGCCGTTGGCGATCACCTGGTCGGCCTGGCCATCGCCGGCCGCCCCGCCGAGGGTCGCGGCGAGGTCGACGTTCACCCTGCTGACGTCGGTGCCGCGCAGGTCGTTGACGGTGACGAGGTCGGCGCCGCCGAGGGCGTTGAAGTCGACCCGCTCGACGCCGGCGGTGTCCATCGTGATGTTGCCGGGATCGCGGAGGAACCTGAGGCGGTTTCGGTTCGCGGACAGGTCGACGCGCTCGGCGACGTTGGCGCCGTTGAAGCGCATCGTGTCGGCTCCGTCCTGGCCCTCGACGACGTCGCTGCCGTCGCCCGGATCCCAGACGAAGGTGTCGTCCCCGGCACCCATCAGCGCCAGGTCGTTGCCCTTGTTGCCGTCGATCACGTCGTTGCCGCTGCCGCCGAGCAGGGTCTCCGCTCCGGAGCCTCCCGCCAGGCTGTCGTTCCCGTCCCCACCGTCGATCCTCGTCGGGATCGTGTCGGTGAAGACGCCGTTGCTCTCGTCGACGCGGACGACGTCGTCGCCGGCCCGGGCATCGACCGCGATCCTCGTGACGTGCTTGCGCTTGAAGCTGAAATCAGCCGAGCCGTCGTCGCCGACGTCGACCTGGAGAATGCCGGGGTCACCGGCCTTCAGGCGGAGCGCGATCCTGTCGCCCGCCCTGGTGCCCTCGACGCTGAGCAGGCCGTGCCTGAGCTTCGGCCGCCTGAACCCCGAGCTGTGGTGGTGGTACGAGACCCGGGCGCTCTTGCTCGCGGGGGCTGCGTTCCCCGGCCCGGCCAGGGCCCCACCGGCCGCGGCGACGACCGCCGCCACGGCGATCGCCGGAGCGACGAGCCGCGCGGTGCGGGATCTCTTCAGTCGAATCTGGTTCTTCATGACTTCCTTTCGGAGCGTGTTGACCCCTCGGCTGCCAGAGACACCTGCGATCCGCGTTCATTCCCGCGACCTGCAGGCGCGGCTCCGTCGGTCGGCGGTCGCGGGAGGGAATAGGCTCAGCCGGGCGGGGTCTTTCAGGACGTGAGCTCGAAGTTCCCTATCGTGGTCTCGTGCCGGTGAGACCGCGGCGTCGAGACGAGTCCGGCTCTCGCGAGCTCGCGGAGCTGGCCGCGCTCGCCGACGGATCGCTCGCGCCCGAGCGCCGTGCCGAGCTCGAGGCACGGGTCGCCGGATCTCCGGAGCTTGCCGACCGGCTTGCCGAGCAGCGGCGGGCGGTTGCGCTCGCGCGGAGCGCGGCGGCCGGGGTGGAGACGCCGGCTGCGCTGCGAGCGAGAATCGAGGCGCGACGGCATGCGCGCCGCGTGCCTGCGCCTCGCCGCCTCGTCCTGATTGGCGCGGCTGCGGCCGCGGTCGTCGCGGCCGTCGGCATCGGGCTGGCCGTGTCGTCCTCGAGCACGTCCGGCGAGAGGCTCGAGGCCGCTCTCGTCGCCACCGACGCGGCGTCGGGCGCCAGGGGCGAGGCCACGCTCACGAAGACACCTTCGGGTTGGCGGATCGAGCTCGACGCCAGGGGACTACCACGGCTCGAGAGCGGGCGCCTCTACGAGGCGTGGCTGCACAATCCCGCCGGCGTGCTCGTGCCCGTCGGAACCTTCAACGACCCCCGACAGGTAACCCTGTGGGCCGGCGTGTCGCCGCTGCGCTTCACGACCCTGACCGTCACGCGCGAGCGGGCCGACGGCAACCAGGCGTCGTCGGGCGAGAAGGTTCTCGTGGGCAAGGTTTCGGGCTAGCGGCCCTCGAGCCGGCGTACGACCTGCCGACGCGCGCGGTAGAGCCGGCTCATCACCGTGCCCTCCGGAACCCGCAGGGCCCGGGCCGCCTCCTTGTAGGAGAGGCCGCTGACGTCGACGGCGACGAGCACGTCGCGGAACTCGTCCGGGAGCGCGGCGACGGCGGCGTACAGCTCGCCGGCCTCGACCGCGCTCTGGGGCTCACGGGCCATCGGGTCGGCGACGAGGTCGAGCTGCTCGGGCAGCGGGTCGGGCCGCAGCCGCCGGCGCTCGCTTCGCCGCTGGTTGAAGAAGGTGTTGCGCAGGGCGCGCAGCAGGTAGCCGAGGTCGTCCTCGTTGCGCAGCAGGCGGGGGCGTGCGAGCACGCGCGCGTACGTCTCCTGGACGAGGTCCTCGGCGTCCTCGCGGGAGCCGGAGAGCGCCCAGGCGGCCCGGTAGAGCCGGTCGAGGTGGTCTCCCAGGCGCGTGGGATCGAGCCGGCGGTCCATCGGTCGGCCGCTCGGAGGGGCGAGACGGGAAGCCTCGGCCCCTCCGACATCACGGCTCATGCGACCTTGAAGCCGCCGTGCATGAACGAGGCGTGCGGGTCGCAGAAGAAGCGGTAGCTCCCCTTCTTCAGCCTCAGGGTGTAGCCCTTCGTCCCCGCGAATCCCACGCTGGTCAGGACCCGGTCGACGCCCGGTCCCTTGAGGTGGAAGTCGTGCGAGCTCGAGCGATCGCTGATCACGAAGCGGTAGGGCTTGCCGGCCTTGAGCTTCGTGACGGGCCTGCCGTTCATGGTCAGGTGGATCGTGAAGCCGGGCCCGACCGTTCCCTTCACGGTCTTGGCGGTCGCGCCGGAGCCGGTGCCGGTCACGGCGAGCGCAGCGGCGGCGGCCGCGACGAGCGGCCAGCTGCGTCCGAGGGTCGTCCTTGTCATCTCAGCCACCTCCAGTGGCTAGTGAGCTCGTGATCGAGCTCGGGAGCAGATGACCCCGATCCTGGGCGGCCCGGACCGTGATTCGCACCGTGGAGACCCCCCGGACTTTTCGGCCGAATCGGCGTAGGCTCGTGCCATATGAGCAGGGCCGCGGCCACAGGACTCCTCGAGCGGAGCGAGGAGCTGGCGCGGATCGACGCGGCGCTCGCCGAAGCGCGCGATGGCCGCGGGTGCTTCGTGGTGATCGAGGGGCCGGCCGGGATCGGCAAGACGGCGCTGCTCGCGGCGGTACGGTCGAAGGCGGCCGAGGGCGGAATGCGGGTGCTCCGCTCACGGGGAACGGAGCTCGAGCGCGATTTCGCCTTCGGCGTCGTGCGCCAGCTGTTCGAGCCGTCGCTGGCCGAGGCATCGGAGGCCGAGCGGGCCGACCTGCTGCACGATGCTGCCGGCGCGGCGGCGGGCCTCCTCGGGCTTCCCGGCGGGCCTTCGGCGAACGGCGCGCCGACGCCGGGTGTCGATTCCTCGTTCGCGATCCTCCACGGCCTCTACTGGTTGTGCGCGAACCTGGCCGCCGGCAGTCCGCTCTGCCTCGTCGTCGACGACGCGCACTGCGCAGACGCCCCGTCCCTCCGCTACCTGGCCTTCCTGCTCACGCGTCTCGAGGAGCTGGAAGTAGCGCTCGTGGTCGCGACCCGCCCGGCGCAGGCAGGCAGCGACCCCGAGTTCCTCGCCACGGTGACGAGCGATCCCTCCGCCGAGGTGATCCGTCTTCGTCCGCTGACGAGGGAGGCGGTCGCCGAGTTCGTCGCCTCGCGGCTCGCAGGGGCGCCCGCGCCTGTCTTCGTCGAGGCCTGCATGCGCGCGACCCGCGGGCTGCCGTTCCTGCTGTGCGAGCTCGTCGACGCGCTCAGCGAGGGGGCGATGGCGCCGACGGCGGAGGCCGCGAGCCACGTCGAGCGAATCGGGGCCCGGACGGTCGGCCGCTCGATCGGCCTCCGGCTCCGACGGCTGCCCGAGCATGCGGGGCGGCTCGCTCGGGCGCTGGCCGTGCTCGAGGAGAGCGACCTTCTTCCCGCGGCGCGACTCGCCGGCCTCGACGAGGCGGAGGCGGCCGAGGCCGCAGAGCTGCTGGCGGCGGCCGGGATCCTGGATTCCGGCCGCCCGCTGACGTTCATCCACCCGATCGTCCGCAGCGGCATCTACTCGGAGCTTTCCGGCGCGGAGCGCGCTCGAGGACACCGGCGCGCCGCCCAGGTCCTGGCCGAGCAGCCGGGCACGAACGAGCGCGTCGTCGAGCACCTGCTGGTCAGCGAGCCCGCCGCCGACGCCTGGGTGCTCGACCGGCTCGTGGAGGCGGCGTGCGAGGCGGGAAGACAGGGGGCTCCCGAGGCGGAGGCGGTCTACCTGCGCCGAGCGCTCGCCGAGCCGGCGCCCCCCGACACCCGGTACGCGCTACTGCTCGACCTGGGAATGGCCGAGGCCACGGCCGGCCTCGCCGACTGGGCAGAGCACCTGCAGCAAGCGGTGGACCTCGCGTCGAGCCCCGCCGCAGCCGCCGACGCGGCAATGGTGCTGGCACACGCGCTCAACCGCGCCCAACGGTTCTCGGAGGCTGTCGAGGTTCTCGATCGCGCGTCGTCGGCGCTCGAGGACCGCGACGCCGAGCTCGCGCTCCAGCTCGAGATTGCGACGACGGCCCCGGGCATGAACGACCCGGAGGCCGCGCCCTCGCTGGCCGTTCGGCGGAAGGCATTGCGCGAGCGGGCCGCCGGCGATCCGGGAGCGCCACCCGAGCTGCTCGCCGTGGCCGCGTACATCTCCGTCCTCGCGAACGAGCCCGCGGAGGTCGGGGCGGACCTTGCCTCCCGGGCGCTCCTGGCCGTGGACAGCTCGTCCCCTGGCCCGGACCGGCCGTGGTTCTCGTTCGCGACCTGGTTCTCGCAGGCGACCTTCTCGCTGCTCTGGGCCGAGCGGTATGCGGAGGTGGGGCCGCGGCTCGATACCTCGATCGCACAGGGTCGCCTGATCGGCGACAGCAGCAGGCTTGCCATGGGGCTGGCCAACCGTGGCTGGCTCGCGCTCCGACGCGGCGACCTGAGCGCCGCCGAGGGAGACGCCCGGACGGCGCTTGCAGCGACCGAGCTCCCCGCGCCGCCCATGCACCGCGTCCTGAACGTCGCCGTGCTCGTCGAGACGCTCGTCGAGCAGGGTGCGCTCGACGCGGCAGAACAGGCACTCGCCCCCTCCGAGTCGGAAGCGCAGGGCGGATCGCTCATCGCAAACGTCCTTCGGTTCGCTCGCGGCCGGCTGCGCGTGGCGCAAGGGCGACCCGCGGAAGGGCTCGCAGACTTCCTGGCCGTCGGCCGGCTCTTGACGCGAGCGCAGGTCACCTGCCCGGGCTACCTCCCGTGGCGATCGCAGGCCGCGCTCGCGCAGCTCGCGCTCGGCGATCGCGAGGCGGCACGGCGGCTCGCGGAAGAGGAGCTCGAGCTCGCCGTCGCATTCGGCGCGCCGCGCGCACTCGGAGTGGCGCTGCGTGCCGCCGGTGTCGTGGCAGGCGGTGACAGTGGAGCGTCCCTGCTCCGGGAGGCCGTCGAGGCGTTCGACCGCGGCGACGCCGGCCTCGAACGAGCGCGTGCCCTCACCGATCTCGGCGCGCTGCTGCGACGACGCAACCGGCGAACCCGGGCGCGAGAGCTGCTCCGAGAGGCACTCGACACCGCCTACCGCTCGGGCGCCGGGCCGCTGGCAGAACGCGCCGAGACCGAGCTCCGCGCCACCGGCGCGCGCCCGCGCCGGGTCCTCCTTACCGGGCTCGACTCGCTGACGGCCAGCGAGCGCCGCGTCGCCGAGCTCGCCAGCCAGGGCCTCACGAACCGCGAGATCGCCCAGACCCTCTTCATCACGGCACGCACGGTCGAAGGTCACCTCACGAGCGTCTTCCGCAAGCTGCAGGTCGACTCGCGGGACGAGCTCCCCGCCGCGCTCGCAGACGATGCTCCGGTCTCGGCGTGACGCTCCTCGAACAGCGAGTCCGAGTCTCTAGCTCCAGTCGACCGAGACGACCTCCATGGGCTCCTCGAAGCCCTTGAGCGAGGTCACGCGAGGCTCCGAGAGGCCGAACGCCGTCTCGACCCCGTCGAGCGTCTCCCGGCTGACCAGAACCTCCCCCGCGGCCGCGGCCGCACCGATTCGCGCGGCGACGTGCACGCTCTGCCCGCCGTAGTCGGTGAAGCTCGCCCCCGTCTTGAAGGCGCTTCCCGCGTGCGCGCCGATCCTGACCTCCGGCGCGAACACCTCCGACCGAAGCGCGCGCTGGATCGCCACTGCCGCGTCGACCGCGGCCTGCGGGTCGTCGAAGGAGGCGAAGAACCCGTCGCCGGTCTGCTTGATCACCTCGCCGCCGCTCTCGACGATGCGCGCGCGCACCAGCCTGTCGTGTTGGGCGAGCAGCTTCTGCCAGCGTTCGTCGCCCAGCGTCTCGAGCAGCCTCGTCGAGTCGACGATGTCCGTGAAGAGGAAGGTGCGACGCGCCTCGACGCGCCCGAGGAGCTCTGTGGCGCGGGCCTCGTCGAGCTTCGCTCCGAGCCGTTCGAACGTCGTCAGCGCGGCCTGCAGCTCGAACGTCGCAGCGTGCTCGTCGCCCTGGCCGCGAAACGCGATGCCGAGCAGCAGCCGCGACTGCGCCACCTCGTAGGGAGCGCCGATCTGCTGCCACTCGTCACGCGCGCGCCGGAGGTCGCGGGCTGCGCCGTCCCAGTCCTTCTCGGCGAGCTCGATCTCCCCTAGCAGGAAGTGGACGGTCGCGTCGAAGGCCGGCGCGCGCCGATCGCCGATCTTGTAGGAGTCGACAAGCTGCTGGAGCTCCGCAGCGGCCGAGCGGGCCGTCGCGACGTCGGCCGCGGCGATCGCGATCTCGACCAGGGCCGGCAGCGCCCGGACGCGCGCCAGGGGCTCCTGGATCTCCCCGAGCGCGCGATTGATCCCGGCCAGCGCGCTCTCGACCTTGCCTTCCGCAAGCTGCAGGAGCGCCAGGCCGGGCTGGGGGGAGCGTCCCAGTTCGTTCGCGGTGCGGTAGGCGTCCTCGGCGGCCGCGAAGTCGCCTCGACGACGACGGATCTCTCCGATCTCGTAGTAGCCGCCCGCCGTGATCAGGCGGTCGAAGTCCTGGAGCTCCTCGCAGGCGGCGAGCGCGGTCTTCTCCGCCTGGGGCCAGTCGCCGCGCAGGCGCATGATCTCCGCGCGGTGAATGCGGCAGGCACCGGGGAAGCCGTTCATGTCCGCCTGCTCGCACCACCGGCTGGCCGCCTCCGTCCACTCGGCGGCGCGACGGAAGTCGCCCACGTTCTGGCACGCAGAGATCGTCACGCAGTAGACGAGCCCCGTCGCGAACGGGCGGAGCTCTCCGGAGACGGCTGAGGTGCTCGCCTCGTCGAGGATCGCGAGCCCCGCCTCGACGTCGCCCCGCTGCACGAACGCCCGGCCCTTGCCCACGAGCGCCAGGACCTGCGTGTCCCGGTCGCCCGCGCGCGCCGCGATGTCGTGGGCCTGCTCGAGCTCGGGGAGGGCGCGGGCGACGTCTCCTTCGGCCAGGAGGGCCGTGATTCCGCGCGAGAGGGCCAGATACCCGTGCTCGGCGGCCTCGGGCAGCCCCTGCAGCAGGCGCTCGGCGTTCGAGAACCACCCGCGCGAGACGGCGAAGGACGCCCGGTTCATGTGATCCCACGAGAGCGTGAGCGCGAGGCGGGCCGCGCCGAGCTTGTCACCCGCAGCCGAGAAGCCCGCGTAGGAGCGCTCCCGCAGGCCCATCGCCTCGTCGAGCCTTCCAGTCCACCAGGCCGCGTCCGCGAACCGCTCCAGGTCCTCGGGCGTCAGGTCGGGCTCGTCCGAGCCCGAGTAGGCGTCGTACGCCTCGCGCCAGGCGTGGCGCCCGACAGCCTTGCGCGCGGTCTCGACGAGGTCGGACACTCGCACAACGTATCGCGCTCCCGCTGCCGGGAAGGGCCCCGCAACGCGGCGAGGCCCCTTCGCCCCTTTGCGGCTTTGTACCGATCGACGCTGCGGGATTGCCCGGATGCCCGGGTTGTGCGGCCGGTGTAGAGGACACCCTTCATGAAACGCGTCGTCGTCGATCACTACGGCGGGCCCGAGGTCCTGACGGTCGTGGAGGAGGACGATCCCCGGCCGGGCCCGGGCGAGGTCCGCGTCAAGGTCCTGGCCGCGGGCGTCTCCTACACCGACGCGATGCTTCGCGCCGGCACCTACCTCGGCGTGCCGAAGCCGCCGTTCACGCCAGGCTACGAGCTCGTCGGCGTCGTCGAGGAGCTCGGCCCGGGGTGCTCGAGGCTTCGAGTGGGA
>DATIFC010000090.1:0-10819 GCA_035455445.1 Gaiellaceae bacterium | reverse complement strand
GGCGCTCGCGGACTTCCCCTCCGCCGCGCCACGGCAGCCCGGGAAGAAGGCCGAGCCATGGGGCGACAAAGCCCCAAGGCGCCGCGCGCTGGAGGAGGCGCGCCGCGCTGTGCGCACGCTCGAGGCCAGGGCGCGCGAGCTCGACTCGGCCGCGCGAAAGGCCGAGCGTGCCGCCGACCGCGCCGAGGCCGAGGCCTCACGGCTCCGAGGAAAGGCCGACGGAGCCCGGGCCGGGGCGAGCGAGGCCGCGAGACAGGTCGCCGACGCCAAGGCCGAGGTCGAGCGGCAGCGGGGCCGCAGCCGGAGCCGGAGCCGCCGGAGCTAGAGTTCTCGACCAGAGTGCGCGCCCAGCGAGACCCCGACCTGCTGCTCGTCGAGAGCATGCTCGCGCCGCCGCCTCTCGCCGACGCGCGGCGCTCGCTCGAGTACTGGCAGCGACGCGGAAAGGCGCTCCCCCTCTACCAGCGACGCGCCCGGCGCGAGGCCCGGGAGATGGCCGCGCGCTGGGACGCCCGTGTCCGCGCAGCCGAGCAGGCCCGCTTCGAGGCGACTGTGGCCGGGAGGATCCTGGCCGCGCTGGGGCTCTCGAGGCTGATTGCCCTGAAAGGGCGACTCACGAAGAGGCGGGTGCTTGCCCTGGCCTGGGTGCTCGTCCCGCGGAGGGTCAAGCTGGTCGCCGGCGGGCTCGTGGCGGCGTGGCTGATCGTCCTGATCGGCGCAGCCGCGCTGGTCGTGCGGCTCGCGTAGGGCACGAACGAGGCAAGCACGATGGGAGGCGGACGTTGGAAACGATGATCGGGATTGCGGTGCTCCTCGTCGGTGCGGGGATCGCATGGGTCTGTTTCGCGCTCGGCGTCTACTTCTTCACGCGCTCCGGCCGGGAGGGCGTCCGGATCGCGCGGATGGAGGACGAGCGCAGGCACCGCGTGCCGCCGGAGGGTTAGCGGCACGCTCGCGCGGAGCGACCATCGTCAGGACCGGGCTCGCGCCCGACAGGCTGCCCGATGCGGGTGCAAGAGCGCCGGCATCGATCCGAGGGGCAACCGATGAAGGTGTTCAACCTGGACGGCGACCAGTGGGACGAGCCGCGGGACCGCGCCTGTGGCCGTACCACACGCACTACGCGAACGAGGAGTGGGCGATCGTGCTACGGGGCGAGCCGACCCTCCGCACGCCCGAAGGCGAGCAGGTCCTGAGGACGCCCGGCGAGCGCCGACCCTCGAGTGCTGGGAGGGCGATGGCCAGGTGGAGACCAAACACGAGCGACCCCTTCGGCGGCAGAAGGGCCACCCGCAGGCGGCCCTTCGCCAGTCGAATAGCTTGCGCTCAGATCAGGGGATCGTCCCCGACGCCGTCACCACGTCTTCCTGGTTGATCACGGTGGGCACGAATTCGAGCCCGTAGAACCAGACGACGATCTGTTTGTTGTTCGTGTCCGTCCAGAATGCGTGGAAGACGTTGTCGGACCCGACCGCGACGCTGGTGTAGTCGCCGATGAACCCGCCCCCGAAGCCGTTACGGGTGTTGATCGGATGCGTGCTCACCGTCTGCACCGCGCCCGAGCCGACGTTGGTCACGAAGTAGTCGAGCCGGGCGTTGTGGATGTAGTCGCCCAGCGCCAGGCAGTTGATCCGCCCCTCAGGGGCTGGCGGCGTGTTCGCACACGTCTGCCAGGGCGAGACGACGTCCGCGCCGTAGGCCGACATGTGCACCCGGCCAGACGGGGAGATCGCCACGCCCGGCCATTGCGTGTCGACACGACGTGGTGCCGGCGCATTCAGCGTCGAGCCGTCCGGCTGGGTCACGGGGTACCCGACCGGTGTCCGCGTGGACGCGTCGAGTGCCGGAAAGATCGGCACCGGTGCCGACCAGGTCGCGCCGCCGTCGGTGGACTTGCTGTAGACGGCGGTGAGGTGGCAACCGTTGTTCGTGCGGGTCGGGCAGAGGCCGCCGCTATCGCTCGTCTGGGTCGACCAGGCGACGTAGAGATCGCCGTTTGGCGCGGCGTCGCCGGCCGGGAAGCTGTCATCCCGGTAGGCGGTGTTCGCGGGCGGGATCACGTCCTGGACATCCGCGATCTTCGTCGGCTTCGTCCAGTTGACACCGCCGTCGGTCGACTTGACGATCCACTGGCTGTCCAGCGTCGAGAGGCGCGTCGCGCCCTCGAAGATCACGTACACGGTTCCGTCGTAGCCGACGATCGGGCGCGACCCTTGGTCGTAGAGGACGTTCCCCGAGATGTTGGTTGGCGTGCTGAAGGTCGCCCCGCCGTCGGTTGAGTAGGCGAACGAGATGGGGGACTGGACGTAGCTGCCGTTGTGTGGGTTGAAGATGTAGCGCGTCCAGCTCACGTAGACGCGGTCCCGAAACGGACTCGAGACATGCCAGTCGGCCCCGATCCACTCCTTGTCGTTCAGTATCGAGGGCGATGTCGTCTGGTTGATGAAGGTCGGCGGGCCCCAACTGAGGTTGCCGCCTCCGGAGAACGTTCCTTTGTTCACCGCGACGGTGTTGGGCGCACTGGTGCGGTTGAAGCCGAGCCCGGCGTAGAAGACGTGGCCGTTGCTGTCGAAGGCGACCGAGGGATCGCCGCCCGCGTCGTACTGCCCTCCGACGAGGTGCTCGATCCCCGGAATCAGCGTGCCGATGTGGGCCGGATCGCTGCTCGTGCAGCACCACGTCTGGCCTCCGTCGTTGGAGAAGTAGGTGCCCGAGTAGCCGTCGCCGAGGGCGCTGCACGGGGTGCTGCCAATCATGCAGGTCCACGTCCGGGTGACGTAGTCGTTGGCCCCGGAAACGACGCGGTTCGGGTTGTTCGGGTCGACCGCGATCGCGGTCTCGTTCTGCGGCGCCGCGGCCGTGTCCTGATTCACCGTCACGTCCGGCGCCTGCACGGTGTTGCCATCGAGCGGGCTCGAGAGCACGAAGGCCGGCGTGATCGCTGCCGGGGCTTGAGCCGACTCCTCCTCGGCCTCCTCCTGCAGGAAGGCCGACATGCGGGTCTGCAGGCCAGCCGTTCCGTTCACCGAGGCAACCTTGCCGGCGAGCGTCGAGATGTCGTACGTGGTAGTGGTGCTGGTCGAGTTCGCGCCGGCCGCCGCAGTCAACCAGGCCACAACGGCTGCAGCGACGATCGCCCCGAGCGCGAGCGCACGAAGTCGCTTCCGCATCCCTCTCCCCTTCCTGTTCGCAGATCCTCGCTGCAAACCCTTCCGAGACTCCGGCGTCATGTCAAGCGCCCGCCGCGATCTGCTTCGCGGCGCTGCCGCAGCGCCGAAGATCGCCCTGACCTCCGACCGACTCTGGGACGGGACAGTGGCGGCAACAACGTGATCATCGAGAGGGCTGACCGGACCCCGAGGCGTCGGCCAGGTCGTCCGAAGCTGCCGGCAAGCACGTTGCGGATGTCGTTCGCCGCAGCGGGCGGGCGAACGGTAGCCCTGGGCGAGGTCGCAGCCGAGCTCGCGCAACGAGGCAAGCTGCTCGACCTTGATCATGTCGATTCGTGACGAACTGCTTCGGAAGGAGCCTTCCCGCCGCCAAGAGCGCCGCAGAGTGGTCGCCGCCTTGGCGGCAGCTCGTGCTGCACGCAGAACATCCCGGTAGAAAGACGACGCGACCGGCTTGGTTAAGCCGCTCCCGTCAGAAGAGCTGGTTCTCGCCCGCGAAGATCGCCGAGACCGAGTCGTCGGCGAAGACGTTCAGGATCGTCTCGGCGAGCAGGCTCGAGACCGGGAGCACGTCGATCTTCTCCGGCCGGTTGACCGGGTTGATCGGGACGGTGTTCGTGACCGTGATCTGCTTGATCCGGCTCCCGGCCAGCTTCTCGAAGGCGTTCCCGGGGAAGAGGCCGTGGGTCGCGCAGGCGTAGACCTCGGTCGCGCCGGCCTCGAGGAGCGCCTCGGCGCCGGCGATCAGGGTGCCGCCGGTGACGACGATGTCGTCGCTCATGATCGCGACCTTCCCCTCGACGCGGCCGATCACCTCGGTGACCGAGGCCTCGTCGTGGCTCGGGCGGGTCTTGTTCAGGATCGCGAGGTCGCCCTCGAGCATCTGGCCGAAGCGGCGGGCCATCTTCGCGCGGCCCGGGTCAGGCGAGACGGCGACGATCCCCTCGCCCTGCAGGCCCTTGTCCCGGTAGTACTGCGCGAACAGCTGCAGCGCGGTCATGTGGTCGACGGGGATGGTGAAGAAGCCCTGGATCTGGCCGGCGTGCAGATCCATCGTCACGACGCGGTCGGCCCCGGCGGTCTCGAGCGCGTCGGCGACGAGCTTGGCCGTGATCGGCTCGCGCGGCGCGGACTTCTTGTCCTGGCGCGAGTACGGGTACCACGGCACGACCGCCGTGATCCGTTTCGCGGAGGCCAGCTTCGCCGCCTGGATCATGATCAGCAGCTCGACCAGGTGGTCGTTCACGGGCGGGTTGCCGGACTGGACGATGAAGACGTCGGCGCCGCGAATCGAGTCCAGGTAGCGAACGTACGTCTCGCCGTTCGCGAACGTCTTCAGCTGCACCTCGCCGAGCTGGACGCCGAGCTTGTCGGCGATCTGCTCGGCCAGCTCCGGGTTCGAGCGGCCCGCGAAGAGCATCAGCCGCTTCTGCGGGCCGCGCTCGATCCAGGGCGCGCGCTCGCTCACCGGCAGCACCGGCTCGACCGATTCGAGGCCGGGCAGCGTCGCCTCAGTCATCCCTCCTGCTCCCGCTTCCTGCGCACGTATCCATCCTTGTTCTCCTGCCGCGCCCGTGCGACCGCCAGCGACTCCGGCGGCACGTCGTCCGTGATCACCGAGCCGGCTCCGATCCAGGAGCCGTCGCCGATCTCCACGGGTGCGACGAAGGCATTGTGGACGCCGGTCCTGACGTTGCGGCCGATCGTCGTCTTCCCCTTCGGCTTTCCCGGCTCGTGCGGGAAGTTGACGGTGATGTTGCCCGCCGCGATGTTCGTGTCCGCGCCGATCTCAGCGTCTCCGATGTACGACTGGTGCGGCACCTTCGTTCGCTCTCCGATCCGCGAGTTCTTGATCTCGACGAACGTCCCCGCCTTCGCGCCGCTCTCCAGGATCGTTCCGGGGCGAAGGTAACAGAAGGGCCCGACCAGCGCTCGGGGGCCGATCTGCGCGTCCACGGCGACGGCGTGCGGGCCCACCTCGGCGCCTCCCGCGACCCGGGTCGCGCCGCGCAGGACGGTGAACGGCTGGATCGTGCAATCGGGCTCCAGCTCGACGCTCGGCTCGATCCACGTGGAGGCCGGGTCGACGATCGTCGCGCCGGCGAGCATGTGGGCGTGGTTGATCCGGTCGCGGAGGACGGCCGCCGCTGCTGCGAGCTCGACGCGCGTGTTCACTCCCTCGCACTGGGCCGGATCCTCGGCCCTGTGCACGGCCACGCGCTCGCCCGCGGCGACCAGGTCGCGGACGGTGTCGGTGAGGTAGAGCTCTCCCTGCGCGTTCTCGGGCCGCAGGCGCTCGAGCGCGGGCCAGAGCTTCGCGGCCTCGAAGACGTAGATCGAGGAGTTGACCTCCCGCAGCGCGAGCTCCTCCTCGCTCGCGTCTCCCGCCTCGACGATCGCCTGCAGAATCCCGTCCCCGCCGCGGACGACGCGGCCGTACGCCCCGGGCTCCTGCGGCTCGAACGAGAGAACGGTCGCGGTCGCGCCCTCGGCGCGGTGGGTCTCGAGCAGCCGGCGGAGGAGCCCGCCGGTGATCGTCGCCGCGTCGCCGGTGACGACCAGCACGTCGCCTTCGAACCGCTCCAGGCTCGGGCGGGCGGCCGCAGCCGCGTCGCCGGTGCCGCGCGGCTCCTGCTGAACCGCGACTTCGACGCCCTCGAACGCGTCTCTCGCGTCCGGCGAGGTGACGACCACGAGCGGCTCGGGCGCGAGCTCGCGCACGGCCTCGACCACCCAGTCGGCGAGCCGCCGGCCGAGCAGCGGGTGGAGGTGCTTCGGCGTCTCGGAGCGCATGCGCGTTCCGAGCCCGGCGGCGAGCACAACGGCTGCTGGAGCGATGTCGGTCACGGCGAAGATGGCTGGGGCGCCAGGATTCGAACCTGGGATCGCGGGACCAAAACCCGCTGCCTTACCACTTGGCTACGCCCCAACGAAACGCTTCCTGCCCTTCATTGTGCGTAAGACGGCCCCGCGGGCAAAGCCCGCGCCGCCTTTCGGTCGGCGTCGCAAGCGACCCGTAAGACGGCCTCGCGGTGCAGAGCCCGCGCGGCCTTGTCGGTCACGTCGCAAGCGACGCCTTGGCACTTGGCTACGCCCCAGCGAGACGTCTTGTCACCCTTCATCGTGCGTAAGACGGCCCCGCGGGCAAAGCCCGCGCGGCCTTTCGGTCGGCGTCGCAAGCGACGCCTTGGCACTTGGCTACGCCCCAGCACAGGCGAACTCTAGAACCTCGCGGTGCTGCTTATCCCCGGTCCGAGAAGAGGAACAGGAGAGCGATCGCAGCGAACACCGCGGCGAGGACGAGCGCGAGCCAGCTGAGAATGAAGCCCAGGATCACGACGACCACCGCCAGCGCCTGGGAGGCGCCCGCGATCCAGGCGATCTGGCGCATGGTGCCCGAGCGCGCGTTGCGACCCCAGACGACGTACAGCGCCAGCACGGGGATCGCGATCCCGACCACGGTCCACTTCGTGAAGTCGTGCGAGAACGCGACGACGATCCCCTCGAGGAACGCGATTCCGAGCATGATCCGGACGCGGTGCAGCCGCAGCCAGCGGCCGGTCCGGCTGGACCCGTGCTCGACGGTCGGTCCGTGCTCGAGCGGGTAGCTCATCGCTCAACCGTACCAAGCAGGAACCGTGATCCAGGTGCGCCCCAGGCGCCGCAGCTCGCGCTCGGCGGCGATAGCGGGCTGGCGGTGGAGGAAGAGGCCGTAGACGGCCGGTCCGGCGCCGCTCACGTCCGCCCGGAACGCACCGAGAGCGCGCAGCCGCTCCGCGTGCCGCGAGGTCGCGAGGTCGTTCGGCGGCAGCGCCGCGAGGTCGCGCGGCCGCCTCGCCTCGCGGAGGGCGCGGGCGAGCTGCCTGCGGCGCTGGTCGAAGCCCTCGGCCCCGCCGCCCTCGTCGAAGGCCGCGTAGACCTCGGCAGTCGAGCCCTTCGCGGCGCCGCTCGGCAGGAGGAGAAGGATCCAGTAGTCCTGCGGCAGGTCGAGCGGCTCGAGCTCGGTACCGGTGCCTGTGCCGAGCTGCGGCCCGCTGGTCAGGAAGAAGGGCACGTCGGCTCCCAGGCCGGCGGCGAGCTCGTACAGGCACTCGGGGGGAAGCGGCTCCGGCAGCGCGGCGTTGGCGAGCCGGAGCGCCGTCGCGGCATCCGAGCTGCCGCCGCCGAGGCCCGAGGCCACCGGGATGGCCTTTTGGATCGTCGCGTGCCACCGGGGCTCGACGCCGGCGGCCTCGGCGAGCCGCTCGAGCGCGGCGCGGACGAGGGTGTCCCGGGCGAAGCCCTCGACGCGCAGCCGGGGCGCGGATTCGACACGGACGCGGTCGGCGAGGTCGATCCGCTGCAGCACGGTCGCCACCTCGTGGCGTCCGTCGTCGCGCTGCGGGCCGACGACGAGCGCGAGGTTCAGCTTCGCGGTCGCGGGCGCGCGGTTCACGGGACGAGCGCCCGCGCCAGGGCCACGAACTCCGGCGGCGCCAGCTCCTCGGCGCGCACGGATGGCTCGCGCCCGATCGCGGCGAGCGCGGCGACCGCGGTCTCGCGTTCGGTGAGGCCGGCCAGCTCGAGCGAGTTCGCGAGCCGCTTGCGCCGGTGGGCGAACGCGGCTGCGGCGACGTTCTTCACGCGCGAGAAGTCGGGCGGGAGATCGCGGCGGCGGAAGGCGACGAGCGCCGAGTCCACGTTCGGCCGCGGGCGGAAGACGTTGCGGGATACGGCGTGGAAGCCGGTGCGCTCCGCCGCAAGCTGGACGAGCACCGAGACGGCGCCGTAGGCTTTCGTCGAGGGCGGGGCGAAGAAGCGGTCGGCCACCTCGCGCTGGACCATCACCGTCCAGAGGCCGACGCTCGGCAGGCCGTCGAGGCTCTCGACCACGAGCGGCGTCGCCACGTTGTAGGGGAGGTTCGAGACGAGCTTCGTGGGCTTCGGGTCGAGCCGCGCGAGGTCGATGCGCAGGGCGTCGCCGAAGTGGAGCTCGACGTTGCCGCGCTCGCCGAGCGCCTCGCGGAGGCGCGGCTCCAGCGAGCGGTCGAGCTCGACGGCGTGGACGTTGGCCGTGCGGTCGGCGAGGTACCTCGTGAGCACGCCGAGCCCGGGGCCGACCTCGAGCACGACGTCGTCCGGGCCGAGCTCGGCCAGCCGGCCGATCACGCCGAGCAGGTTCTCGTCGACGAGGAAGTGCTGGCCGAGCTCCCTTTTCGCCGCGGGCCGACTCACGGCAGGCCGAAGGCGGCTGTCGCGTTCGCGTCCAGCTGCTGTTCGAGCTCGTCCTGCTGCTCACAGCGCGCCTCGGCGAGCGCCGCGACCGTGTGGATTACGTTCGCGGGCTCGTTCGGTCGGCCCCGGCGAGGCTGCGGCGCCAGGTAGGGGCTGTCGGTCTCGGCGAGGAGACGGTCGCGCGGGACGGCGCGCGCGGCCTCCCGCAGCTCCTCGGCCTTGGGGTAGGTGACGTTGCCTGCGAACGAGACGTAGTAGCCGCGGTCGAGCGCGACCGGCAGGAGCTCGGGCGCGGAGAAGCAGTGCAGGACGACGGTGCCGCCGAACGCGGACAGCGCTGCTGCCGTCTCCCCGGAGGCCGCCCGCGTGTGGACGACGACGGTTTTGCCGAGCTCCGCGGCCAGCTCGAGCTGACGCTCGAAGAGCCTGAGCTGGAGGTCGCGCGGCGCGTAGTCGCGGTAGTGGTCGAGGCCCGTCTCCCCCACGGCGACCGCACGCGAGCCGGCGAGGAGCTCGCGCAGCTCGTCCACGGCGGCCGCGTCGGGCTCGGCCGCCTGGTGCGGATGGATGCCGAGCGCCGCGAAGACCCCGTCGTTGCGATTCACGATCGCGAGCGTCTCGCGGCAGGAGTCGAGCCCCGAGCCGATGGAGACGATGCGCTCGACACCCACCTCCCGGGCACGCGCCACGAGCTCCTCCGCCGGATCCGCGCACGCGTCGAGGTGCGCGTGGGTGTCGATCACGCCGCCGCGGTCGGCTGCTCCACGCGCGGGAACAGCGGAGCCGCTGCGGCGATGCCCTCCGTCGCCGGCGTCAGGCCGTACGCGATCTGCTCCAGGTCGAGCTCCACCGGCTGGCGCAGCGCCGCGAGGATCTGCGGCGCGGCCTCCGGCAGGTACGGCGAGAGCGCGACCGCGACCGCCCGCACGCCGTCGGCGAGGTCGTAGAGGACGGCGTCGAGCTCCGTGGCCCTCGTCTCGTCCTTGGCGAGCTGCCAGGGTGCCGTGGACTCCACGTACCGGTTCAGCCGGCGGACGACCTCCCAGATGTCCTCGAGCCCGCCGCTGAGGTCCCAGGCGTCGAACCGCTCGGCGAGCTTCCCGCGCAGGGCCTCGAGCGTGCCCTCGAGCTCCTCGTTCTTGCTGCCCGGAGCGACGCGGCCGTCGCGGTAGCGGGCGATCATCGCCGTCGTCCGCGAGACGAGGTTTCCGAGGTCGTTGGCGAGCTCGCGCTCGTACCGCTCGTGCAGGCCCTCGAGCGACGTGTTCCCGTCCTGTCCAAACGAGACCGAGCGCAGCGCCCAGAAGCGCACCGCGTCCGCGCCGTAGACGTCGACCAGGTCGAGCGGGTCGAGCGCGTTCCCGAGCGACTTCGAGATCTTCCGCTCCTCGAGCAGCAGCCAGCCGTGGACGAACAGCTGCCGCGGCACCTCGTACCCCGCCGCGAGGAGGAGCGCTGGCCAGTAGACGCAGTGGAAGCGCAGGATGTCCTTGCCGAGGAGGTGCCGAACCTCCGGCCAGAACCGCTCGCGCAGGTCCTCGTTGTCGCGGGCGTAAGTGAGCGCGCTGAGGTAGTTGATGAGCGCGTCTACCCAGACATAGGTGACCTGCCCTTCGTCCCAGGGGATCGGCACGCCCCACGGCTGCCCGGCCCGGCTGACGCTGAAGTCCTCGAGGCCGCCCTCGATGAAGCTGCGCGCCTCGTTGTAGCGGTTCCGCGGCACCACGAAGTCGGGCCGCTCGTCGTAGAGCTCGAGCAGGCGGTCCTGGTAGGCGGAGAGCCGGAAGAAGTAGTTCGTCTCCTCGATTCGCTCCGGCGCCACGCCGTGCTCTGGGCACAGTCCGTCGACGAGGTCGGCCTCGCTCTTGAACTCTTCGCAGCCCACGCAGTACAGGCCGCTGTACACGTCCTGATAGATGTCGCCGTTGTCGTAGATGCGCTGCAGGAACTCCTGCACGAAGCGGTGGTGGCCCGCGTCGGTGGTGCGGATGAAGAAGTCGTACTCCGCATCGACCTTGTCAGGAAGCGCCCGCCACTGCTCGACGATCTCGTCGACGTACGCCTTGGGGTCCTGACCCCGCTCCTCGGCGACGCGGTAGACCTTCGACGCGTTCTCGTCGGTGCCCGTGAGGAAGAACGTCTCGTTCCCGCGCTGGCGGTGGTGTCGGACGAGGACGTCGGCAGCGATCGTCGTGTACGCGTGGCCGATGTGCGGCGCAGCGTTCACGTAGTAGATCGGTGTGGTCAGGTAGAAGCGCATCGCCGTCAATGATACGAGCGGGCTTGCCTCGCCTCCCTGCGCGCGCCCACCGGGCCGTGGCAGCAGCTGCGGCCGCCGTCAGGGCCGCGGCGAGAAGCGCGACCACAAGGGGCGCCGGGCGCCGCCCGCGGCGCGCGCGGGCGGCAGCTGCGAGCGGGATCCGGTCGGGCCGGGG
>DATIFC010000089.1:0-3338 GCA_035455445.1 Gaiellaceae bacterium | reverse complement strand
TCGACTGCGCCGAAGGGACGCAGCGGCAGATGCTGCGCTCGAACGTCGGGCTCGTCGACCTGCGCGAGGTCTTCCTCACGCACTACCACGCCGACCATTACCTCGGCCTGCCGGGGATGATGAAGACGTTCGCGCTGCGCGGGCGCGACGTGCCGCTGACGATCTACGGCCCGCCGGGGCTGCGCGAGCTCTTCGCTGCCCTGCGGCGCGTCTTCGGGAGGCTGACCTACGCGCTGGAACTGGTCGAGATCGCGCCGGGCGAGCGGCTCGAGCGCGGCGACTACGACCTCCTTACCTTCCCCGTGGCGCACGGCGTCAAGTCGCTCGGGTTCACGCTCCTCGAGCACGAGCGGCCCGGGCGCTTCGACGTCGAGACCGCCGACCGCCTCGGCGTGCCGCCGGGGCCCGAGCGGGGCCGGCTGCAGGCGGGCGAGCCGGTCGCACTCGCAGGCGGCGGCACGGTCACGCCGGACCAGGTGCTGGGGCCGCCGCGGCCGGGCCGCAAGGTCGTGCTCAGCGGCGACACGGCGCCGTGCGCGACCGTGCTCGAGGCCGCGCGCGGGGCGGAGGTACTCGTCCACGAGGCGACGTTTCTGGACGAGGAGCGAGACCGCGCGCAGGAGACGGCGCATGCGACCGCGCTCGAGGCGGCCGAGCTTGCGCGCGAGGCCGAGGTCGGCCTGCTCGCCCTCACGCACCTCTCGAATCGCTACTTCGGCCCCGAGGCAGCCCGCGAGGCGCGTAGCATCTTTCCCGACACCGTGGTACCCAAGGACTTCGACGTGATCGACGTGCCGTTCCCTGAGCGCGGCGGGCCGGCCCTGGTCAAGGGCGGCGTGGCCCACAGGCGCGATGTGCCCGAGCCCCAGCCGGAGGCCGTCTCGTGAGCGCCCTGGTGCAGGTGGCGCTCGCCGAGAGCGTTGCCGAGGCCGAGGAGATCCAGGAGCTGCTCCGCGCGGCCGGGATCGCGGCGGAGCTCGAGACGGCGGTCGAGCACCACCCGAGCGCGGTCGAGGACGCGCCGCAGAAGGTGCTCGTCCCCGAGGCCGAGCTCGACGCCGCGCGCGAGGCGATCGAGTCGCTGACCGAGCCTGACGAGATCGCCTGACTTCTCCGCGCGCGCCGCGGTCTACGACCGGCTGCGCCCCTACGACGACAACTGGCGGGAGGTCGCGGAGGCGCTGATCCGCGAGGCCGACCTGGCCGGCCGGCGCGTGCTCGACATCGGCTGCGGCACCGGCCGCTTTCTCGCCCGGCTGGCCGAGGTGGCGAAGGCGTGGGGCGTCGACCCCTCCCCCGAGATGCTCGAGGTCGCACGCCCGCGCGTCGGCGGTGCCGGCCTCAAGCGCGGCTCCGCCGAGGAGCTGCCGTTCAAGGACGGCTGGTTCGAGCGCGCGACGATGTGGCTCGTCGCACACCTCGTCGACCGACCGCGGGCATTCGCCGAGGCGTACCGCGTCCTGACCCGCGACGGCCGCTTCGCCGTGGCGACCTTCGACCCGTCGTACTTCGACTCGTTCTGGCTGAACGAGCTCTTCCCGTCGATGGAGGCGGCGGATCGCCAGCGCTTCCCCACGGCACCCGAGCTCGAGGCCGGGCTGCGCGGCGCGGGGTTCGGAGAGGCCGCGCTCAGCCGCCTCTCGCAGCGCGGGTGGCTCGCTCGGGAGGACGCCCTCGAGCGGATCCGCGGCAAGCACATCTCGACCTTCGACCTGATCACGGACGAGGAGTACGAGACGGGCCTCGCGCGTGCCGAACGGGAGCTTCCGGAACGGGTCGACTACCGGGTCGAGTGGCTGATCGCGATCGCGTCGGTCGCGGAGTAGGGTGCGGTCGATGGGGGATCCGCTCCACGCCACGCCGGTCGAGCGCGAGGAGATCGGCGTGATGTTCGTCCGCACGGCGGATGACCCGCTGGAGTTCGGTCCCGCGTTCCAGCGCCTGGAGGAGCTCGTCGGGACGCGCGGTCGGAAGTTCTACGGCGCCTTCTACCCGCGGGAGAAGGAGTACCGAGCCTGCGTCGTGATCAAGGACGGCGACGACGCGACGGCGCTCGGCCTCGAGGAGGGCGCTCTCCCCGGCGGCCGCTACCTGCGCGCCCGCCTGCGAGGCGAGCCGCCCGCGCTCTACAGGCGAATCGCGCCGGCCTTCGACGCGCTCGTGAGTCGGACGCCGACCGACGAAACGCGTCCGAGCCTCGAGTTCTACCGCCGCCACGACGAGATCGAATTGCTTCTCCCCGTGCCCGACCAGTAACGTCCGGCCGACGCACTAGGGTTCCGCACCGACAAACAACCACCCCTTTAACCCGGTCCCGTGAGGCCGAGAAGGAGTCGAAGGTGAGTCACGCCCTGAGCGGCCGATAGCCGCCGAGACCTCTGCTGCGCGAACGATCCTCGACGGCGACGCGATCGCGCGCTCCCTGACGCGTATCGCGCACGAGATCGTCGAGGGCAACGCCGACCTCTCGCGCGTCGCGCTCGTCGGCATTCACACCCGCGGCGTGCCGCTGGCACAACGGCTTCGCCACCGCATCGAGGAGCTGAGCGGGACGGAGGTCGCGTTCGGCCAGCTCGACATCACCTTCCACCGCGACGACGTCCACGTGCGTGGCGGCGAAGCGCCGCGGCACCCCCAGCCGCTCGTCCGCTCGACGACGCTCGACTTCCCGCTCGAGGGCATGACCTGCGTCCTCGTCGACGACGTGCTCTACACCGGCCGCACGATCCGGGCGGCGATCGACGCCCTCTTCGGCTACGGCCGCCCCGAGCGCGTCCAGCTGGCCGTGCTCGCCGACCGCGGCCACCGCGAGCTGCCCATCCGCCCCGACTACGTCGGCAAGAACCTGCCCACCGCCCGCGACGAGCGCATCCAGGTCGAGCTCGTCGAGGTGGACGAGATCGACCGCGTCCTGCTCGTCCCGTCACCGAAGGAGACCGATGGCTGACATCCACGTCATGCGGGAGGGCTTCCTCCCGCCAAGGCAGCCGCCGCGGCGGCACCTGATCTCGATCGGCGACCTCGAGCGCGAGGACGTCGAGCGGCTGCTCGCGACCGCTGCGAGCTTCTCGCGGAGCCTCGAGCGCGAGGTGAAGAAGCTCCCGACGCTGCGCGGCCGGACGGTCGTGACGGTCTTCTACGAGTCGTCGACGCGAACGTCGTCGAGCTTCGAGCTCGCCGCGAAGCGGCTGTCCGCGGACACGATGTCGATCAAGGCCGCGGGCTCCGCCGTCGACAAGGGCGAGTCGCTGAAGGACACGGCGCTGACGCTCGCCGCGTACGACCCGGACGTGATCGTCCTGCGGCACCCGCACATCGGCGCCCCGCAGCTCGTCGCG